>PVWD01000509.1 GCA_003003615.1 filamentous cyanobacterium CCP2 | reverse complement strand
GCTGACCGCCATCCAGGGCTGGAAGGGGCAAAATGTTGATAATGGCTAGGTTGATGCTGATCAGGGCTGTGAAGTCAAATAAGCGGGTGGCATCCGAGCCGGCAAAGCTGGCCCCTTGCTCCACAATTTTGACTGGGCCCCCTACCTGGCTCGCGACCGAAGAGAAATTGGTGATCAGCGTGATAAACCCCTGCGCCACGGCTAAGAAAGCATTTTGGAAAACCCTGGCAGATTCCGAAAAGACTTCCATAATGCCATTTGGCGGACGATAACCTGTCACTTGGCGGTTGGGCAATAGCTGTACCCCAATTCGGGCAATGCCGTCTTCCTCGGCTTGCGGAGTGACCGTTAGCTCAACCTGGCGTTCTCCCCTTTGGACGGTTAACTCGATCGGCTGATTCGCATGGTCTTGAATGCGCTCCATCAGGACGATCCTGGCTTCATTACCAGACCCAAGGGATTCATTGTCAACTGCTACAATCACGTCTTCTGCACGCAGTCCAGCTTGGGCGGCCGGAGCCTCCTGCGAAACGACATCAGCCACCAACACACCCGCCTGATCGCTAAATTGTGGAATGCCCACCGCCACAAACTGAGTTGCAAACACGAAGTAGGCAAAGATCAGGTTGGCAATCACCCCAGCACTAATCACGATCGCCCGATCGATAACTGGACGGTTGCGGAGTAAGTTTGGATCATGGGGAGGGATATCACTATCGGGGTCATCATCAGGAAATCCGACAAAGCCACCCAAGGGAATCGCACGAACAGCATATTCGGTTCTGCGTCCCTGATATTTCCACAAAATTGGCCCAAAGCCCAGCGAAAACCGATTGACGTGAATTCCCTGAAGGCGGGCAGCCAGGAAGTGCCCTAGCTCATGTACCACAATTAAAAGCGCAAGAACTGCGATCGCCGCTAAAACTGACATATCCCCCAACAAGTCCAAAGTGTTGTGTACGTATCTTTACTATTCTAAATGCCGTTTTCGACTAATAGCCCTAACTCGCCCCTTCGCCTGCCTCCATTGAGATCGCAGCGATCGGGATTTCTTCCACTCTGGGCAGCTTTTCCAGCACTAAATCATTCTGGTTATTTCCCCCAGCTAACTGGCGCAATAGTTTCGGGCGCGGATCGTGGAGGAGATAAATAATTCGATCGCCCGGTTGCCATTCTTCAGCCGCCGGGATCACCATCAGGCGATCGTCTCGCTCCATGAGAATTGGCACCAGTTCCCCAGCCCGAATCAATGCCCTTAAGTGGGCCTGCTGGAACAGTAGACCCGTCTCCTTCAGGGTTGTTTCGCCGAGCTTGACAGCTTTATCGCTAAGATAACGATTCCAGGTTTTTAAGGAAATCTGGGAAGCAAAGGCCTGCTGGATTTTGGTCGTGTTGGAACTAACGGTTGCCTGGGAGTCTTCTGAAAACACGGCCAGCACCCTAGCAGGCTGAAATTCTTCCACTGCCCGCTGCGCCAAAACCAGGTTCACCTCGCCGTTGTTGGTCATGGCGATAAATGTTCCGGTTGACCCCAGACCCGCCTCTTCCAACACAGAAACATCCAGCGCACTGCTCGTTAACACTTTGAAGTTCTGATTTTCAGCAATTTCGCAGGCCTCCGCATCCGTATCAATGAGGACAACCGATTCTCCTCGATCGCGGAATAGCCTTGCAACCAGAACGCTAAGGGGGCTACAGCCCACAATGACGGCTCCCGTTGCCTGATTCAAGGTAATTCCCAGCAGGCGGGCCACCCATCGGGCAGACAGTCCCTGGAGAAATACAGTCGAAATAATGGTTAAAAACACCAGAGCTTTAATGGAGTCTCCCCCATTGATGCCGCGCTCGGTTAGCAGAATCGCAAACAGGGAAGCCACTGAAGCAGAGACAATTCCTCTGGGGGCAACCCAACACATAAACAGCTTTTGTCGCCAGTTGAGGTTGCTGTTCCAGGTGCAGGCCCAGACGTTGATCGGGCGGACAATGAACATGAGAACGGCTACCGTCAGAATTGCTCCTTGCCCCAGGGCAAAAATACTGGCGATCGACAAATCTGCGGCCAGCATCACAAACAGCACCGACACCGCCAAAATCGTTAATTGTCCCTTAAAGCGTCTCAGCAACCGCACCTCTGGCAAGGAAAACGTCCCCAGGACAATGCCTGCCATTACCGTTGCCATCAGCCCAGACTCACTGCGAATAAGCTGGGAGATGCTATATAAGCCCCAGACCCCTGCCAAAACGACTAGATTCTTCAAATCATCCGACAGCACCTTGGCC
>PVWD01000197.1 GCA_003003615.1 filamentous cyanobacterium CCP2 | reverse complement strand
AGATGTGTATAAGAGACAGTTTCACATTGGCGGAAAGGGAACCAAAACTCATGCCCGCGATCGTAATCGGAATTTCCAGTTCGATCGGTTTTTCAGCATAGCGCGTGCCCAGCACCGTTTTCGTCAAACACTTTTCCCGATAGCCTTCTAAGGGGTAACGGGTCAACGATGCGCCCAGAAAGACTAAATCATCGAAATGGGGTAATCGTCGTTTTGCCCCCAGCCCTCGAATTTCATATAACCCATGTGCCGCCGCATTTTGGATGTAGTGCAGGGTGCGGCGATCGTATCCCCAGGATTCTTCTCGGTAAATCGGTTTATCGTTCATGTTTGCCTCTATATCTTTGATTCGATCGGCATTTCAAACATTAGATCACCTGGGTAATACCCTAGCGCTGACTGGGCGGGCAAGATGCCCACCCCACAAGAATTCCAGATAATCAGGTTTGCATTTTTAGTATTCTTGATTCGCATCGGCATTCCAGTGATAGAGTTGTTTGGCAGAGGCAACTCGTTGAAACTCTTTCGGATTATAGGTAAAATTTGCTTTCACCAATAGTTCTTCTACAGATGCATAATCCGCTTCCGTCATCGGTTCGATTTGAGCATCTGCCCCCAGCGATTTAATCTTCCCGCGAATGTAGATCACTGCTTCATATAATGAATCACCCAAGGCATCTCCGGCATTTCCACAAACTACGATCCGTCCTGCCTGCGCCATAAAGGCAGAAAAACTGCCCACACTCCCGCCCACCACAATATCGCCTCCCTTCAGGGAAATGCCGCAGCGCAACCCCGCATCCCCATCAATGACCAGCAGCCCCCCGTGCGCCGAAGCACCCGCCGAAACGGAGGCAAACCCCTTAACGTGAACCCGTCCGGACATCATGTTTTCCGCAACGCTGGGTCCTGCGTTACCGTGAATTGTCACCGTCGCCAGTTGATTCATGCCAGCCGCATAGTAACCAGCGTGTCCCTGAATCTCCACCTGAATCGGCGCATCAATTCCCACTGCAATACTGTGCGCCCCATCGGGATTCAGAATTTGAACCGTTTGTCCTCCATGACGTAACGGATCTTGGTGCAGAAATTGATTCACCTCTCGCAGAGATGTTTGGGCTAAATCAAAGGTTAAACCGTCCATACGTACATTTCCTCCGGTGCTGGCTCGTAGAGGTGAGCCTGTTTCACGTTGGGCAGGTGAGCGAGGGAACGAAATTCTGATGAAATTGCGACGTAATCTTCTGTTTCCGCGACGATCGCCGGTTTACAGGCAAAGGCATCCCGTACCAGAGCCAGTTTGTCTGCGGTGCCCATCAAGAAGGTGTAGAAGCCGTCCAGTTCTGCAAATCCGTTTTGGATTGCCTGTTCCAAATCGTCTCCTTCCCGCATTCGCCACTCCAGAAAACGGCAGGCGGCTTCCGTGTCATTATCTGTTTCAAACTGAATCCCTAAGGGTTCCAGTTGGCGACGGATCATGTAGGGATTGGACAATGAGCCATTGTGAACCAAACAAAAATCCTCTCCTGCCGTAAAGGGATGGGCGTGGGCTGGGGTGACGGCAGATTCAGTCGCCATGCGGGTATGTCCCACAGCATGGGAACCTTTGAGCGATCGCAGTTGATACCGCTCTGCCACCTGAACCGGACTGCCCGTATCTTTGTACAGGTCGATCGTTTGTCCGGTGGAAAGCAGGTGCAGGTGGGGGTAGCGTGACCGAAACCAGGGTTTGACCTGGTCTGGAGGTTGATCGGCAGAAAAGACCGCGTGATTGCCCTGGAAGCGCACATCCGGCTGACTACCTAACTCGGTATGAAAGGCAGCGGCGATCGCCTCCCAGTCCACCGCTTTGCCGCCGGAATAGAGACTGTATTTGCGGTAGCCGTCTGGAAGGGTTTCGGTGAAAACCGCCAAGCCAGCAGAGTCGGGTCCCCGTTCCCCCATTCCCATCAACATTGGCACCACCAATTCCCCCAGGGAATCCCGCAACTCTGGATTTTTAATCAATAAACCCACAATGCCACACATGGTTCATCCACTCCCGTTAGAAAATCCCGTTAGAAAAACTCCAGATAGCGTTGTACTTCCCAGTCGGAAACGTGGCGCATGTATTCCACCCATTCCATTTGTTTCAGGGTAATGAATTCCTCAGCCAGCACGCCCAACACATTTTGAATTACTTCATCTTGTTCTAGCGCATCGATCGCCGCTTTCAAATTTTGCGGTAAGGTACGAATGCCTTTATCTTGCAAATCTGCCTCGGAGAGATCGTAGAGATTAATATTATAGGGATCACCAGGCTCCAGTTCCTTTTCAATGCCATCTAGTCCAGCCGCAATCACAGCAGCCGTTGCCAGGTAGGGATTACAGGAACCATCGGGAAGGCGCAGTTCCAAACGACCCCCAGGTGCGCGAACCAGACTCGATCGGTTGTTGTCCCCATAGGTGATGTAAGCGGGTGCCCAGGTGGCTCCACTCAGCGATCGTCCCACCACCAACCGCTTGTAGGAGTTGACCGTGGGGGCACAGATGGCGGTGAGGGCGGGGGCATGGCTCAGGAGTCCCGCCAGGAAATGATAGGCGAGTTTGGATAATCCTAACTTACGAATATCAGCAGCATCTTCAAATAGATTTTGTGTTCCTTCCCACAGGGACAAATGCATGTGCATTCCCGTTCCCGTGCGGTTGCTGAATGGCTTCGGCATAAAGGAACAGATTAATCCCATACTTTTAGCGATCTCACTTGCCGCCATTTTGAAAAAGATGTGGCGATCGGCGGTGGTTAAACAGTCGGAATAGGTGTAATTGATTTCAAACTGCCCATTCGCATCTTCGTGATCGATCTGATAGACATCAAATCCAACGGCTTGCAAACTTTCAACTAATTTTTCAATAAAAACTCGGCTGTGGGATAGTCCTTTGTAATCGTAGCAGGGTTTCTCCAATACGTCCGTATCGTCAGCGGGAACAATCCGTCCGGCATCATCCTTCTTGAGTAAAGAGAATTCTGGTTCAGTGCCCATATTCAGCACCCAACCCTTCTGAGTTAATCGCTCAATTTGCTGCATCAGGATGTAGCGCGAGTCGTAGGGATGGGGTTCCCCGTCCACATGCCCGACACAGACCATCCGGGCAAATCCCGGCATCCAGGGGACTAAGGTGAGGGTATTCGGATCACCGATCGCCACAAAATCATGACTGTTGGGCTGCTGTCCCATGCCCCACAGAGCAAAACCGGCAAAGCCTGCCCCTGGATCAAGAATGTCATCAAAATGGGAAGCCGGAACCGCTTTCGTTTTGGCGACTCCGTGCATATCCACGAACTGTGCCAGGACAAACCTGACCTGATGCGCCTCTAGAAACTGTTTTGCCTCTGCGGGTGTCATTGCCTGTTCTCCACTATTCACAACCAGATTGAACCAACTCCAGAAACCGTTCCGCCCCGATCGCCCCACCACCCAATTCTACTGCGATCGCCAGCAAGGTTCGCCAGAGATACCTGCCCAACGTACCATCACACCAGAGCCGATAACAGGGCAATCCGCTACATTCTCCCGGAATGATGGTGACAGACACCCCCACCATTGAGGTCAAGACAACGGGACGATCGCCCAGGGTTAGTGCCCGAAAGTTGACGCTGCACGTCTGCCGTAACAGGTCGTCTAAAAGATTGCCGCACAACCCGATCGCTAAGTCCTGCCGCAACACAGGATACACCTTCGTGGGGGGAGTTTGACAAGCTGCTGCTAAATGGGGCGCAAATGAACTGTGCAACGAATCTTCGATCAAAAATTCGCTGATTCCTAACCGTGCCACCATACCGCCACCCGAAAGAGGTCGCCAACTGTTGGGACGATCGCCCACGGGAATACCCTGACTGAATAACCAATCCGCCGCCCCTGCCCCCTTCACGCCAAAGCGGGTGAGAAACGAGAGATCGGTGATTCCTAAATGAGTTGCATTGTCCTGATCCCTGGGTGTTGCAATCAAAGCAGGCATTCCATTCATCTCCTGCCATCTGCCATCAAGGGACTGCAACTCAGAATGGATTGGACTCAATCGCAGAGCCGTTTTCATACTGCCACCTCCGATCGCACCACGGTTTCCTGTTGCCGCAGGTTGTCTGGATCGTAGAAAGGCGTGGGGCAAACCGTTGCCGTGACCAACGTACCGTCGGAGAGGCGAATTGAGAAGGGAGTGCCGATCGTCGCCAGGTTGGGGTTAAGGTACGCTAACCCAATGTAGCGATCGAGGGTGGGGCTGAAGGCGATACTGGTGACTCGTCCGGCAATTTCATTGTCCTGGATGACCAGATGACACTCCTGGGGAGCCGTTCCCTGGAAATTTGGCTCTAACATGAAGCCGACCAACTTTTGCTTAACGGGCTTTTGCTGCAAAACTTGTAGGCTGCGTTGCCCAACGAAAAACGGTTTGTCCATTTTCACTGCCCAGTCCAATCCTGCGGCGATCGGCGTGGTCAATCCATCCGTATCCTGTCCCACAATTAAGTGTCCTTTCTCCAACCGCAACAGCCGCTGTGCTTCCACGCCAAAGGGCTGAATCCCGTAGGGTTGTCCCGCCGCCATCAGCGCATCCCACAGAGCCGGAGCCGATTCTGCCGCCACATGAATTTCATAGCCCCACTCTCCCACAAAGCCTACCCGCATTAACAGAGCCGGAATGCCCGCAACGATCGCCTCTCGCACCGCTAAATAGGGAAAGGCAGCACCCGACAAATCCAGATCGGTGAGTTGGGACAGCACTTCACGAGCGTACGAACCTGCCAGATTCACAGCCGATCGCGCTCCCGTTAGATTGACTAAACCGCAGTCGAGTTGCCACATCACATTGAGGCGAGTCAGTTCCCGGTAAATGGCAGCCGCGCCGGAGGTGGTGGTCGTAAAGTAAAAATGATTTTCTCCTAACCGGGCGATCACGCCATCATCCATCACCACACCCGCTTCATCCAGCATCAGAGCATAGCGCGTCATGCCCACCTTTAGCTTCCTGTACCGTCCGGTGTAGACCCGTTCCAGGAATTCAACGGCTCCCGCTCCCCGAAGTTCTAACTTGCCCAATGTACCGACATCAATTAATCCAACTCGCTGACGAACGGCGTTCACTTCTGAGGCAATACATTCTTCCCGATTCTTTCCGGTTTGTCGATAATACTCCGGTCGTCGCCAATTTCCTGCCAGCATGAACTTTGCATGCAATGCCGTATGGCGATCGTGTAAAGGTGTGTACCGTTCGGGGGTAAATCCGCGTCCTGCCAGGTGAGACATGGGGACGGGATGGAAGAAGGGACGGGCTGTGGTTGTTCCCACTTCACCAGGAGTTTGATTGGTAATTCGCGCCAGAATCCGTAGGGCGTTCATATTGGAATGCTTTCCCTGGCTGGGACTCATTCCCACAGTCGTATACCGTTTCAGCAATTCAATATTATCAAACCCTTCCTGAGCGGCATTGTAAAAATCCTTGAGCTGAAGATCTTCATCAAAGTCAACAAAATTTTTGCCTTTGGGATGAGGCACGATCGCCCAGGGATGGGAGGGTGATCGATCGTCACACCCCTGTAGGGGCGAAGCATTCGGATCAAAAGGTTGCTTTAAGTCAGAAACATGATCTTCCAAATGCTTCGCCCCTACACTCCGATCGCATCCCACAAACAACGCTGATTCACGTCCGGCACGCTGACCATCCTGGATTTTTTGCTCAAAATCAAACACCCCGTTCACTCGCCCGCAGGCAAATATCCCATCCGGCAACTGATCCGGGACGAATTGCTGAAGGGCATCATCAAACCGCATTTTCGTTCCAGCCTGATACAGCAAATTCGCAGCCGGTGCCCAACCCACACTCATGACAATCCCATCACAACCGATCGCCTGTTTTGCTTCCGGTTGAGGAACACCATGAGAATCGATCGGACAAATTACGGCACTGGAAACACCATTACTCACAGAATGGGATTTGGCTTCATAGATACAATGTCCTAAGTAAACTGGGATACCATGCGATCGAATGGATTGAATTATTCCATCTTCATGCAAATTAGAACGTAAATCAACGATCGCCTTTACCGTAATCCCATTCGCCACTAAGTCCAGTGCTGCCCGATAGCCATCTGAATTCGCCGTGAATACAACCGCCTCTCGCATCGGTTTCACCGCATAACGGTAAATTAAACGCTGTGCCGCAGAAGCCAGCATCACCCCCGGCAAATCATTATTGCGAAACACCGCAGGCTGTTCGTATGCCCCACTGGCAACAATCACCGCCTTCGATCGCATTTTGGAGATGTAATCCCGATGCACTAATGGCACCCACTGATCGGCATAGTATCCGGCTGCTTGCGTTGCTGTATACAGGCGAATGGCAGGATGCGCTTTGACTGCTGCAATTAAGCGGGTTGTTTCCTCAACATACCCTCGATCGCCTCCCCGTTGATAGCTCCCTGAACCTCCCGCCTGGGCATTTTCATCCACAATCACCACATCTGCCCCAGCTTCCGCCGCTGCCAATGCTGCTGCCAGTCCCGACACCCCCGCCCCAACCACCAGCACATCACAAAAATCATAGCGTTTGGCGGTACGGAGATGAGGCGTGGTGACATCGACCTGCCCCAGTCCGGTCATCTGGCGAATCAGGTGTTCCCAGAAGGGAAAGAGCCGTTTGTGATGAAAGGCTTTGTAGTAGAAGCCCACCGGCAGAAAGGGCGAAAAGACATCCAGTACCTTTGCCCGATCGCCCATCACGCCCCCGAAGGTATTGACCGCCGAGAGGGACAGTTCCGGCTCGATCGGGGTGACATCTGCCCGCACGTTGAGTCGCTGCCCTGACTGCATCAAGGCATGGACATCATGATTTGCCAGAGACAAAATTCCCCGTGGACGGTGGTACTTAAAACTGCGTCCCAAAACCCGCTGTCCAGATGCCCACAGTGCCGAGGCGATCGTGTCTCCGGCATAGCCCCAGTAGCGCGTGCCCTCAAAGGTAAAGGAAATCATCTGGCTGCGATCGATCCATTCACCAGGCAGGGGGGGTAAGCGATCGGTCATGCGACCTCCTCCCCGTACAGATAGGTTCGGATAATTTCATCGGTTAAGGTGTTCCGTTCCGCCAGAAACCAGGTGTTGCTGGGCGTATGACACCACCATTCGGTTTTAATGGCGGGAATGCCGCTGCGATAAAAAACATATTCTGCCCAGGTGCGATCGTCTGTCGTAGTGGGATCAGGCATGGGACGCACTTCACCCCCATAGACAAATTCTGATATGGGTCTGGCTCCGTTAATTGGACAGGTCATTAATTTCATGGCTCATTCTTGGAATATTGCAGGGCAGTATTAAAGTGTTCTACCGTTGGAAACGGTTCATAGAAGTGATGGAGAAGCTGCTTCCACTCCTGGTAGACAGAGGATTGTCGGAAGCCAACGGTATGATCCTCCAGCGATCGCCACTGAACCAAAAGCAAATATTTTCCGGGTTCCTCAATGCAGGAATGCAGCGCATGGGAAATGTAACCGTCTATGGAGGCAATCAGCGGTGAGGCTTGCCGAAACGCCTGTTCAAACGCCTGCTCTTGTCCCTGCTTTATCGTTAACATTGCGGCTTCAAGAATCATCTTCTGTCATCCTTTTGAAGGCTAAAATTAATGTCCAACGGAAGCCGCTCCCTTTTCACCCACTAATTCGTAATGAGTGAACCGATCGAGGGAAAAATCTTGTATCAGTTCATGATTCTGATCATTCGCAACTGTATACGCCATTGTTTTCCCGCAAACCGGGGTTGCCTTAAAGCCCCAGGTGCCCCATCCGGCATCTAAATAAAATCCAGCGATCGGTGTTTTACCCATGATCGGCGCAAAGTCGGGAGTCATATCCGCCATTCCTGCCCACTGCCGCACAATGTTGACGTGAGATAAAAAAGGAAAGAGATCCAGCATTCGCGCTGCCAATCCTTCCACAAAGTCAAAGGTCGATCGCGTGGAATGTAGTTCGTAGGGATCAAGGGATGCTCCCATTACCAGTTCTCCCCGTGCCGTTTGGCTGACATAAACGTGTAAACTACCGGAAACAATAATCGGATCAAGCCAAGGTTTCATCGGCTCGCTAACGAGTGCCTGGAGGGAGTGAATGTAGAGGGGCGATCGCAATCCCAACATTTGTAACAAACGAGGTGTGAATCCAGCCACGGCACAGAGTACTTTTGAGGTGAAAATTTCGCCCCGATTCGTCCGAACTCCGGTAATGCGATCGTTCTTTACTGTGATATCCAGCACTTCCGTTTGCTGGTGAATCTCCACTCCCCGCTGATCTGCCCCTCGTCCATAACCCCACGCCACCGCATCATGACGGGCAATACTTCCAGGCGCATGGTAGAGCGCACCCAAAACCGGAGCATGTCCTCCACAATTTAGATCTAAATGGGGACAGGCTTGCTGAATTTCTGTGGGACTCACCAACTCGCTCTCAATGCCAAAATGCTTATTCACCTCCGATCGCCACCGCATGGTTCGCACTGCCGCATCGGTATGGGCTAACGTAAAATGTCCTCTGGTGGAATAAAACAAATTCAGATCAAAATCCTGCGACAAATCCTGCCACAGCCGCACCGATTCATCGTAAAACTTTACCCCTTCTGGCGTGAGATAGTTGGAGCGAATAATCGTCGTGTTGCGTCCCGTATTCCCGCCACCAATGTAGCCCTTCTCCAGCACCGCTACCTTCGTCATGCCATAATCTCGCGCCAGATAGTACGCTGCCGCCAAACCATGCCCACCCCCACCAATAATCACCGCATCGTAGCCGGACTGGAGGCGATCGGGTTGCCGAAACATCCGAGGTTCAGGGTAGTTCGATCGGGCAAACTTGAGTAAACGAAGCGGCATACATTCCCCGACAGGAAAAGATTTGCAAGTTGTGAATTGCTAATCATAGTGCCCCAAAGTTTCATGATTGTCAACAAAATTTCCCTGCACTACACAAGAGATGTATGATGATGGAACTTCTGCGATCGTCTACTAAAAATTTCCATGAAATAAACAGCTTTTTCAACTAAACTACCTCTCCCCTAAACTCTTGTGGGATAGGCATCCTGCCCGTCCAGCCATTCACATTCCCAGGAGAACACTGCATGGCAGAATTCACCCCATCCGCCCTACCCGACACCGACAACACCCTCGATCGCTACCTCGGCAACACCGTGCGAGAACTGCGCCAAAAGCATGGATTGACGATCGCGGAAGTGGCGGATCAGGCAGGGATTTCTCGCGGGATGCTGTCCAAAATTGAAAATGCACAAACGTCTACTAGTCTTGACACTCTGGCGAAATTGGCAAATGCGCTGGGCGTTTCTTTGTCTACTCTGTTTCGTAATTACAATATGCCTGCGGGAGGGGCGCAGTTAGTTAAAAATGGGGAAGGCATGGAAGTGGTGAGGCGAGGCACGAAGCGAGGACACACCTACCATTTGCTAGCTTACGATCAGGGACCCACAAAACTGTTTGAGCCGTTCTTAATCACAATGGATGATGCCTCGGAAGTGTTTCCCACCTTTGAGCATCCGGGGGTTGAGTTTATTCACATGCTGGAAGGCAAATTAGAGTACCGTCATGGGCAACACACCTACCTGCTGGAACCTGGAGATTCCCTCACCTTCCGAGGCGATATTCCCCACGGACCCGAAAAGCTGATCGAGCTACCGATTCGGTTTCTTACAATTATTCACTATCCCGCCCCAACGTTTGATTTGTTTCAGTCCCAGTAAACTTGAAATCGATTGGCACAAGTTGAAATTGGATAGGCTGTTATGGGCTGTTCAACTACAGGTTGGTCAACTACAGATTGGTCAGTAATCTTGCTTTGCGTAAGGCGAATCGAAGTAAGGGTTCCTGTCTGGAAATAATATTTGCCGTTGCCTCCATACCTGCCTGAAGCTGACACTGTTGGGTACCCTGCCCAAAGGTGGCTTGATGCGGCTGAATCGTGGCTTCGTAGTAATTTGTGCTGCTGCCGTTTGAAAATTGTGGATTTGCATTTGCAGAATCAGCCGGATTTGTTGCGATCGCATCAGGAGATACACTTGTCACCACACCTTGCAATAGACCGTAATCGGGGTAGGGGCAAGCATGAATTTGCAGTTGAACGGTTTGTCCGGTGGCAACATTGCCCACATCCTGGGTGGCGACTCTCGCTTTAATGACCAGCGCATTGTTAATCGGCGCAATTTCCATCAGCGTATCGCCTGCCCGCACAACCTGAGCCACATTTCGCAGATTCGATCGCAAGACAATTCCATCACTCGTCGCACGAATGGCAGTGTTTGCTAGCTCCGCTTCGGTTTGTTGTAGGGCTTGCCGATCGCGTAGTTGTTGCGCCTGAATTTCTGCCCGTTGTTGGATCAGGGCTTCCTGTTCCCGTTGCAGAGTTGCCAGGGTTGCCTGTCCCGTTGAGACAGTTTGAGCAATCCGATCCTGGGCGATCGTCACGGGGGCAGCACTGGGATTGAGGGTCGCCTGGGCGCGGGCAACTCTGGCTTCTGCGGTGCGGACAGCAGCCTGTTTTTCCTCTAGTTGAATCTCTGAAACGGCTCCCGTGGCAACTAGTTGGGCATATCGCTCCATTTCGGTTTTGGCAAACTGCAACGCGGCTTCTGCTTCAGCTAAGTCAGCCTGAGTGGTGGCTTGCTGTTCACCATAATCGCGCTGATTGCGATCGAGTTCCGATTGGGCAACAGAAACTTCTTGCTCAATGGAACGTGTCTGCGCCGCAATTTGGGTGTCTAGTAACCGAATTTGCGTTTCCATTTGGGTAAGCTGAACCTGGCTTTGCTGAAGATTACTCACCAGTTGATTTTTTTGCGTTTCCAGTCGGGAACGATCGAGTCTTGCAATGATATCTCCCTGGCGGATGGTCTGATTTTCCTGGACTTCAATACTGGCGATCGTCCCTTCCATCTCCGACTGAACGATTCGCACTTCTCCACTGGGGCGAATGGTGGCAGGGGCTTTAACCGTAACGCTGTATTGCAGCAGCGAAGCCAGAACCAACCCAATGCCAATGCTACTCAGCAGCACCATTCCACCGATCGTTGTCCATCGGCTAACTGGGGGCAGAAATTCATCGGGTTTAACCGGGCGCAGAAAAGATGGCGGTTTTGTTTCTAATTTGGTTCTGATCATGACATGAACTTTAGTTTTTCTGAGAGTTGCATTTGTACGGATTTGGTCAAAGAATTATATTTGTATAGGTTTAGCACTGCCAAACCCCTACCGCTGGAATTTAGGTTTGTACTTCTAAGTTTCCAGAAACTCAAGGTGATCACCTGCCATTGCCTGTAAATCAGCGATCGTCCCTTGCAGTTTCAGACTGCCGTCTTCTAAAAACACAACCCAGTTGGCTTGAGCAATCACCTTGGGGCGATGGCTAATCAAAATCGTCGTTTTGTCCTGCCGATGCCACAGGAGTTTATCCAGGAGTTGGGCTTCGCTGACCGGGTCAAGCCCAGCAGTAGATTCATCAAGAATCAGGAGGGGCGGGTCGTTGACCACAGCACGGGCGATCGCCAATCGTTGCCGCTGTCCTCCGGAAATGTTAGAACCGAATTCCCCCAGAACGGTTTGATACTTTTCTGGGAGACGGCTAATGAACTCATCCGCTCCCGTAATTTGACACGCCTGAACGATTTGCTCAAACGCAAGATGCGGATTGCCCATGCGAAAGTTTTCTAGAATCGATCGGCTCCAAAAATGGGCATCTTGCGGAACCAAAACCACCTGTTGGCGCAAACATTCCAGAGATAAATCCTGAACGTTATACATCCCAAGGCGAATATTGCCCGATTGGGGCGGATACAGCCCTGCAAGCACCTTCGCCAGCGTGCTTTTGCCACAGCCCGATTTACCAATCAACGCAATCACCTGCCCCCCGGAAACCTGAAGTGAGAAGTTTTTGAGTAGCTCCACCCGACCCGGATAGTGAAAGTTTAAGTCAACGCAAGTAATATCTACCCGATCGGGAAGCGTAACCCAAGACTTTTTATCGTCATCTTGGGTTTCAGGGGTGGCGGTAATCACTTCTTGCAGGCGCGCATTGGCGGTTCGTACGCGGATCAGGTCATCCACAAGATTCACCAACTCATCCGTTAACCCCACAACATTCCGATTCAGCGTTGTAAACGCCAGCAATTGACCAATGCTCAGTTCCCCATTTATCACCAGCACACTGCCGACT
>PVWD01000508.1 GCA_003003615.1 filamentous cyanobacterium CCP2 | reverse complement strand
ATCCCCCACAACTCACCATCCGATACCGATCGCATTCCCCTCCACCCCCCACAACTTACCATCGTTGCCAGTTCTGCAACTGGACACAGTTTCGAGCCTACTCCCTACGAAAGCACCGTCATTTTGCAGGTTCTAAATGAGCCGATGTAAAAACTGGGTAATTTTCGGAAATCCTTCAAGATTTGCAATCCGATCGCCTGAATAACTCATTAGAAGCAAACCTTAAACCAACCTTCAGGGTTCTAATTATGACAATTATCTCTCTCAACCAGGTGCTCTTTATTCAAGCTGGCAATCAAAGTATTGCGTCTATTGCTAACTTTGATGATGGACGAGGTAGCGGACGTTAAGTATCCAGAAGTATTTAGTTAATCATTCATAGTAAACCTTAGCAGGGTGGGCACATCGCTCACCCGATTTGATTTGATACGCCCAATGAGGTAACTCGCCGTTGTTTTCAAGCGTTAGGGCTTTTATTCGCCTAAACGTCTTGCCACGGATTGATGATCATCACGGTGGCATAGCGAAAGTCCTCTTCATTGCGGGTGACAAGATGCAAATTGTAGTGAAGTCCGATCGCCGCAATTAAAGAGTCCATTGCCGCCATTTTTTTGCCATCTAGCTCCAGCTTGCCGATCAACTGTCCCCATTGCAGAATGACCTCCGTGTCGATTGCTAGAATTCGGCCATTAAAGCGGACAAGTAATTCATAGTTGAGCCAGTCTTGCAAAGTCGTTTTGCGCTTTGAGTTGGGAAGCTTCTCGATGCCCTTGCGAATTTCACCGATTGTGATCACGCTGAGAAATACCCGTTCATCCTCCAGGCGATCGATCCATCGAATCACTTTTTCGTTGGGCTGTTTTGCAATCAGCTCCGAAATGACGCAAGTATCTAACAAATACTTCATAACACCATATCGGCTCGCACCTCACTCCGATCTCGGCTTAAATCTAGCTCTACTCCTGCCAAAGGAGACTCTTGGAAGAAGGCGGATAACTTTTTTTGCGTGGTTTGCAGTTGACGGTATTCCGAATAGGAGAGGACGATCGCCACTTCTGTTCCCCGTCGTGTGATCACCTGCGGCCCATGAGCAATGGCTTCATTCACCACTTCGCTAAACTTACTTTTCGCCTCTTGCAGTTGCCATGTTGCCATAAAAATCTAACTAGTCTGACTAGTCTGTCTAGTTGAATGACTTCATTCTAGCTTGCCCCACTAATCAGCGATCGCTTCACATCCCCTCACTCCTCACTTCCTCGATAAATCCACATCGGCACAACGCTCTGCGGAATCTCAAACCCCTGCTTCTGATAAAACTTCACCGCCTCATTCACCGATAGAAGAATTTGCTGATGAAAATCGGCGTAGCGTTCCTGTAAGGCTGCCACAATCTGTTGCCCGACTCCCTGCTTCTGAAAGGCTGGACGCACCAGCAAATGCGGGTAATACACCACCAAAGCTCCGTCTGAAATGGCATTGCCCAACCCAATTAGGTCATCCGCCTGCCATGCAGAGATGATGGTATCAGAATTAGCAAGGGCAGCCAGGAGGCGATCGGGCTTTTCCGCAGACGACCAGCCACACTCCCGATACAGGCGAATCACCTGCTCACGGGGCAATTCCCGCCGATCGCTTAGCTCAATGTCAGGATGAAGCATATTGATTTCGTAGCACTTCCTAACACCATATAGCAATCTGTAGTAGAAAAACCTTTGCTGCTATTCCATCTCTTGAATCACTGCCCGGACTCCGCTTTGGCTCAACAGTTGCACGGTTTGCTCTGCATTGTCGCGGCTGTTGAATGCCCCCACTTGAATCAGCGATCGGCCATTAACAGACGTGCGAAAAGCAGACGGAACAATTTCCTGCACCAACGTTTGATCCTGTTCATTGCGAGCATCCACAACAACGCGATAGCGCAAATTTGCCCGTCGATTTGCCCCACTGCTGGCACTGCCCGTACTGCCGCCCCCTGCCCGAAACGCTACATTCCGAGACACATTGACCGTGGGTAGACTCCCAATATTGCCCAAGGGGACATTGCCATCGGGGACAGGCAAAACATCAGCCGGAGGAGATTGACTGGGGGGAGCCGGTAGGTTTTGGGCGGCAACGGCAACAGGGGCAACCTGGCTTGATTCAGGAGCAGGAACGGGAATCTCGATTGGGGCGTTAAAGTTCGATCGAGGTTGCGCGATGGGAACTTGCTGGTAGGTGGGGGAAGTTGCAGAGACGAGTTGGCTGGTGGATGCCGAAACGGGCACTTCAACGGGGGCAGATCTGGAT
>PVWD01000196.1 GCA_003003615.1 filamentous cyanobacterium CCP2 | reverse complement strand
AGATGTGTATAAGAGACAGGCTTTGAACCATTTGAGCTTGAGCAAACTGACAGAGCGGCCGCAAATCAATATGGCACTCATCAAAGCTGTATAGCCCTGCCACATATCCCGGCAGCATTCCAGAATACGGCGTATGGGAAACATCCGTCACCAGCGTAATCCGCACACCGGGGATTGGATTCATGCCAAATTGCTTTAAGACGATCGCATGGCTATGTCCGCCGCCGATCAGGACAAGATCAGTGTTAATGTTTGATTGGCTGTGATTGTTCATCATCACTCATGTCAGCTATGCCATTCTCGCAATACCCCTACAGTATGTCGCCTCCTCCTGCTTCTTGGTAGGCAGGAGCAAAGTTAATGAGGCGATTTAGGCGTTCACGATTTCCATGAGATTTCCATCATGGAAGTTACGAACATGAAAGTTACGAAAACAATCAGGCAATGGTCTTGTGGGGTGGGCAGCTTGTCCGCCCAATGAAACGATGTGCCAAACCGATCGCCTCATTCATCCTGCCAACCCGCTCAATTCGCTTCATTAGTGGTTTAAGGCAGGACTTTTTTCATGAACAATTCAATCAAAGCCCCGGTGAGGGCAAGGTTTGGGCTGATTTCGATCATGCTTTCAGCAACGCTGTGGGGGACGGCTGGTATTTTTGCTCAGGTGGTATACAACCTGGTTGAAACCAATCCCCTGTCGATCGGCTTTTTTCGGTTGGCTTTGTCTGTGCCCTTATTGCTCACCTTTTGCTGTGCCACCTTAGGGCGACAGATGTTTCAGATTGCGCGGCGTGATCTGGTCATTATGCTGGGTCTTGGTGGAGTGGTGGCAGCCTATCAGGTGCTTTATTTGGCAGCCATTCCGCAGATTGGTGTGGCAGCCGCAACCTTAATTACGCTTTGTACAGCCCCCGTTTGGGTTGCAGTGTTCGCCTTTTTACTATTGCGAGAACGGCTAACCGCCAGAGTCATGGGTGCAGGTAGCTGTGCGATCGTGGGAACGGTTTTACTGGTCGGAGTTCAGCCAACTACAGAAGTCGCTCCCGTTAATGTCATTCTTGGCATTGGCATGGCTTTAGCCTCTGCCCTCTGCTACGCGCTGATGCTTCTATGTAGTCGTCCTCTATCTAGGCGATATCATCCCCTGCAACCCTTGACGGTGAGCTTCACTGTAGGAGCAATTCTGCTCTTCCCGATCGCAGGACTCTCTGGCTTAGTAATCGATTACCCAATCCAGGGCTGGGCTTGTTTGCTTTATCTAGGCATCATTCCCACGGCCTTTGCTTACCTACTCTACTTCAGCGGCATTCGCTATACCTCGGCAACGGTGGCAAGTATTCTCACTTTGTTGGAACCATTGACTGCAACCTTGCTTGCTTGGTGGCTATTGGGCGAAAGGTTGGGGACATTAGGACTCATGGGAGCAGTTCTGCTGATTGGGGCGATCGGACTCTTAACTATGGAGTCCTTACGTCAGCATCACTCCACCTGATGCTCAGCCTTCATAACTGATCGCTTCCCTAACTTCTTGTGGGGTAGGCATCTTGCCCGCCCATTCCAGCAGGCATCTTGCCCGCCCTACCCTGCAACTTAAAAAGAGGGAGAGATAAAAGCCTGGAGACATCCTCCACCGCTTTACCTCACGCCCTCTCTACATTTCACTATTTAAAGGTAGCCTGATAACTTTAGGTAAACGAAACTAAGCGATCGAAACAAGCTGGATCTCAAACGTTAGATCCTCACCTGCCAGAGGGTGATTGGCATCTAACGTAACCTGCGCCTCGCTGACATCCGTTACCACAACGGGAATCGCCGGGCCAGAAGGTTGTTGAATTTGCAGCCGTAGCCCAACATTCATCGGAATGTTGTCCGGCATTTGCTGACGATCGACGACCAGCACTTTCTCTTCGTGATAGGGCCCATACGCATCATCGGCTGTGATCGTGGCTGTTTTGGATTCCCCAGGAGCCATACCCACAACCGCTTGCTCAAATCCAGGAATCAAATTGCCACCGCCGATCGAAAACTGCAACGGCTCCCGCCCCTCGGACGAGTCAAACACAGTGCCGTCTTCCAGCTTTCCAGTGTAATGCACTGCAACGGTGTCACCTTGCTTTGCCTGTGTCATAACATTTCCCCCTATACTTGGGTCTACTCAGGACTCACGCTGCGATTCATGAGTCCAGTCATCTTTACCACCCTAATCGATGAATTGCGCGATCGTGGAATAACTTAAGGAGAATATTAGACATCTGCCAAAGTTTCTTCCAAAGATCTATCTTTGGGTAGAGTAAGGACAAGCTTGTAGCAGAACAATTGCAGGAAGAATGTATTGCAGTTTATTTGTCGATCGGCGGGTTCATATGTCAGGATCAAATGCTGCTGTCTTTCACTGAGACTCATTACTAAACTCATCTTCACGCCATGCTGACACAAACGATCGCTGAAACGACTCCATTTCTGGGAACCGAAGTTGCGGCTGAGTATGATTCTGCTAAAGTCGTCATTCTACCCATTCCCTTTGAAGCAACGACCACCTATCGGCGTGGCTGTGAAAATGGCCCTGCTGCTATCCTGGATGCATCTCACCAAGTTGAATACTATGATGAGGAACTAGAGCAAGAACTCTGGACTGTCGGCATCTATACCCATCAGCCGATCGCCGATACCCGCCAAGTGCCTCCCGTCACCTCTGAAGCCATGCTCGCTGCTACTGAGGAAACGGTTCGTCAGTTGATTAACGACAACAAGTTTGTCATTGGGCTAGGCGGCGAACACAGTATTACCACTGGCATTGTCGAAGCCTACCGGAAAGCCAACCCAGATGAACCCTTCACCGTCGTTCAAATTGATGCCCACGGCGATTTACGGCATGAGTACGAAGGCTCCATCCACAACCATGCCTGCATTATGCGTCGGGTCTTGGATATGGGCTTGCCCACTGTGCAGATCGGCATTCGCAGCATTTGTAAAGAAGAAGCTGAGTTGATTAAAGAAAAACAGCTTACTGTCTTTCGGGCCAGGGAAATTGCCATGCAGCCCGACTGGATTGAACGTGCCGTTGTCAGCATTCCGACCTCCAAAGTCTTTTTTACGATTGACCTCGACGGCATTGACCCCACCCTCATTCCTGGCGTTGGCACTCCTGAACCCGGCGGTCTCAACTGGTATACCCTCACCACTTTTCTAAAGCAGGTGTTTGAAACCCATGATGTCATCGGCTGCGATGTAATGGAACTGGCTCCCATCACCGATTCGGTGGTTTCTGAATTCACGGCGGCAAAACTGGTGTATAAGCTGATTGGGTATCAGGCGTTGGCGAAAGGCTGGTTGTAGGGAGTGGGAAGTTGGGAGTCGGAAGTCGGGAGTCGGGCTGTAACGTGTGTGAATGAGTCCGATCGTGCTTGTTTGAACAGCAAAGAGACTTCACCCACCCCTCACTCCTCTCAAGTTGGCAACGTTAGGGGACTTCAGGTGGAGGATTTAGCCGATCGGGAGTATTGCTAAAAGTTGATTGGGTTAAAAACCGATCGGCTAATTTGTCAGATGATAAGCTACGCTATGGCTAGCAATCTGCATTCAAACGTTGCTTTTTTGCTGTTGTTCGTTTTTGATCTTCCCCTCCTATGCCCTCTTCGTCAGTTGGATGCTACGCTCCGGATTTTGAATTGCCCGCAACAGACGGTTCAGTTCATCATTTGGCACGATATTTGCAGAAATTTCGGGCGGTGGGAGTGGTCATGATGGGGAATCAGTGTCCCTATGTCCAGCAATATCTCGATCGTTTGAAGCAGATCCAGGCGGAGTTTTACCATCAGGGCGTTGTAATCGTTGGCATTAATGCGAACGATGATAGCCAGTTTCCGGAGGACAGTTTTGATGCGATGAAATCATTTGTGATGGAGCATCAACTAAATTTTCCCTATCTTAGGGATAAGACTCAGGATGTGGCTCAAAGCTTTGGGGCAAACCATACCCCAGAGGTGTTCTTGATCGATCAGGCGGGTTTAATCCGCTACAGTGGGGCGATCGATGATTGTCCCGAATCGGCAAACGAAGTCACGGTGCACTACTTGCGGGATGCAATTCAACAGCTTCTTTCAGGAGCAGCCCTTTCACCCGCGTCCACACCTGCCATTGGCGGTTCAGTCAAATGGCGACGGTAGAATAGCTTTAAATGTGCTTATACACACATCTGTATTTCAGCACATTTGCTGAATCTTTTGGAGAGAAATTACGATGATCTCTGGAACTTCCGTATGCTGCTCTACTGCTATTGTTATGTTGCAAGCACTTAGGACTATAAAAACTATCATTTCATGGGACTAACCTACCAGCGTGTTTTGCTGAAATTAAGCGGCGAGGCTCTCATGGGCGATCTCGCCTACGGAATTGACTCCAAGGTCGTTCAAAGCATTGCCCAAGAAGTTTCTGATGTTGTGGCAGAAGGCGTAGAAGTTGCGATCGTGGTGGGGGGCGGTAATATTTTTCGCGGAATTAGCGGAGCCGCCGCAGGCATGGATCGGGCAACAGCAGACTATATTGGCATGATTGCCACCGTAATGAACGCCATGACCCTGCAAGATGCCTTAGAGCAAGGGGGTGTCCAAACCAGAGTGCTAACGGCGATCGAAATGCAAGAAGTTGCTGAACCCTATATCCGCCGTCGTGCCATCCGTCACCTGGAAAAGGGTCGGGTGGTTATTTTTGGGGCGGGGTCTGGCAATCCATTCTTTACAACCGATACAACGGCTGCGCTCCGTGCGGCTGAAATTAATGCTGAAGTTGTTTTTAAGGCAACAAAGGTTGATGGAGTGTACGATGCTGACCCAAAACTGAACCCGGATGCCCGACAGTATCAAAGTATCACCTATTCCTACGTCTTAAATAATGACCTCCGGGTAATGGACACCACTGCAATTGCTCTGTGTAAAGATAACAATATCCCCATTATTGTGTTCAATCTATCCGTTCCGGGTAACATTCGTCGGGCGGTTATGGGAGAATCAATTGGAACGATTGTAGGAGGCTCCTGTGAAATTACCTGAAGTCGAAGATCATATGCAAAAGGCCGTTGAGGCAACTCAACGCTCGTTCAACACCATTCGGACAGGACGAGCCAATGCCGCAATTTTAGATCGAGTCATGGTGGAATATTACGGCACTCCTACACCCTTAAAATCTCTTGCCGGAATCAGTACGCCTGATTCTTCTACCATCACCATCCAACCCTACGATCGCGGTTCGCTAAGTCTGATTGAGAAGGCGATTATGATGTCGGATGTGGGCATTAACCCCAGCAATGACGGTTCAATTATTCGCCTGAATATTCCACCCCTGACCAGCGATCGCCGGAAAGATCTGGTGAAGCAGGCAGCAAAAATGGCGGAGGAGGGTAAAGTTTCGATCCGCAATATTCGTCGAGATGCGATCGATTCGGTGCGGAAGCAAGAGAAAGCGAGTGATATTTCCGAGGATGAATCCCGCGATTTGCAAGACAATATCCAAAAGTTGACAGACAAATATGTCAGCAAAATTGATCAAATTCTCTCTGAGAAAGAAACCGACATCATGACAATTTAAGCCCATGATGCTCAGCTCACGCTAATTTAAAAAATGCTTGGATAATTCTTCGGCTGATCTGTGGGGGCGATCGCATCGATCGCCCTCCTTTGAAGTATCAAATCCCGTTTCCTGTAGTGCGGGCATCTTGCTTGCCGCAGTTATAGCAACAGACAGAATCGTTCAGACACTTGCCATACCCCCAACCCTATCTGCTCATCGGACTCAGCAACTTCAAGTGTTTTTATCTCATTGTCTTCTTATCTTCACCTATCGAGGCACCGCCACCTGCCCCAACAGCGACCGAATCACCTCGTCCATCTTTAACCCGTCTAACTGAGCCTCTGGGCGCAAAATCAACCGATGACGCAGTAAAGGCAGCGCGATCGACTTTACATCATCTGGCGTAACAAAGTTTCGTCCCATTAGCCAGGCGTTGGCCTTACTGGCTTGAAGCCATGCTACGGCTGATCGGGGAGATGCTCCCAGGGACAGATCAGGAAATTGGCGGGTGCGCTGCACAAGGGCCAGCAGGTAATCTAATAGCGGCTCTGAAACTTCGACTGAGCGAACAGCCTGCCGCGCCTTCAGAATTTGCTCAACGGTGGCGATCGGTTCCAGCTTTGCCAAATCGAGCCGTTTCGTTTGCAGTCCAGCTTGGGCATTGAGCAGCATTTGCTTTTCAGCCTTCTCCCCTGGATAATCCACAAGCAGCTTGAACAAAAAGCGATCGAGTTGGGCTTCGGGTAGAGGGTAAGTGCCCTCAAACTCTAGGGAATTCTGCGTTGCGATCACCCAAAATAAGTCTGCTAGACGCATACTTTCACCGTCTAGCGTCACCTGCTGTTCTTCCATTGCCTCTAGCAAAGCGGCCTGGGTTTTGGGAGGAGTCCGGTTGATTTCGTCTGCCAGCAGGATTTCGGTGAATACTGGCCCTCGCTTGAGGCTAAACGATCGGGTGTTGAAGTCAAAAATATTAGTCCCCAGAATGTCCGAGGGCAGCACATCTGGAGTAAGCTGAATTCGGCGAAAGTCGGCTTGTACTAACTGCGCCAAAGCCTTAACAGTAAGAGTTTTGCCCGTTCCGGGTACGCCTTCTAAAATGACGTGCCCACCAGATAGTAACGCAATCATTAATTGATGCACTAGCTCTGTTTGCCCAATCACAACTTGGCTGAGGGCTTGGGCAAGGCGAGAGAAGATGGGAGTTAAGTTCACGGGGAGTAGGGAGTGAGGGAGTGAGGAGTGAGGGAGTGAGGAGTGAGGAGTGAGGGAGTAGGGAGTAGAGAGTGGGGATTTTGCCCGCCTAATGATACCTCCTTTGCTTATGGGGTGGGGATCTTGCCTGCCCAGTAATGCGCTTAAGTCCGATCGGCTAACCTGCCTTTATCCACCACTTGATGAATTCGCTGCACTTTTTCCAGCCAATTTATTAATTCCGAAGGACTCAGACGACGGGGATGATTGGCAACCTGTAACACATCCTTCAGGTCATCGGTGGGCTGCCCAGTTTGCTGTGTCCAGGTTTCAAGTACTTGCTCAGGTTTTAGTAAATCTGCCCCTAGCCCTAACGATCGCTGCACCTGAACTTGTTCTGCCTTGCCAAGGGTAGACACCACAAACTCGCTACAGTTTGCCTTCCGCAACACCGCCGCCAATGCCTGGATGTAGGCTTTACTGTTGTCGATCGCGGGTTCAGTGAGTTTTTCAACTGCCCCAAACCGTTGATTCAGGCTCCAAATTAGCACCAGCAAAATCACACCTGCCTGTACTGCCACCACCAAAAGCGGTGTTTGAGCCAGGTAGCGGATGACGCTCTGTGAGGTTTCTTGTTCAATTACCTCAGTATCTTTGTAGCCGTGAAGGTATTCATCCACCCAAATGGGATGTCCTGGTTCTGTCACTAGTCTTTCCAAAAGCTTAAAATTTCCTGGTGCTTCCTGGTAAGCATTGGCAGCCAGATGGGGGGTAACTGCAAAAATAATTTTTCCTTCGCCATATAACCATTCCTGCACGATCGCCCCATAGGAGTCGCTCAGCGGATTTTGCACTTCCGGAGTGTCTTGCTCTGAATCTGAATCAGCAGGACGATCGGCTGCCAAAAAGCGACGGCTCGTTTGCAGAGTAATCTCTCCATCTGGGCTGGATACCACTGAGGTAAAGGGGGCATCGGTTACGGTCGATCGATTGGCAAACGGATTGAACAAAGTTGGTTCAAAACCCAGCATCACAACGACATTGCCTGACCGCACCCATTCTAAATCAGGAGGATTCTGCCAACCTCGGCTACCGGAAACTTGTAACAGTGTGCGGGGGGAAGTGGGTTGAAAATCGCTGAGGGGTTTCTCCCATCGTTGAATTTCGGCTCCTTGTTCCTGCATGTAGGCATACCAGGCTCCATAGCCACTGGGGGCACGGCCGTAGGTAGAACCCCGCTGTCCTCCCCCGCTTCGAGGAGCCAAAAAGAGAGTTAACACAATCATTACACCGATCGCCCCAACCCAAACCCATCGATTTCGCATTTTGGACTTTAGACTTTTAGACTTAGAAAATTCGATTATGCCGATGAATGTTGTATGGACGCACTTTTTTACAAACGCATTTTTTTACAAACGCACTTTTTGGACAGACGAAACCTGCCGCATTTCTCCTTCAATCTCTTGATAGGCCTGCCAACATCGATCGTAAACTTCCCTGGAAACTGCTACATCGCTAAAATGCAGACGTTCGTGGGTTTGAATCAGGGTTTGGTAAGCGGTGAAGGGGCTGAGGGATTGACTCAACGCCAAGTATTCGCCATCGGTGCGGCTGGGTTCTTGCAGAATCAGGGTTGCATCATTCAGGCGTTGGAGGGTTGCCATGTAAAGCGATCGGCACGCTTCCCGGTAGTTGCCTTGTCGTTGGGCATTTTGCGATCGTTGCAACCATTCTGCAACAGTCAGTTGAGAAGATGAAATGGAGCCGGACGATCGATCCAGTGCAGTTTTTGAACGAAGGTGAGGCACAACGTAAGGCTGAAGCAGTTTATAAAGTTGCCATCCCGTCCAACTCACTGCTGCCAGGACAACGAACCAAAAAATTGCTTCCCTTAGCCATTCTGGAACTTCCCACGGCGAACCGTTCGCCCCCCTCGGATTCCCCAACAGGCGTTCCAGCCACTCTGAGATCCGTTGTCGAAAGAGTTGAGCCTGCCAGTCTAAACTGTTTTGTTGAAAGGTTCCAGAAGCCACAACCGATCGCCTCTAGCGTTTAACCTGCCCATTGCCTAATCCAGCCTCATCCAAACCTGAGATTAAGCCATGCTATTCTCGATCGCCCATCGGGCCAACTCAGTGCGATTATGGAGGCCCGTTTTGCCCAGCATATTGCTGACATGACTCTCGATCGTCCGCTGACTGACATTTAACTCTTCAGCAATCTCTCGGTTCGCCATGCCCCGCGCCACATACTGCACCACGCGCAATTCAGTTGGCGTTAATTCCACATCAAAGGGAACCTGAATCCGAGGAGTCGTGTCAGTGGACTTCTCTTGACGTTGAATTAAGCGAGAAGCCTGCTTCAGGGAGGACTCTACTTGAGCAACTAATTCCTCTGGCTCAAACGGCTTCACCATGTAGACATCTGCACCTGTGTTCAGCCCCTTCACCCGGTCTTGACTTTGCCCCTTTGCAGATAAGAACAATACCGGAATCCAGCTTGTCCTGGGGTTTTTGCGGACGTGTTCCACCAGGGAATATCCATCCATCTGAGGCATCATGACATCACAAATAATCATATCTGGAGTATCTTGATCCAACACCTCCAGGGCCTCTTGACCGTTCTCTGCCGTAATGACCTCGTATCCCCGGAACTCCAGATAGTCTTTGACTAGCAAGATTAGGTTGGGGTCATCGTCAATTAAAAGCAACCGTTTATGCTCTCCCACGCCAGTATCCTTACTCATGCTCCATTACTCACCATGTTTAGGATTAATAGAGTCCTGCCAATATATGATATCCACTTATCCACGGATCTCCAGTATTTTCACACAACGCTAAACGGAACTGGATTTGTCCTGGATGATAGTTTTTGACTAAAGCGGAGGGTTCCATTCAGCAGCGAAGAACCCAGACCGAGCCAGGAGATCGCTGAGAAAACCAGAGTTCAGGCAACTTAGCCTTAACCTGATCCTAGGATAACCATTAAATCATTTTGGAAACAGGGAAATATTCAGTGTGCATTTCTACACACGGCGTAATTATAATTTTGTTTTCCCAGATTGAACCGCTTCAACGGGGCTTTAGGGGCGAAGAAATTCAATAATTGTAACGATTCTCAGAACGGCTCGCGATTAGGGCGTGTGGGTTGTAGGTTCGGGCAACGGATGAATCAGAAACGCATATTCTTTGACAATTTGATTGCCAATTAAGTGTTCTTGGATGATGCGCTCAATCACTTCTGGCATGGCACTGTGATACCAAACCCCATCAGGATAAACCACTAAAATTGGCCCTTTTTGGCAAACTCGTAAACAGTTGGCTTTGGTGCGAAAAACACAAGACGGACGATCGGCTGTTGGCTGATCCAGCTTAAGTTCTTTTAGCCGTTGTTTGAGGTAATTCCAGGCAACCAAACTGTCTGCCTTATCACAGCACTTCGGCACCGTTTGATCAGCACAAATAAAAATATGTCGCTGAATCTGGGATAGCCCCAACGTTTGGGCACAAGCATCAAGGGAATTGGAAACCGACAAATCACAATCAGCAGACATAAATCGCGTAATGAACCAGCGCAATAAACTGAGGTTATGCCCAGTGGACTAGAGTCAAGGTTAAAGATGGGGCCGCGAGCGAGCTTGAACAAGAAGAGGCGATCGGCTGATGTCAACCCAGATTTTGCCAGCCCTAAATTTCTAAGCTCTTGGGACGAGGGCGAACGATGGGACTCGAACCCACGAATGGCGGAACCACAATCCGCTGCCTTAACCACTTGGCTACGCTCGCCATATTGTAAATAATATAGCATTTTGCCCCCATGATGATCTAAGTGATCTGGGTTAGCCTAGAGTAAAGGGCTAGAGCAAATTGCAAACTGCATTGATATGAAAAACATACGAGGTCTTCTTCTTATTGTTGGCGCGTCTTTGCTGGGAATTGGCGTGGCAACAGTTGTGACGAACCCTGGGCAAGCGCAATATGAAGACTATGCCACTCGGCAACTCACGGCTTACTTGCAACAAAACGTTTGTCCAAATACGGCGATTCTGGATGGCATTTGCAGTTCTGCCTTAAGAGACAATCAATCTCAGATTCGGAGATTTATTTCAACAAATACAGAACGGCAAAATTATCTGTTTTGGAGCGTTTACCAAACCGACCTTGCCCCTGGAGAACTGTTGCCTTCTGTGATTGGCGATACGCTACCCGCTTACCATTTTGAAACGATCGGGGTTTTCAGCAGCTTTCACACCTACAAAGCCGATCGCCTTTAATTCTCATTGCTCATGCTCACTGCTCACGCTTTGCCCTTTCCGCCATTCCCATAGCCAACTTCCGATCGCCAACCCGCTAAACATTACCAAAACCCAGTCTCCCCAACGGACATAGAGCGTCTGATTTTGGCGACGATAGATTGTGTGGGCATGGGTTTCATAGGTGCGAAAACCGGAGATCCATTGCGATCGACCGTGGGGGTCAATGACTCCAGAAAATCCTGTGTTGGTGGCGCGAACGACCCAACGATCGGTTTCAATGGCTCGCATTACGTCTTGGGCATGGTGTTGGGTCATCATGGCCATGTCGTAAGGGTCATTGTTAGAAGCCGTGATGATGAATGCTCCGCCAGTGGCTGCCTGATGACGAAAAATCCAGGAAAAGGCAGAATCAAAGCAAATTCCGGCGATCGTTTGGCCAAAGGGCGTATTCACCTGCTGGTCTGGGCTACCCGGAATCATGCTGGCTTCCACCGGAGAAAGGCGGTTAATCAAGTTGCCCAAAAACGCTTCAAACGGAATGTATTCGCCCAAGGGAACCGGCTTAATCTTGTCATAGCGGCTAAAAATTTGGCCAGTGCCATCAACGGTAAACAAGCTCTGAGTGATGCGTCGCTGCTGCACGCCCACTGTTCCAATCCAGGCGGGTACACCTTGCTCTAAGATTGCCTGATAAAAAGGATGGCGCGTTTCTAGAGGGGTTCCCAGCCAAATCCAGGGAAATGCCCCTTCTGGCGTTAAGACCGCCTCCACGCCCTGAGCCACCAGGTTTCTGTAGCCCTGAGTGTAACGATCGAGCGAAAGCTGCACGCCTTCTTCAAAATGCTTAATTTGAGTGGAAACATTGCCCTGGATGATGCCGACCCTTAGAGCGGTTTCAGACGATTCAACAGACGGCAAACGGTACAGCCCAAAACCGATCAGATGTAATGCAACCAGTAAACCCAGATTCAATACTAAAAGAGTTTTGGCACTGGATCGCTCCTGCCGGCTCAGCCAGATCCAGGCTTCTGCAAACAGCCCATTCACCGCAACGATCGCCCCTGTAACGAGGGTTGGCCCAGAGATTTGCCCTAAATGCAGAATGGCTAAGTTATGGGGGCTTTGGGTGTAGGAAAGCGACGACCAATACAAGGGGCCGTGTGACCAAATTGCCTCTAGCCCACACCACAAAACCGTAGCCATTAAAACCCGCAGCCAGGAGGGAAAATAGCCAGAGGG
>PVWD01000507.1 GCA_003003615.1 filamentous cyanobacterium CCP2 | reverse complement strand
GCGGGTGAGTAATGCGGGTATTGGTCTCAGACACTTCAGTTTTGATTGATTTGGAGCGCGGGATGCTGCTGGAAGCGGCGTTCCGCCTTTCTTTTGAATTGGCTGTGCCAGATTTATTATTCAAAAAGGAGTTGCAGCCAGCCAATGGTCAACACCTTCTAAACTTGGGGTTACGCGTCGAAGAGCTGGACGATCAAGGCATTAGAAGAGCTGTCGCTTATCGTAAGCAGGAAACAGCATTGTCCTTGCCAGATGCTTTTGCCTTAGCTTTGGCTCATGCCCATGGTTGGGTTTTGCTAACCGGAGATGGAGCATTACGCCGGTTGGCTCATTCTGAATCTGTAGCTTGCCATGGGGTTTTATGGATTCTCGATCAGATGTATGGAGCTGGCTGTGTTCCTCCCGATCAGCTTTTTCAGGGTTTGCAGAAGATCAGTCGTCATCACCGATGCCGCCTGCCAAAAGATGAGATTCAGAAGCGACTCAGGATTTTTGCTTTGAATACTGGTGCAGCTTAGGGATTACTCTCATCTGCCTGCCATGAAAGGTATTTGAGCAATGGTATTGTGCATGACGGATGGGGCGATTCCACCCAGAATCACAACGCTGATTGTGAACACGCCGACGAATACTGACTCCAGCAGGCTGGTGGTTTTGAATAGGTTGAGGGTGTAGCGTTTGCGGTTGGGCCAGAGTAGTGGGACGCCTGACGGGGTCATGGCATCACCTGTGATGTGTGAAAGGTATCCAAGGCACACAGGGGCGACCAGAAGGGCGATTCTGGTGTCCATGGTAAAGGCTGCTAGGGGCAGCATGATAAGCATCACAACCACCGCCATCAGGCTATGAGTGACTCCTCGATGCCCGACCAAGTAGGACAAGGGAATGCTGATGAAGGGAATCCGCCGACCCAAAGCACTTTTGGGGTGATCAATATCAGGTAACAGCCCACCCATGGCTGCCGCCATCGTGCCAACCGCTTCAATAGACTGGTCAGTGCCGAGGCAGTACAACCACCACCAACTCATGGCAAAAGGGATGTGGTTACGGGCTTGCATGTGAGAAGTTTACTCACATTATCTCAATGAAAAATCAACAAAAAATCGGAAATACTACGTGATTTCCCCAACTTTTGCAAAAGTTGGGGAAATTTTTTTATGGGCGGATTTTTTCTACCTAAAACTTGCTTGCTTTAGTATTTACTGGTTGGGATAAATAGTCACACTGTTATTGCGTGAATTGTCGTTTATTCCATTGACTTCACGATTAATTGTCTGGCTGTCATGGTCGTAAGAACGGGTTATATTGCGCTGAAGAGTTTCACCATTTTGTGTTGTTATGGTGTTATTCCGTGTTACTGTTCCATCATCATTCTTGCTAACGGTATTGTTAAATGTTCCAGAACGTCCATTATCAGTCGTATATGTACCAGTACGGACACCATTCTGGGCAGTACCTGTTATGACTCTATTTTTACCATTAAATCCAGTAACATTGCTGTTGAAGTTCCCAGAATCACGGTCATAGGTTGTATCTGAGTTTCTGCTTAGAACTTTTCCACGTTCTGTTGTAATTGTTTGTTCGCGTTTCAAACCATCACGCAGATTTCCCCTGATCGATCCATCATAGGTGCCTGTTCTGCCGTTACTGGCTTTATAAGTACCACTTTTATCACGGTTACGTTCCCAGCCATAAGACTGTTCCGTTACGCTCAATTCAATTAATAATGAAAGTGCTAGCACAGAGAATATTTTTAATTTGGTGTGCATTGTTTTGTTGTCCTACATAGTAATTATAGAATAATGAATGATTTGAATTTTATGCTAAACCTAGCTTAATATTTAATAATAAAGCAGCATTAGCTACTTACAATTTAGATTGAATCAAATATTTTTGCAATAGATTATTCTGTCTGATGTCTTTCAAAGATGCGTACCACTCCCCTAGTGGACGAATATATCAAAGAACCATCGTCATTAATTAATGTATTATTTCCCTGATCTAGAAAAAGTGCATCAGGTCCTAGAGGTTTGCGGAATATCACTTCACCACCAGGTTTACCCTTTATACCCTTGAAGCGAACTCCATACATATAAACAGTTCTGCTTCCTTCTTCAACACCGCTGCTATAGACCATATTGGATCCTGTACTGATAGTTGTTATGCCGTTCATCTGAACATTGGGATTTTCCCATGCCAGTTCCCAATTTTGTTTTGCTGGAAGCCAAGTAACAGCTACAACCCCTTTTTCAGAAGCATCCGCAATTCTACCTGAAGGTCTTTCTTTACCGTA
>PVWD01000195.1 GCA_003003615.1 filamentous cyanobacterium CCP2 | reverse complement strand
GTTTTGGGAACGGGGCTGCTGAGAATAATTTTTAGAGCGATTTTGCTGATGTAGGCGCAGTTGATCTCTGGCCTGGTTAAGTTCTTGGAGTTTTGCTTGCGCTTTTTCCTGAAGGCGCGGATTGTCCTTCGGGAGGCGATCGGGGTGCCAAACAAACGCTAAATCCCGATAGGCCTGATTCACGTCATCTAAAGACGCTCCAGGTTCCAATCCCAATACTCGATAGTACCTCTCTAAATCAGTCATCTAAAACCAATACCCGTCGTTGGAGTTTTAAAACAGTACGAACTGTCACCGTTCCAGCCTGGAAGTTTTAACTGCTAGGGTTGTGACGAATACGGGTGATATCCAGTAAACGTTACTAGAGGAAATGCAAGAACGGTTCAAGTAGAGAGCATTTCACTGGGGAGAAATGATCAAAGCATTGCGCTAAATTACTCTTATTCTACAGAGACGATCGCTGAATCGATAAACTGCTAAGAGAGTTGGTGTGCTGAGGAGATTGAAAAATGATTAAGAATATCGAAGTGTTGCCTGATAAAGCGGCCTTAGTCCAACGATCGCTAGCTTTAGTTTTGGAGCGGCTCCAAGATGCAATTGCTGAGCGTGGCATGGCCTCGATCGCCCTTTCAGGTGGCAGCACCCCTAAACCATTGTATGAAGCAATGGCAGAGCAAGACTTGCCCTGGGACAAACTCCACATTTTTTGGGGAGATGAACGCTACGTTCCTGCTGACCATCCAGATAGTAACGAAGGGATGGCTCGTACTGCCTGGCTTAATAAAGTCCCTATTCCAGCAGCCAATATCCATCCCATGCCCACCTATGAATCTGATCCAGCCATTGCAGCCGATCAGCATGAACAAGAACTCCAGCAGGTCTTTCAAGTTCAAACAGGCGAATTCCCAACCTTAGATGTCATTTTGCTAGGCATGGGAGACGATGGCCATACAGCCTCTCTCTTTCCCCACACAGAAGCCCTACAGGTGCGCGATCGGCTGGTTACAGTGGGCAACAAAGACGGCCAGCCCAGACTGACCTTTACCGCTCCTTTCATTAACCAAGCCCGGTGCGTTATTTTTCTCGTTGCAGGAGCCAGCAAACGTCCTGCCCTCACCCAAATTTTTGCTCCAGAAGCAGATTCTACAAGTTATCCATCCCGATTGATTCAACCGCAAGGGGAACTTTGGTGGCTTTTAGATCAGGCAGCCGCAGAGGAGGTAGTTTGATTCTTTGTGAACTTTTCTCTTTATTTGTTAACGCCTGCTTTTTAGAAACTGTTTGTAAACAAAGATTTAGCCCTTTCTAAATCCCACTTCAAAAGGGAGACTTCAGGCTTTTGGTTCAGTATGGTTGTAATTTCGCGGCGATCGTTTTTTGCAGCAATCTTTTGCATCGGTGGTGTAGTTGGGTGGTGTAGCTACGACGGTGGTGTAGACTCAGAGAAAATTCAGGAATGCTAAGACGTGAGCGTGTAGCAGTTCATTAGTGGCTTTACCGAGCAACCATAAACGGGTGTTACATCTGGCAGTGTCGCTTCCTAAGATAGATATGATGATGGGACGGCCCCGTTGCAATGGATGTCAGGTACATTCACATTCAGGAACCAGTAATTTGAGCAATTTGTTTTAAGTTATGACGGCAGGGAGAGTTGCATGATTGTTTGTCCTAATTGCAGTCACCAAAATCCAGAAGAAGCGTCTCACTGTGAGGCATGCTATACCCCACTGCCAAGCATGACGCATTGCCCAAACTGCCATGCAACCGTGCAGTCAGATGCCAGTTTTTGTGGGCAGTGTGGGTTTAATTTGCAAGGCTCGGAAGGACAGTCTGCTCCGGCTCCCTTGCCACCCACGATCGCAACACCGCCCCTTGGAGCTCCACCGACTCGTCCTCTTGGAGGTGTCTCCCCTGTGCCGCCAACGGTTGCCGCTACCCCCGGAACATTCCCCGATGAACGTTCCCATGCAGCTCCTCTTTCTCCGACGATCGCTTCACCACCCACCAGCACAACACCGCCTGATTTTGATATTCCAGATTTGCCGCCGCCTGATCCGGTTGTTCAGCCTGATCCAATTCCTGCCGAGATGTCCGCCCCTATGGAAGCTATGGAAGCTATGGAAGTAAATGCCTCTCACCCAGACTTTCCTGACGAAGAAATGAGCGGTTCCCCGCATCAAGAAACGATGTCTCCCTCGTCGCCGCCTGAATCCTCTCATCCCACTACGCCGCCTCCGGGATATGTTTCTCCGCCCACTGTTGCTCAATCTCCAGCCCGCTCAGCCCCGTCTCACACCATTTTGCAGACCCAAACGGCGCGGCTTCTGCACGTCCAGAGTAATACCCTGGTAGAACTGCCCTCCAACCTGACCGTTATTCATATTGGCAAACCAAACGATCGCATCCCGCCCGATGTGGATGTCTCTGGTTTTCCCAATTCTGAGATTGTTTCACGGGTTCATGCTGATATTCGTGTGGAAGGCGACCTCTACTACATTGAAGACGTGGGGAGTGCCAATGGGACATATATTAACAATATGCCGTTGCCCATGGGCAATCGACACCGCTTGCGACCGGGCGATCGGGTGGCTTTGGGCAAGGGCGACAAGGTGACATTTTTGTTTCAAATTTCCTAACCAATGATGAAAACCTCCATAATTGCCTCAGTTCTATCCAAAGCAGCATAGGATAAGATGATTAACGGTCTTATCTAGGCTTGTGGTTTAGGCGGCGTTCCCTCGCGTGATTACTTTGACCCTTTTGCACCCGGTTAAGCAAATTCCAATTCAAGTTTGGACTTTTCCAGACGAATCGATTATTCGTATTGGGCGATCGACGGATAACCAGGTGGTTTTATATAGTGCGGTTGTGTCTCGACACCATGTGGAATTGCGTCGAGTGAGAACCCATTGGGAAGTTGTGAACCTGGGGACGAATGGCACTTATTTAGACGGTAAACGCATCACGCAAGAACCCGTTCAAGACGGAGCCATTATTCGCTTGGCGCGGTCAGGGCCAAACATTCAAATTCGCATGGGTGAGGCGGCGTTAAAGGAAATCACGGCTGATTCTAATGTGATGAGTTCTCCATCTCCTCGATCGGATTTGCCGCTGATTCCAACGGAGATTACTCGGCAAAACCCAGAAGACAGTGAAAGTGGATAAGCTCATCCACCCATTTACAGCCCACCCATTTACAGCCCACCCATTGACAACACCTCCCCACTCCCCACTCCCTATTCCCCACCCCTCCACCCCCACAAAAGCGTAAGATTTGAAAGTGCTGTTGGGTACATGACTTAGTTTGCCGGACTGCACTAGGATTTTGTCTTGAAGTCCTATCCTGGAAGATAGAAAAGTGTCGATCGGGTTGGAACGCTGAATTACTATGCAAATTTATCTGGATTACAGTGCCACAACGCCTCCGCGTTCAGAGGTGGTTGCGCTGATGCAGCAGGTGATGGCTGAGCAGTGGGGCAATCCCTCTAGCTTGCACCAATGGGGACAACGAGCAGCCGTTGCTCTGGAACGGGCTAGAGTACAAGTGGCTGAGCTTCTCAATGCCGAACCAGAGTCGATCGTCTTTACGGCAGGGGGAACTGAATCGGATAATTTGGCAATCATGGGAGTGGCACGACAGTACACCCTCCCTCAGCACATTATTATCTCCAGCGTTGAACATTCAGCAATTTCAGAACCCGCACGGTGGTTAGAACAGCAGGGTTGGCAGGTGACACATCTTCCGGTGAATGGGCAGGGACGAGTTGAGCCAGATGACCTTAAAGCAGCATTGCAGCCTAATACAGTGCTTGTTTCCATAATTTATGGACAAAGCGAAGTGGGAACCCTTCAACCGATCGAGGTTTTGGGTAAAATTGCTCAGGAGCAAGGGGCTTTGTTCCACACCGATGCAGTACAGGTTGCCGGACGGTTGCCAATTCATGTGCAGCAGTTGCCAGTAGATTTGCTCTCCGTTTCTAGCCACAAACTTTATGGCCCGCAAGGAGCAGGGGCACTGTACATTCGTCCTGGCGTTGAGTTAGTTCCTTTACTCAGCGGAGGCGGCCAAGAATTTCGGCTGCGATCGGGTACACAAGCGGTTCCCACCATTGCTGGATTTGGGCTGGCCGCAGAACTGGCCGCAGCAGAACTAACGACTGAAACCCCTCGGCTGATTCAACTGCGCGATCGATTGTTTGATCAACTTGCTGATGTCCCTGGACTCATTCCAACGGGCGATCGGTTGCATCGTTTACCGCACCATATTAGTTTTCACCTGAACGATGCGGATGGGGAACGGCTGAATGGGAAGGCGATCGTGCGGCAAATGAACTTGGCGGGCATTGGCATCAGTTCAGGGTCTGCCTGCAATAGTGGCAAGCTAATTCCCAGCCCAGTTTTGCTAGCAATGGGATATAGCAGTCGAGCGGCCAAGTCGGGGATTCGGATGACGATTGGCCGACACACCACCGAAGCCGATATTGACTGGACAGCGATCGTATTGAAGCAAATTCTGGAACGGCTCACACCAAAACCCGTCCTATCCTCGTGGTAACTCTTCTTGGCTCTTTCGGCGCAACTGCTCTGTCCGTTCCACCGCAGCTTCAATGTCTCCCTCAGCAACTTGCTTCACGTAGTTGAGTTTGATCTCTTCCAGAAGATCCACCAACCAATCTTGAATTTGTTGCAAATTGTGGGTCTTCTGCAATTCATCGCCCAGTGCACTCCGAAAGTTTTTGCCTAACCGCGCTGACAATTCTGCCCCCACAGGGTCTTCCAGAGTGCTAACTAGGTTGCCGTATACCGCCTGTGACAAATCCTTTGCTAGGCGTTCGGTCAACTGCTGCGGTAAGCGACTGACTCCAGGAAGGTGCTGCAACTGTTGGTAGGCGGGAAGCTGATTCAGCGTTTGGTTCAGGCTGTGATGCAGCAGAGCCTCAACATCTGGCTGAATTTGGGGCAACACGTCGTACACGCTAACGTTTAGCAACCGATTAGCAATGGCTTGGATTTCGTTAGTATTGTTCACCTGAACATAAGGACGACGAGAACTTGGCTCCAGCAGCCAGCGAGTGACTTCTCCTCTTTTAACGGATGCCTGCATTTGCTCAATCACCTGCACACCAATAATTTCAATCAACTCCTGGGCAAACCCCACTGCAAAATCATGATTAATTTGGTTAATCACAGGTCTTAAGTCCAGTAATTCTGCTCGGTAAAGCCGCAGGGTGACAGGCAAGATACGTAACCACCGCCAGAAAGGTAGAAAGAAGAATAAATCATGCCATCGGCGCAGGATAGCCTCAAGCCAGTTGAGATCTGGACGGCGACGGCTGAGCAAATAGGTTCGCCCCAAAAAATCTACGCCCAAAATCAGCATAAAGGGTAAGTCGATGATCCAAAAGCGATCGACAAACCGACCATAGGGGCGTAGTTCTCGATAGTAATTTGCAGAGATGAGAGGACGCAGTTCAGCATTAAAAAACTCAAGCTCAGTCTGCCAATCCACTTGAGACAAATATTCCTCGCTCCAGAATTGGGCATAGCCGCTTTCCCCAGGGGATGCCCCCACCCGTTGATTAATGGTTTGATTAATTTGGGTGAGATACCCGCTTTTGCCAGCCCCCTCAAAGGGATTATTCGCAACGATTTGCTGACTAATGCGACGTAAATCTCCTAACAGTTCACCCGTTTCAGGAGATTCTAAACCCGCAACGCGAAGCCGCGCCTCTAAGCTGTTGACACGATTGAGATAAAACTCCGTTGACGGGTGAGGTCGGATGCCCTTAATGGGATCATAAAGCCGAGTCAGCCCCGGAATAAATTGCAAGTAAACATCCCGCAGGGGGATATAGCTCATGTTGAACAGGACTAATCCCAAATTCAACAGCGCAATCAGGGCAATGATGCGGTTATACCAGAGGGCTAACGGTTTTTCAGATGATTTATGGCGAGACAACATATTTTAGGTAGCAAGATGTTTCGATCGCGTCTCCTCGGACTTTTCTAGGATTTCACGATTCAGGCGTGAATCTAAAGAGCCGGAAGTAGGTTGACGGTTTTGCAACCAGGCAAACCACCCAGCCGCTGAAACCAGAATAATCGTGATGATTGTCACCAATTGAAGCATGATGCTGTAGCGCATAGGAACTTACATATCCTCGGTTTCATTCGGTCAAAGTCATTTAGCAACACTAAAGATCTTTTCAAAAGATTCAGTTCACTAAACTAAGTTGAAGTGTTCCATGTGAATGTTTGTGATTGGTACATCCAGGTCATGCAGGGCCCGTTCCACTTGATCCATCATTACCGGAGCCGCACAAATGAAGTATTGACGACTGCCTCGATGAAGCGGAATATAGCGTTCTAGTAAGTCCCGATCGACATAACCTGTTTCCCCTTCCCAGTCATCATCAGCTTTTCGCAGCACGTGAATAACTTTCAGGTCAAGCTGCTCTTTTAGGTTTTCCAACTCTTCTCGGAACGTTACATCTTCCCAGGAGCGACTGGCATAAATCAGCAGAAAGGGGCGATCGTCCTTGCGTTCAGCAGCCGTCAACAACATGCTCATCATGGGCGTAATGCCAATGCCGCCAGCAATCAGAACAAACCCCGCCGAATCCCAGTAGCGATCGGTGGTAAACACGCCGTAGGGCCCATCTAAATATGCCTTAGTTCCTGGCTTAACATCTTTAATTCTCTTTGTAAAATCTCCTAGAGCTTTGATGCTAAACTCCAGCCGCTCAGCATGATCCCCACTGGAAGACATAGAAAAGGGATGCTCTCGCATTCGGAAGGGTGAAATGTTGAGGGTAATCCAGGCAAATTGTCCTGGCTCAAAAGTGATCCCCTCATGCCCATGCGGACGCAAAGCCAACGTCCAAACGTCTCCTCGTTGAGAAATGACATCTTCCACCAGATAAGGCTTTCGAGTCATCATCATCGGCTTAATCAAGCGAACATACGCCATTAACAGCAGTGCCGCCAAAATTAACCCGCTCCACAGCACCACTTTCCAAAACAGCGACAGATAATAGCTAACCCCGATCGCATGAGCCAGACCCAGCACAATCGCTGACATTGCTAATAGGCCATGCAAAGTTCGCCAGGGTTCGTAGGGAATTTTAAGCTGCTTACGGAAAACTGAGGTAATGACCAAAACAATGAGGGCGATCGTCCCGGCGACGGCTGCTTGGGCCCGCCAGGGGGCTTCAAAGACGTTGAGAAGCTGCAAGGTTTCCGGTTGATTAATAAATAGAAGAATCGGGTGAATTAAAATCAGACCGAATGCAACTAAAGAAATATATCGATGGAATTGCAAAATAATATCAATTCCATAGGATGCTTCAATACGGTTGATCCGGGCTGTTAGGGCAAACTGCAACGCCATCATGGCTAAACCGATAAACCCCAACGCCACTGAGAACTCAATCCAAAACCCTCTCTGATCTGTTGTGGGAGGGTATAGCAGCAAGATTGCCAGGGGAACTAGCGTAATAAACAAATAAATTCCAATCCAGAAGACGGCGATCGCCACTGGACTTCGCATTAACAAGCTTCTCATTGCTTCCTCTTGAGGAACACCACAGGATAGAATTCTTTTAGAAATACCTTCTGAGGTTCAGCCAGAAAACATTCGCTACGCCATCATCCTATGGTGTGATGGAACTTCTGAAATCTGACTAACGATAGACGTTCACTGAGATCGCTCATTCAGACAGCCCTTGTCCACGATGGGAAGCAGCGAGTCACGATTCAGTAAATTTACAGGGCAGAGCCTGAGATTTGCTTCAAATTAAGTATTGTTTCGGAGTCCAGTCGTCCGCCAAATCACGGATTATCAGCAGGGTATTCGCATCTACCTTATTAGCGTGAGCGATGCATTTCCTAGTCACGACTCTATGCTTTGGAGCTTTAATGCCAGCCTGTCTTAATTTCACTCCGCCGATTGATTTGGTCACTCCCGAAATTGCGACTGGGACATCGGCATCCCTGACAGATAGGCAAAAAAATCCGCCCTGCACTCTGCTTCGTTGCTATTGATTTGGCTGGGGGGAAATACAGCAGCCGTCGATCGCGTGATATCCTAAGAGATAACCTGCACATTTCGGTGTGCAGTCCCGACCAGACAACAGCCCACAAAACCTAGTAAAGCCTGACTTTAGATGTAGGCTTTTTTAGCTTTCTGGGTAATATAGTGTGGACAGTTACCTGTTTATACCTCCTATGCAGTTGGCGGTTCCAGTAGATTTCTCTAACGCTGTTAAGGGGTTTTTACTGGCGGGAGTACGTTGATTCCTAACCATACCTTTCATGCAGACTGCTGTTTTTAGTGAGTTATTTCCGCTATTTAATGCCGCTAGCCCAGAGACGATCGAGTGGCTTTTGTCTATCACTGTTGAGCATGAGTATCCGGCAGACAGGGCAGTGTTGATGGAGGATGCTTGGGGAAATGCGGTTTACTTTGTCGAGTCGGGCTGGGTGAAAGTGCGTCGCCACGTGGGTGAAGATGTGGTTACGTTGGCCATTTTGGGACGCGGAGACTTTTTCGGTGAAATGGCGATCCTGGATGAGTCCCCCCGGTCAACGGATGTTGTGGCACTGTCCTCAGTGAAGCTATTGAGCATTTCGGCCCAGCGATTTATCCAAACTTTGTTTAAAGATTCCCAGTTGCACCACCGAATGCTGCAACTCATGGTTAAACGCTTGCGCCAAGCCAACTATCGATCGCAGTTACGGCATCAACCCCCCGCTATTAAGCTAGCCAATACATTAGTGTCGCTCGGCGAAAACTACGGCACTCCCTCCGAACACGGAACTCAAATTTTTAATATTCCCTTCAAAGATTTAGCCGATGTTAGCGACATCACCCCGGACGAAACCACCAAAATCATGGAAAAGCTAAACAGTAAAGGGTGGATCAAGATTGATACTGCACGTCAGGTTGTGTATTTGTTAAATATGAAACAGCTTGCCCACTTGGCTGGCAGAATCTAGCTAGCAGAATCTAACCCGCAGGATTTAGCTGGACAATCGCAAGCTTTCTCCCAACGTCTCCCCCATCAATTCCCTGCAATGACAGAAGCCATTCAAGTCCGCCCCCAGCCGCGCCCTCGCACGGATCTGGACATTCACTATCAAGTAGCGATGCCTCATCCGGAGACGCATTTATTTGAAGTGACTCTGCATGTTAAAGGTTGGCGATCGGACACGTTAGACCTGAAAATGCCCGTCTGGACTCCAGGTTCTTATCTCGTGCGGGAGTATGCCAGGCATCTGCAAGATTTTGGGGCGACAGGGCAACAGCCGTTAAGCTGGCACAAGCAGAGCAAAAACCATTGGCAGGTGGAGACGGTAGGCATCGATGAAATTACAATTCAGTACCGGATTTACGCCAATGAGCTAACCGTTCGGACGAATCATTTGGATTTGACGCACGGTTACTTCAACGGTGCAGCCCTATTCTTTTACATTCCTGAATTTCAGCACTGCCCCATTCAGGTGACGATCGTTCCGCCTAAACCAGAGTGGCGCGTGGTGACGGCTCTTCCCCCAGTGGCACAACAGGAGAATTCTTTTCTGGCGGCAGATTATGACACTTTGGTGGACAGTCCGTTTGAGGTAGGGCTGCATCAGTGCTATGAGTTTGAGGTGCTGGAAAAACCGCATCAGTTTGTCATCTGGGGGGCTGGCAATATTGATCCAGAACAGGTGATAGTTGATACGCATAAGATCATTGAAACTGAGGCAGCCCTATTTGGTGGGTTGCCCTACGATCGCTACCTGTTTTTGCTACACCTTTCGTCGCAAGGTTTTGGCGGCTTAGAGCATAAAAATTCCTGCTCGCTGATTTATTCCCGCTTTGGGTTTCAAACGGACGATCGCTATCACCGTTTCATGCAGTTGGTGGCCCATGAGTTTTTCCATCTGTGGAATGTGAAGCGGATTCGGCCAAAAGGATTGGAAGTGTTTAATTATGACGCAGAGAACTACACGCCATCCCTCTGGTTTAGCGAAGGCACCACTAGCTATTACGATGTTGCCTTTCCTTTGAGGGCTGGAATTTATGATGCGAAGGCGTTCCTTAAAGCGTTAGGCAAAGAAATTTCCCGCTATCTAACCATTCCGGGACGGTTGGTGCAGCCGCTTAGCGAGTCTAGCTTTGATGCCTGGATTAAGCTTTACCGCAGAGATTCTAATAGCGATAATTCCCAGATTTCCTATTATCTGAAGGGGGAGATGGTGTCGCTGCTGCTGGATCTGCGGATTCGGGCCAAGTTTCATAACGATCGATCGCTGGATGATGTGCTGCGCCATCTGTGGCAACAGTTTGGGCAACCGGAGATTGGCTTCACACCGGAACAGTTGCAACGCGTGATCGAATCGGTGGCAGAAGAAGACCTGAGCGACTTTTTCCATTCTTATCTTGATACGACCGAAGACCTCCCCTTCGATCGCTACTTGGAACCCTTTGGGCTAAAACTCCAGCCTGAGACTGACAATTTACCGCCGTTTTTGGGCATGACGGTGCGATCGGACAATGGTCGGGAAGTGATTAAGTTTGTTGAATCCGATTCTCCGGCACAGCAGGCAGGACTCGACCCTGAGGATGAACTGCTGGCGATCGACGGGTTGCGCGTGAAGGCAAGTGAGTTAGACGATCGGCTAAAGTGTTATGCACCAGGCGATACGCTGCACGTTTCCGTGTTCCATCAAGATGAACTGCGAACCTACCGCGTTACCTTAGCCGAACCTCGCCCTACGTCTTATCAGCTTGTTCCGATTAAAGACCCGTCTCCAGCGCAGAAGCAAGCCCTGGAAGGTTGGTTGGGGGCAAAAAGTTTAGAGTGTCTTGGTTTATAGTTCGTCAAAGTAGATTGCAATTGTGATTGAAAGGGTGGAACCTCTACCCAATCTTCTGCCAAGATTAAGGCGATCGGATCACCGTTTCGATCGGGCAACATCAAGTGTGGATAATCTGGTATGAAGAAGCTTTTGATCACAGGAGCGAGTGGCTTTCTAGGATGGTATTTATGTCAACTAGCTCAAGCCAAATGGAACGTATTTGGTACATATCATTCCCATACTGTTGATATTCCTGATACAACCCAATTGAAGCTTGATTTAACTGATTTCGATCGCCTAAAAGATACACTTATCACTCTGAAGCCAGATGCAGTAATTCATGCTGCAGCAATGTCTCAACCGAATCAATGTCAAGAAAATCCAGACCGATCGTATCTCATTAACGTGATTGCATCCTGGAATCTGGCTGGACTATGTGCGGATTTGCATATTCCTTTTGTCTTTACCTCTTCTGAATTAGTTTTTGATGGAAAGAATCCGCCCTATCAAGAAAGTGATCCGGTATGCCCAATTAACCTCTATGGTGAACAGAAAGTGGCAGCAGAAACCGGCATCTTAGACCGTCATTCGGATGCTGTTATTTGTCGGATGCCACTGATGTTTGGAGTGGTTCCCCATGCCCAAAGTTTTATTCAACCCTTTATTGAACGAATTCGCACTGGACAAGTACTGAATCTGTTTACAGATGAAATTCGGACACCTGTCAGCGGCACTTCAGCAGCAAAAGGGATTTTATTGGCACTGGAAAAAGCCAAAGGATTGATTCATTTAGGAGGATACGATCGGCTTTCTCGCCATGAAATGGGCTTAATGCTCGTCGAGGTGCTGCAAATTGCCAACGCAAATCTTAATCCTTGCAAACAGGCGGATGTACCGATGCCTGCCCCTAGAGCTAAAGATGTGTCAATGGATAGCTCCTTGGCTTTTAGCTTAGGTTACCAGCCTGCTCGGATGCGGGAGGAATTAGAGCGGATGCGCGATCGGTTGTAGGAGGTTGTGGGCAAGTAAAATGCCTGCGCTACGGAGATCACTCCCTATCTCACTCATCATCTTACTCATCATCAATCACAGCCGCCCGATCGAGTAATAATAAATTCCGTAGAGCATCGGTATCTAATTCCGTTAGCCAGTTTTCTCCCGTTCCCACCACCTGTTCTGATAGGGCTTTTTTGCTTTCAATGAGTTCGTGAATGCGTTCCTCTAGCGTTCCTGTGGAAACAAACTTGTGTACCTGCACATTGCGGGTTTGCCCAATCCGAAAGACCCGATCGGTTGCCTGATTTTCCACCGCCGGATTCCACCACCGATCGAAGTGAAACACATGATTGGCGCGGGTTAGGTTGAGTCCGACTCCGCCTGCCTTGAGGGACAAAATGAAAATCCGGGGAGCCTGCGGATCATTTTGAAAGCGATCGACCATGGCTTCTCGCTGATTTTTAGAGGTGCTGCCGTAAAGGAAAAATACTTCCCGCTGAAAACGTTGTTCTAAGT
>PVWD01000194.1 GCA_003003615.1 filamentous cyanobacterium CCP2 | reverse complement strand
TCCGCTGGCATTGCGCTATGCTGCCAAGCTAGGAATTGTTTCCCCATCCGCCATTCCTCCCACTGCTCCAACTCCTCCCCCTAACAAAACCTCTTCCCCCAGAAACACCCCACCGAAAGGCGGTGGAACGGGTCTATTTAGCCTATTTGGTAAACGAAAATAGGGCACAGCTTGATTGCAAAATTTTCGTAAAGGAATAGAGAGTTTTCTGGATCTGATTCGGTAAGAGTAGAATATGATGCAGTCTAAATTTGTCCTACCTGGAGGCGCACCCCCATGTGTGGAATTGTCGGCTACATCGGAACTCAGCAAGCCAGCGAGATTTTGATCGAGGGGTTACGCTGCCTGGAATATCGGGGTTATGATTCGGCAGGCATCGCAACGGTATCGGAAGGCGAAATTCACTGCATTCGGGCGAAAGGGAAGCTCAACAACCTGCAAGACAAGCTCATGGGACACGAGATGCCAGGAATCGTTGGCATTGGGCATACTCGTTGGGCAACGCATGGCAAGCCAGAAGAACACAATGCTCATCCGCATTTGGATATGACCCGACGGGTGGCCGTCGTGCAGAACGGGATTGTGGAGAATTACCGAGAACTGCGGGAAGCCCTGAAGGAACGAGGCTGCACCTTTGTCACGGAGACAGATACCGAAGTCATTCCAAATTTGGTGATAGAGTGCCTGAATCAGATGAAAGCGACAGGCGAACTGTCCCAGCATCCTTCTCCCTTGACGGAGGCAGTGCGGCGGGTCGTGAACCAGCTAGAGGGTGCTTTTGCGATCGTCGTTCTGTGTGTGGATTATCCAGATGAAATTGTGGCGGCACGGCAACAGGCTCCGCTGGTCATTGGGTTTGGATTAGGGGAATTTTTCTGTGCCTCGGATACGCCTGCCATTTTGCCCCATACTCGCGCCGTATTGCCGTTGGAAAATGGTGAATTGGCAACGTTGACTCCGTTGGGGGTGGAAGTGTGCAACTTTGCAGGGCAGCGGTTGCGGAAACATCCTCACCTCTTGAGCGGAGCCTCGATCGCCGTAGAGAAGCATGGATTTCGCCATTTCATGCTGAAGGAAATTTATGAGCAACCTAGCGTGGTGCGGGCTTGCTTGGAGGCATACATCGATCGAGAATGGACGGCAAAGGAAACAACTCATCCGGTGCAGTTAGGCTTGCCTGCTGAACTGTATGCAGATTTACAACAAATTCAGATTGTGGCGTGTGGAACAAGTTGGCACGCTAGCTTGGTGGGTAAGCATTTGCTGGAACAGTTGGCGGGTATTCCCACCCAGGTTCACTATGCGTCGGAATATCGCTATGCACCGCCCCCCCTCACGCCTAATACGCTGATGATTGGGGTAACGCAGTCTGGCGAAACAGCAGATACCCTTTCGGCGATCAGCATGGAAAAAGAGCGGCGATCGAACTTGGCTCCGGCATTCCGTCCGCGTTTGCTGGGCATCACCAACCGGATGCAAAGTACTTTAACCCGCCTAGTAGACTGCGCGATCGATACACACGCTGGCATTGAAATTGGTGTGGCAGCCACCAAAACTTTTATGGCGCAACTGATGGCGTTTTACTGTTTGGCGTTGGATCTGGCGTACCAGCGCAAAACCATTTCGCCCGATCGCTTGCAGGAAATTATCACAGCACTGCGGCACGTTCCTTCCCAAATTGAATCGGTTTTGGCTGACCAAGAGCAGCGAGTTGAGGAATTAGCCCATGATTTCTCGGAAACGCAAGACTTTATCTTCGTGGGGCGCGGCATCAATTTCCCGATCGCCCTGGAGGGAGCACTGAAGCTGAAGGAAATTAGCTACATCCACGCGGAGGGTTATCCAGCAGGTGAGATGAAACATGGGCCGATCGCCCTGTTGGATGCCAAAGTCCCTGTAGTGGCAATCACGATGCCTGGTGCGGTCTATGAAAAGGTGATCTCCAATGCTCAAGAAGCCAAAGCTCGCGATGCGCGTTTGATTGGGGTAACACCCCCGACCAACCCCCATGCCGCCGAAGTGTTTGATGATCTACTGCCTGTCCCAGAGATAGAGGAGCTACTGTCACCCTTGCTGACGGTGATTCCGATGCAGCTTTTGTCCTATCACATTGCGGCTCGCAGAGGCTTGGATGTGGATCAGCCAAGAAATTTGGCGAAGAGTGTAACGGTGGAATAATTTAAATTAACTGCTCTTGATGATCAATGGGAATAATGTTCTTTGCTAACAAATAAAGTTCTTTACTAGCAAATAAAGTTCTTTACTAACTGGCACAGAGCATAAATACTTACTTCTGCTCATGGCAATCCCTTCGAGCAGGATTGAAGTGCAGGGGCAGTTTTGAGGCGATCGCTATTCATCGCCAATCCAGTTGGTTAAGCTGGTAAACTGCCTCTGCTTTGTCCTTGCCTTTAGTGCCTAAACCATTATTGCTGTCGTGTTTTAGCAAGGCTAAGAGATTAAACTTGAAAACGTGACTGGTCGTGTTGCAGACTAAACCATTCATCAATGTTCAAATCCTTCAATTTCACCTAAAGTTGTTTGCATGTTAGATCCTGCAAAACCTGTTGGAGACTGCTCCCCACAAGATTTAGTTGCAGCCCTAATGCTTAAGGCTGCATTCAACCAGTTTGACCCTAAACAGGTTTTGTCTGATCTTTATGCTCATAGAGAGTGGTGGAAAAGCTTTGCAATGGGACCACCGTTACCGGAAGATACAGAATACCCTCTAGATAGGGTACTAATTGCACTTCGAGATTTGCACTATAGGTGGAAAGCAGACACTTTGTATGTCCTGTCTTGTGACGACGACTATGTCATTCCTTTGCTGGATTTAAGCAAGAAATGGCAATGCAGCAGTACAGAGGTTATTGATCGCACTCATACCGGCTCTCTCTTAGGCAGACATCCTGCTCCACCACCGATCGTTGTTTATTGGTGGGACTGAAAAGAATTGATTTAATCTTGTTGATCTAGAACCTCATAATTTGGTTCTAAAGTGAACGCACCGTGTAGTAACTCTAATGCTGAGTCGATAGCCTCATGAATTGGTTGAAGTGTTATAAGTTCTGGGCGTAAACCTGCCCGACGAATTAACTGCCATCTTTGTGGATAACTGCCTTCTTGTCTATAACAATGTACAACCCAGTTAATTCGTCGCAATGCAAAAGATTCACGAGTTTCTACAACATCCGTCAAAACTTTTGCCGTTAGCGGTAACTTATCTAGATGTTTTTGAATCAAAGCCAGTTGACCTAGTTCACGTGCGATCGCTGCAATTGTTACCTGATTCGGTCGTCCTCCCTGTTTGTATAACTTGGTAGCAGAAAGCCTCACTGCTTCTGCAAGTTCAGTATCTCGACTCCCCCAATCCACACGTGGACATGGCGAGTTTGTTTGTTGTTTAGAAGGCAGGTTAGCTTCTAGCCATTCACGATCATTTCGCCGTAACCAGGTATAAACTCTTTGAAATTGATTCTTTAGTTTTGTTCTTCCTGATGTAGGGTTTTCTCTTCGGGCAGTCAACCATTCCATCCTGTAATTTCCCAGAGTAGCTGCTGGCAATCCTTCTCGATTTTCCGGTGAAGAAACAAGTTCCCTATTACTTCTGTTTGTTTGTCGCTCGCCTTGGCGTGGAAAAGGCAATTCCAACGCAGCAGCATGTAGTTTGACAGTAGTTGGATCAACTCCAAGCTCCCGTGCCGTGCCTCGAAGACTGACTGTTGAATCTGCCCACAATTCTTTCAACTTTTCTTCCCAGACTGAGCCAAAAGCTCGAACCTTTGTCATGCGAAACTGATCCTCTTGGGTTTTATCAGGACCAGTACGGCAGTAAATGAAGCCACAAGAGCAATGAAACGTACCTACTGGCTTTCCGTGATCTTGAGTGTAAGTAATTTCACACGTTTGAATTACAGGTTGATGAAAATGAGAAGCAGCTTGATTTAGACAAGGCCAGGGTCCCTTACCAAAAGGTTTAAATTGATTAGGAAGCTGAAAGAATGACTCGGCTGAATACTCCAGAAATTGTATAAGCAATAGGTGATGTAGGGGATGCTGGGAACCTTTGGGCGATCGAATTAACCGAAATAACCAACTATGCTGACTTTCAGTATCAATTTGACATTGCAGGCTTTGCAGGAAATCCTTGGAATAGAAATGACAAAACTCGTTCAACAACTGATTAACTCGCACCCTACCGCTACTTGTCGCGAGTTCTCTCTCTGCAAGTAGTTGATGATAACGCTTCAACAGCACATCTAATCCGGGCGGGGAAATAGCTTGCTTTAGCAGCCAAGCAGCATCCTGTGCAATTTTCAGCAGAATTTTGTGGTGAGGTTGTAGTACATCGAGTGAGCGTGTCTTTGGTAGTTGAATTCCCTGCTCTGCTGCAACAAACTCATGACGAGTCTGAGGATTCTGAATCCGAACATAGCTATTTAAAAGACCAACATTATGGTCAACACAAACCTCAACTCCGGGTAATTGGTGGAGACGATGCCAGTAACACTCACCAAATTCTTGTTCATCGTGCAATGCACAGAGAGGACAGAACCTGAGCCATTCTGGAGGGCGAATAGTACTTGCCATAATACCAGAGCGCATTTTAATGGCTGGTCCTCGTGCCCCTTCCATATCAGCCCAAAGTTTTCGAGCCTGTTTAGGATGTAAGAAGGGCGCAAAAAACGGAAAGAGTGTGAAGTCGTTGATCAAGCGTTTAATCGTATATGGACTACCGGGTGGTAATGCAGAAACCAGACTGCCAAGATTACTGGGTAAGTCAACAACAGCGATCGCTGCTTCATCTCCAAACAACTCCTGCATAGTATCTTTCATATTCGGATACTGCATCCGCCTATGAAATCGAGCACAGAGACTGTAAAGCAGTTCATCTGGGTAAGGAGCAGGAAAGCATCCAAGCATGATTGCTTATTAATGGCTTAATCTTCGTTCCACAACTGCGATGCCTGGTTAGAGGCATCGCAGCAAAATCTTCTGAATCTACGCGAACTCAGCTAAGCAGTTCAGCCAGAAATAGGCAGACCGAGTTCGACGGAGATTATGAGGAGTAATTGAACAGTTGTGATTCTTGCCAACTAATGACGAGCCGTTAGCGGTCATTGTTGGATGAGGTGCGTTTCGAGTCTTCTTTCTTCTGCATCCACAGGGCGATCGCCTCCTCAAGAGCCTCACTTTGACTCATCTCCTCTGAAGTGCAGAGGACTTTGAATCGCAGCGCAAGCTCTTTGGGCACATAGCCGCTTACCTGAGCGTAATTGGGGTCGTCACGCTTAGTTACCAAGTCGTCTGAGTGGGGTTCACGTAAATTTCCTGAATTCATCATCTCATGAAGGCATGAAATCCTTTAAACTGCATTATTTCATGAAGTAATTACTTCATGAAATAATGCTAGCATCTTATTGGCTGTGTATGTATTCCTTCTTGGTATGAACTCAGATGCTTCAGCCTCTCAACCCTCTTTAGGAGATAGAAACTCCAACCCTTCAGCTTTTCTTGGCGATGAGGGGGTAGGTTTACTTTTTGGTCATAATGCTTCCGTGGTAGTAATTCCCCCTGATTTTGCGGCTTCCCAGTTGCCCAAATATTCAATAGGTAGCCGGTGTCGTTTGGCTCCACAAACCCATTCAGAATGGGGAACGATAATTGGGCAGATTTATGCCCCAGTATTTAAGGACTTAGACAAAGCAGGGCAAAAGAAGATAGACCGCTGGTCCTGGATTTATCTCGTCTTGCTAGATGCCGACAGTCCGTCAAGAGGCTGGATTGCCGCTGATTGGGTTGGTGAAGAAGATTTAGAGCTTCTTTCTGCTGGACAAGATCTACCGGCTTCTAATAAGTCGGAGGCTTTATGACACGTAGATCAGGACAAGTCCCATTTGGAGAAGTTGAACGGGTACTGTTCCGAACTTACGTGAACTGCCAAATTGCGATCGCCCATCCCCGCGAGTTGTATGAGGAACTCGATCTCACCCAGGAGCAACTCGCGATCGTTGCCGGATGTAGCTTAGCCACAATGGAGCGATGGATGAGTCAGAATCACGAACCCCGAATGCTCAAAGAGGTTTACCTGCGCCGATTAGGGGAGTTTCGGTTTTTACTCCGTCATTACCGTGAAATTCCCGCTGAGGCATGGAATCGTCTTTGTCCTCTACCAGCCAGAGATCGTGCCATTCTTTTTCCTGAGCAGCCCTGACGGTTGCGTGGTTCTTTCCCTCATTTGAGGGGAATTTGCTGGAGACGCTTGTTTGAGTTAGTACGCTCGATCTATCGTGACAACAATCTCTCCAACCCCCGTTAAGGAACCCGCAAAACATGGACGGAATGCTCTCCAATTTCGACATCGGCAAACCCGTACTGGCAGATCTCCTTCTACAAATCCATTTGGGTAAGATCCAGCTACCGGATCTCCAGCGCAGTTTCTGCTGGCTCGACGATTTGATTATTCGTCTTTTGGCAAGCATCAGCAAAGGCTGGACCATTGGAGCAATTATGCTGTTGGAGAACAACAGCCCCCACTGGGTCTTTCGTCCTCGGCTAGTTGAAGGCGTTCAACTAGAAAACTCGCCGATTCCGACTTACCTGATTCTGGATGGACAGCAAAGACTAACAGCCCTCTACATGGCGCTCTTCTCGAACCGTCCTGTCCAGCTTCGGAGCAAACGAAACTACAAGCATTCCAGCCGCTGGTATTACATCGATATTGAGAAGGCACTAGATCCTCAGGTTCGGCGTGAACAGGCGATCATCAGCTTGAATGAGGATCGCATCCGCGTCGGGTTTAGCAACGAGGGCAAAAAGATTGATTGCTCCACACCAGAAAAAGAGTACGAGCAGAACTTGTTCCCAACTACCAGCACCTTTCAGTTCTCAAAATGGCGGCAGGAATACTGCAAATATTGGAACTACGCACCTGAAAAGCTGGAATTAATCGACAAGTTCGAGCAGGAAATCATCAAGCGGTTTGAGCATTATCAGCTACCCGTCATTGAATTGATGGCATCACTGCCCCGCCCTGCCGTCTGCCAGATGTTCGAGAACGTGAACACGCAAAATTCAGTCCTCACCTTCTTTGATCTCGCTACCGCCTGCTTTGCCGCCGACAACTTCTCCCTCCGAGAAGACTGGGCTGAAAAAGAACAAATCCTTAAAAAACATCGATTGCTGCATTCAGTGCGGGAAACAGACTTTTTATCTTGCGTGACGCTGGTTGCAACTTATTACCGTCGCCAACACGCCATCAAAACCTCAACTCCCTCACAAAAGCTTCCGGCAGTCGCTTGTGGACGCGATGAGGTTTTGAATTTGTCGGTTGAGGAGTACAAAACCTTTGCCCCACGAGTGGTAGTGGGGTATGAAGAGGCAGTGAGGTTTTTACATGGGCAACGGATTGTTACGGCTGAGGATCTGCCCTACCAGATACAGCTCGTCGCTCTTGCTGCTGTGCTTGCCGTCGTAATCGGCTATCCCCAGGAACAGGTACGCTCCAAGTTAGAGCAGTGGTTCTGGTGCGGGGCTTGCACCGCGTTCTACACCTCTTGGCACGAGGCACGAGCTTCAAGAGACATGTTGGAGGTGCCAGACTGGTTGATGGGCAATAGTCTGGTCGTTCCAAGCACAGTACGGGAGGCGCTGTTTGACCGCAGCTTCCTACAGCGCACTCAGCGGCGACACGGCTCTGTCTACAAGAGCATCAGCGCTTTGTTGCGGAAAAATGGGGCGATCGACCTTGCTACTGGCGAAGCACTATCAGATGTGAACTTCTTTAATGACCCGATTGAGTGCCACCATCTTTTTCCCACCGCTTATGCCAAACGTCAGGCAATTCCTGCCTCCCAGTACAACTGCCTGGTGAACCTAACTCCGCTGTCCCAACTCAGCAATAAAAAGATTGGTGGTAAGGCACCGAATGAGTATCTTCAAGCATTGGTGGATCAGGGGATCTCCCGATCTCGTCTCGACTCGATTTTGCGATCGCACCTGATAGAGCCGGAAACTTTGTGGCAGAACGACTTTGAAATGTTTTTGATCAGCCGCACAGAGAACTTGCTGAAGTTGGTGAGTGAAGCAATGGGAAAAACGGCAATAGGGAGGGCTTTTGAGATCGAACTGCCAGCCTTGCTTGTGTCCTACAGGTGAGCCGTTGCTTCCCAACTCCTTAAGAAGCATTATTCCGAGCGCTGTAACTTGTGATCAGGGAAAGAAGAACTATGCCACTTTATGCCATCCTCCACAGTGATATCGAAGGGCTACATGACAAGAGTTGCACATTGGTTCAAGCAACTTCTCCCATTGAGATCGCCCAGCAGATGTTGGCTCATCCGGAGCAATGGCAAGCACTGCTGTACCAGCTTTACCCGGACGATGGTGATCCTCATAGTGTTTGGCAACGAGTTCAAAGTGACGAACTCACACCCGAAGCACTGTTAGCCTTGATTGACCAAACCTACTCTGATGAACCGGCTGAGATGGTACGAATTCAGCCAGTTCAGGTTCAGTCCCTTAACCAGGTAAAGGTTGAAACCCGGTGGATGAGTTCTGATCCTTCAGACTACTTAGACAGCATGTCCGGAAATCCCCCCGTTTTACCAGCACAAACCCTCTCCTCATCGACCATTGGGGAACTTATGGTAGCCTACACGCAGCTTAGACGACGCAAAGGCAGGGAGTTATCCACTCAACTCAATCAAATGAGGCAGCAGGTTGTGACTGAGTTTGCGGCAATCCGTCAACGAGAGCTAGAATTTACTGCCCTTCAGGAAACTTTGCTCGATCAACTGCGGACTCATTTTGCTTTCGATGCTCGATCGATCCTTTCAATGCCTGAGTTCGAGCGGTTTGTACACTCTATGTTGATGGCAGGCGCGGAAGAAGTAGGCGCAACCCCACCGTTGCAAGTCGCTCAAAAACCAGTAGAGTGGGTGCTAAAAACCCTGCCTCACCCTCTACAACTGCAAAACATTCAGACAACCAAACCCTCTAAAGAGCCTGAAATTACTGAGTTTTTTGTTGAGATACAGGTCAGTTTGGGGGATTGGTTTCAGTTTCTGTCTATTCCGGTTGGTGGATCGAAAGATGGTCTTTCGGTCTGCTACCAGCCTCTTTACACGACGCAACAGTGGATTGAGGTCAGCTACCAGCTACAAAAGAACCTGGCGCAACTCCCGATCGCTCCTGACTTACAGCTTGGATTAGCCCAGGAACTGGTCTGCCTGCTCACCTACATCAGCGAATTGTTCAATGTCGTTGGTATCGTCGATCGCCTTGGTAATTTGCGGATTTGAGCAGAGGTGTTGCAATTCCAACGAGGAGATTGAAAGTCCTTGCTGAGGTTAAGGCTTTCAGTGCATGTCTAATTGCAAGGTTACAAATATGTCTAAATCGCTCAAGTTGCCCTGCAAACGTTACTTCCTAGTTTCGATGCTGCTTGCCTTTTGGCTGGGAGTAAACAAGTTCCTACTATTCAAAGGATTCCTTTCGTACAGACGAGCGTTAAAGATACAAAGTTGGTTGCTTCATCTTTGGCAGATGGAGCAAAAGCAACTTTGTGCTGTGACTTTTCAAGTGCTTGAAGAATGTTTTAGGAGTGGCGAAATCGATTTAGATGAAGACGTTTTGGAATATTTTAAAGACCTGAAGGCGATGGAAGCCGAAGGTCGGTATAACGAAGTTCTGCACCAACTGTATGTGCCTCGAAATAAACCTCACGAGGAAGGTGGCAAATGCATTACCCCTAATTAGGACTTACTTTAGTCAGTAAGTGAGTCAATTCCCTAGGTGTCAAAGTCAATACTATGAAACTTCAAATACAAGTAACTTTTTCAAGAAATAGCTTTCAAGCTTTACACAATCTTTAGCTAAATCGAAAAAATCATCCCCGTCTTTAATCTCTAGTTCAATCATATTCTTAGTAACTTTAGCCACTGAAAAAATGTTTTCTTTAAAGTGATCCCAAAGCTGCTCCGTAACGAAATAGTATTTTGATCTAGGATGCAATTGCACCTCAGGAATACTCTTTAAGTAATCCTCGTAAGGCTTAGCAGGGATTACGAGTTTAAGCAAATCAGCTGATAGATCCACAACTATTTTTTGCTCTACTACTTTATCAATTTCTTTCTCTTGTGCTATGACATCCTTCAGTTCTTTCAAAACAGCATTGTAATCGAGGTCCTTAGTAAACTCCTCAGACAAGAACTTGATTCGTGCGAAGTAAATATTTTGCATTTTATTTGCTCCTTTCCTGCCTGATAAAAGTAACCAATTCAGGTAAAGTGTTAACTTTCTCTAAAGCAAAAACAAGCCTTTCTACTGAATCACAATCAAAATATTGAATGTCTATCCGCGAAAAATCATTTTTAAGCTGATTTAATAATAATATATTTTCATTGTCTAAACGGTTGACGGGAAAAATATATCGAAACCCCTCTGGTTGTCTGCTTCTCAAGATCTTTTTAATGTCGCCTATCCACTTTTTAAGGCTTCCCTGATTAATAGAATCGCCCATTCGATCAGGAGAAGACTTGCATTCGTAAATGAAATTTCCTTCTTCAAAATATCCAGTACTCAAAGGTTTGAACCTCCTTGAATGCTACCCAAATGAAATTTCGAATCCTAAATTTAACTGGCTTTTCTTAGATCACGGAAATGAGCTTTAACTGTATACGTGTTGCCTAACTTGCTAATCCGACTATGAGAAGAAATAGGTACAATCTTACCTTCAAGTAACCCTATCAATAAATCATCAGCTTTTCTTGAAAGAGCTACAAAATCTGCACATTGCTCGTTGTCATTCAGATTATCTACATAATCAACCCCAGGCTTCATGCCAAATTGCTTCATCAAATCTTTCATAATGTTTTTGAAAGACTTGTCAATAATAGTTCCCTTTTCTAGGGGCTTCAAAGAATTCCAATTAGGTAAACTTTCTAAGGACTGACTCAACGCATTCTTAATTGAACGCAAGCTAAAACTTGACATAATAGTTGCCATTACAGTTCATGACAGAATAACTTAACTGATTGACTAGCATGAGTTCACCTCATAGTGATGACTCATCTTTACATGCTTAGAACTCTAAGTTATTCTCACCATGTTTAGAGTAACAGTCTAGTTATCAGCATTGGCATGGGTAGAAGCACTGAAAAGCTGTTTTATTTAACAATAGTTCGGACAGAATTAGATGGCTATGATGCCGTAGGAGCGTAGGTTTTGATAGTTTGGATGAGATTTAATCAAAGTTGGATTCAAGTCTAACATTGAAATAAATCGCTCCAGCAAATGGTCATTGAAGGCAAGGCGCTTGTAACTTGCCATTGAGAAGGCATGCAAAGATTGCGTTTGGTTATCTTTGGCAAAGCGTAGTTGGTCTTCGTATTTTGCCAGATTCAGGACGGTCAGAGAGGCATTGAAGTGAAAATCCAGGGTTTGAGGCTGGCGAGTTTGGGCATCACACAGACCCGTAAATTGCTTGGCATCCCTAAAAATAAACTCAATTTGAAACCTGGCTTTGTAATATTCAGCGATGAGTTCGGCATCGAGTTCAACGTCAGTTGAAAACAGCAGCGCAACCCCTGTTTTGCCAACTTTTCGAGTATCGATAAGAGCGGCAATGCGGATGTTGCGCTTGAGTGAGACATGCCAAACGACCGTTGTGTAAAGGTTCAATTGAGGTTCGAGTTGTTTGACATAGGTGAAGCGACTCAAATCACTCAACTCAACTTTGCCGTCGTACTTGCGCTTTGCCCCGCGAGGCTTTTGCACACCTGTGTAGAGGTAGCGCATATCGGCATCGCTGCGGAGTTTGCTAATGACGTGTAAATTCAACCCCACAACCCCATCGACAAACTTTTTCTTACTGTAGAAGCCATCGACTGCCCAGTATTTGAGTTTGGTCGGCAAATAGGCATAGCTGTCTTGGAGGTGCTTGAGGTAATAATCCATCCGAGTCATTTCCAGGGTAACGTTGTTAGCGTCTGCCTCAGCAGTTGTCTTGTTTGGCAGTTGGTCAAGCATCTGCTGGGTCTGCTCAACCGTTGCCCAACCAATCCGCTGGCGCTGTCTTTGTGCCTTTGCCTTGCGCTTTGCTAGATTGCCTGGTGTTTGTTTAACGGATAGACTGTAGCCCCGATGAGCCTCCACATCAATCACCGCTATCACCGAGATTTCTAAACCCTTCTGAGTCCGACTCTGACTCCCGTTGTAAAACCAATCCAACCCGTAGGTCGCTTTGCCACTTTTGGGAATAAATGAGCAATCCATCCCCCCAATGCACGTCGCATCCTTTGCCATCGCCTTCTCAATCAACTGAGCATTCAAGCTCATGAAGCAAAACTCCTGGCGGTACTGACGGCGATAGGTTTTCTCAGACACCTCACTGTATC
>PVWD01000193.1 GCA_003003615.1 filamentous cyanobacterium CCP2 | reverse complement strand
CCCGTTTGCAGAATCCGATCGATGCCATCAAGCCATGCGCTGACCGCCAACATGGCCACATCGTAGCTGCGGGGCGAAACAACGGTATCCGGATCGATGTGTCCTCCACCCATTGCTGCCAGTCGTTGAACCGCCTGCACGTATTGAGGAGTGTGAACGGCATAAAGAGCTTGAGTCAGCCGATCGCCCTGAGCCTTTAACGGGGTGGGGTGGGGCCACTCCAATTGATCTGCCCAAGCGGCCGCCTTTAACCCTTGCACAACTGCCGTGAGGCGACCCGCATTTTCTGGATGAAACACGCCAGTATCGTGTTCTAGAAATTCTTCAGAATAGATGATGGGAAACATAATCAATCAGGAACCGTAGTTAAGCAAAATCGCTTTAAAACCAGCGTCAGCAATATCTTGATGGATACTGAATGGATACTTAAATGCTAGGTTGCCAAAGCTCAGACTGCAACGTGGGACGTGAAGCCAATTCGCTCGGTATCTCTTGCGGTGCATATCGTCCTAGTAGTCCGTAGCCAACGAGTCTGGCCCATTCTCTTAAAACCGTAGAGGTTTTTTTGCGGCGATCGAGTTCGCTTAAACCTGAACTTGCAACAGGAGTAATGCTGAACCCAAATCCGCGAAACGTCAGCATCGATCGCATCATGTGGGGAGAGTCGGTGATTAGAAGAATTTGATGAACCCCTTGAGAGAGCAGTATTGCAGCCGTAAATTTGGCATTCTCGTAGGTGGTTCGAGAACAGGCTTCACCCTGAAGAGCCTGCCTTGGAATGCCCTGTTCTTGTAACCGTTGCAGAATTTTGGGTGCATCTTCAATGCCGCTGGCAAAGATTAGAGGGGCACGTTGCGCTTGCCACAATTCGTTTGCAACTGCAACTCGTGAGGGCGTAAACCCCTTGCCCCGTCCTAAAATGACGATCGCATCGGCCGTCGCCCCAGAGTCACCAGGAATTTGGCTTTCCAATACCTTGCCAGCAACGTTCACAACCATCGGAGACAGGGCAAACAGGTAGCTCAACGTTAAGCAAAGCATTGCCAGCCTTAAGGAACGACCCCGGCGTTTGGGTAGCAACTTGGACACCAGAAGCAATCCACCGAAGACCAGCATGACCTGTGCAGGTTGCATGATCCAACGGGAAACCCAGCCTGCAAAGGACGATACCCAGCTATCCGTTACTTCGGGACATGTGAGCAGGGTCAGCATGGTTCCTCCAAGGTGCAATTCGGGGTGTTGTTCCTGTTTTAAAGAATTTTATTTACAACTTGTAATGCTTCCACGATTGGGCGATCGGCTTTGGGAGCATCCCATTGATGCAAATGGATGCAAATGGATGCAAATGGATCGATTTCCGTAGCGCAGGCATCTTGCCTGCCAGTGAGAGATTTGTGATGGAAATGCAAAAGTGGGATACACCTCGGCTCTCTGCCCATTTGTTATAAGCATTAGAATTACTAACCGTCCAAAACAGACTGCTGTGACTTTACCGTTTCTTTATGCAATCTCCTACTAAGCTTGCAAAAGCCTCATCAAGCGTTAGCTTTGGGCCGTTGTTCGCCCATCCGAACCTACGGAAAAAACGAGTTTAACTTGTAGGCAAAAATTAGTCGATAAACTCCTCAAAAATCTATTAGCATGAAAAGCAAAAAATAGAATCAAAATTCAATTCTAAATTCCAAAGATAGAACTCAATGAAATACTGTAATTGATTGGTTTACTTTAGAAAATATTTGTCTATGATTAAGCATTCAAAATGCTTACCGTTTTCAACGCTTTTCAGCTCCGTTTCGATTTAAAATTGGGCTGACTGAAAGGGCTGCTCTAGTAATGGTTTACCGACTCTGATAGATGGAGATTCGTGTTACAATTTTAGAGGCTATTTTGTGTATTTAGCCACCAGGTTACAGGCTAGGCAGTTCTCAGATTTGTTTGAACGTTCTAGCAATTAAAACGCATCAGTTCGTGGAGTCTTTTAGCGTATGAGTATCCCACAGGAACGGATTGTTCCCACCGATCTGCGAAATGAAATGTCTCGATCGTATTTAGAGTACGCCATGAGCGTCATTGTGGGTCGGGCATTGCCAGATGCTAGGGATGGTCTGAAGCCTGTGCATCGTCGCATTTTGTACGCCATGCATGAATTGGGGCTAACCCACGATCGCCCCTTCCGGAAATGTGCCCGTGTGGTTGGAGAGGTGTTGGGTAAGTACCATCCCCATGGCGATACGGCTGTTTACGATGCGCTCGTTCGCATGGCGCAAGACTTTTCCATGCGGTTTCCGTTGATTAATGGCCACGGCAACTTTGGCTCCATTGACAACGACCCGCCTGCTGCCATGCGATATACCGAGTGTCGCTTGCAATCACTGACCGTGAACGCTCTGTTGCGCGACATTGAATCAGAAACCGTTGACTTTACCCCAAACTTTGACGGTTCACAGCAGGAACCTCTAGTATTGCCTGCACGGGTTCCGCAACTGCTGCTGAATGGGTCTGCTGGGATTGCAGTTGGGATGGCAACCAACATTCCGCCTCATAACTTGGGTGAATTGCTGGATGGATTGGTGGCCCTGATTCACAATCCTGACATTACCGATATTGAGCTAATGCAATATATCCCAGGCCCAGACTTTCCGACGGGGGGGCAAATCCTGGGGACGACTGGCATCCGTGAGGCTTATACAACTGGGCGCGGTTCCGTCACGATGCGCGGTGTGGCGACGATCGAAACCATTGAGCAACGGGGCCGCCCCGATCGCGATGCCATTATCATCACAGAACTGCCCTACCAAACCAACAAAGCGGCAATGATCGAAAGAATTGCCGAAATGGTGAATGAACGGCGGTTAGAAGGCATTGCAGACATTCGGGATGAAAGCGATCGCGATGGCATGCGAATCGTGATTGAACTGCGACGGGATGCCTATCCTCGCGTCGTGTTGAACAACCTGTATAAGCAAACTCCCCTTCAGGCAAACTTTGGCGTGAATATGTTGGCTCTGGTGGATAGTGAGCCACAACTCCTGAGCCTTAAGCAGTTCTTGCAGGTTTTCCTAGACTTCCGCATTGAAACAATTACCCGTCGAACTCGCTATGAACTCCGCAAGGCAGAGGAGCGGGATCACGTTTTGCAGGGCTTGTTGATTGCGTTGGCAAACCTGGATGAAATTATTCACCTGATTCGTCACGCTGCTGATACGGCAGGAGCACGGCAGGAGTTGATTGCATCCTACGAGCTATCTGAAGTTCAGGCTGATGCCATTCTACAAATGCAGCTCCGTCGGCTGACGGCTCTGGAAGCTGAAAAAATTCAGCAAGAGCATGAAGATTTGCAGCTTCGGATTGCTGATTTGCAAGACATTTTGGCGCGGCGAGAACGGGTCTTGCAAATGATTGAAACCGAGGTGGCAGAACTGAAGGAGACGTATGCTAACCCGCGTCGCACAATCATTGAACGGGCAGATGGGGAAATCGTTGAAACCGACTTAATTGCTAATGAGCAAGCCATTATCCTTTTGACGGAGCAAGGCTATATTAAGCGGATGCCCGTTAGTACCTTTGAGGCTCAAAGCCGGGCAACGCGAGGCAAAGCGGCGGCTCGCATCAAAGAAGACGATGGGATTGAACACTTTTTAACCTGCTGCGATCATGACAGCGTTTTATTCTTCAGCGATCGAGGAATTGCCTACTGCCTCAAAGCCTACCAAATCCCAACGGGTTCGCGTACTGCAAGGGGTACGGCGATCGTCCAAATGTTGCCGATTTCCCATGAAGAGAAAATCACTTCGATCGTCCCCGTTACCGACTTTTCAGATGATGAATATCTGGTGATGCTGACGCAGGGAGGGTACATCAAAAAAACGGAGCTGTCTGCTTTTAGCAACATTCGGGCTAATGGACTAATCGCAATTTCCCTGGAGGAGGGAGATCAACTGCGGTGGGTACGACGGGCCCGTGCGGAGGACAGCATCATTATTGGCTCTCGAAAAGGCATGGCAATTCACTTCCGCGCCAACCATGAACAGCTCCGTCCTTTGGGCAGACCCACACGAGGCGTAAAGTCAATGGCTCTGCGAAACGGCGATGAACTCATCAGTATGGATGTGCTGCCAAGTCAGGTGATTGCCAGCATTGCGGAAGGAGATGAGATCGAAGTTGAGACGGAAACAGAAGAGCTAGAAGCAGATTGCCGCAACCAGGGCCCGTGGGCATTGGTGATTACGATGGGCGGTTTAGGCAAGCGAGTTCCTGTTTCCCAGTTCCGCCTTCAAAAGCGGGCAGGAATGGGATTACGTGCCATTAAATTCCGCAAAACCAACGACAAGTTAGCGGCTTTGCAAATCGTCAATGAGGATGATGAAATCATCATGGTGACGAGCCGAGGCATTATTATTCGGCAGGCGGTTAACGCAATTTCCTGCCAGTCTAGAGCGGCAACCGGGGTGCGGGTGCAACGTTTGGATGATGATGATGCGATCGTTGCTGTAGCATTGGTTCCACCTTCTAATGGAGAAGAGATTGAAGAAGAGGAAGCTTAAGGAACAGGATCAAAACTCTGTTTCTAAGTAACAAACCGATTCAAATATTGGACAGTGGCATTATTAACTGTGTCGCTGTTTTTTTTGGGTAATTTCCCCAAAAAGCCCTATACAGATGCATCTTGTGCTGATGATGGCTCCAATCGAATATTTTCCATAGAATGCCCTTCTACTTCAAAAGGAGAAATCCGATCGCGCTTTAGCTGAGAGAAAATGCGATACGTTCTGGGTTGGTTTGTCTGTTGATCAGTCCAGTCCATTGTCACTAAACTGTACTCAACATTTTCTGCATGAATCGCCATCGTAATATTAAAAATCTCTAAAAAGTGAATCATCCACTGACACTCTTCTTCAGAATATTGCTCGTAATATTTAATCAATTCTGCAAGTCTTAATTCCAAATGAGTCCGGGCGTAGGGGCAAATTAGAACGAGCTTCAGCAAAAGTATTACGAGTGTAAACGAATGTCCTTTTGAAAGCAGGAGAACAAACAAAGAAGCAGGCTCACTGTTGGCGATCGTTAAATCGTCAATTACTTTTTTCACCGTTCTTAGCAACAGCGCATCGTTTAGCTGAGTTAAATCATGATAAGAGTAAAGCAAAGTAAGCCTTTCAGATAGCTGCTGTTTTAGCAGAATTGAAATGTTGTTTTGAGCAACTGAAAAAACCAGATATTCAAGCAAACTCTGTTTGAACTTAAAGTAATCAACGGTTTGCACCTGCTTTAGAAAAATTTGAGCAAGGTTAGCGTAGCTAAAAAAACCGCGCTTAGCAACGACTTTTTGAACTAAGGCTAAGACTTCATCTCCTAAAAATGTAGGATTTTTTCGATTTCTAGGGTGATGAATGCTTGAGGAGTAAGCCGTATACATCGCTAAATCAAACTTAAATTTCTCCTTCAACTGCATACACAAATTTTTCGCAGCTTGACGCTGTTCAGAAGGATTTTCTAAATTAATGTACTGCGACACTAGGAGATAGGATGCATATCGATAACTCCAAGGACTACTCTCTTGTCCTCCATAGCGTACTGCAAAGAGCTTTAACTCCTGAAAATCTTCGCTTTCAACAAAATTGTGCAACCAACTTCTTAGACGTTTCAGTGTACGAGAAACGGTTGGTTTATTTAAGATGGGGTCGAAAAATATCTCGATGAGCTGCTGAATTGCGCGATAGTTTCTAGAAATTTCCCAGTTGTTAATCAAGATATAACAGGATCGCTTTAGAGTGTTCCGAAATTCTGTTTCTCGATTGGAAAAGAGCAGATGATATAAGGCAGGGATAATTTCTGAACTGACTGATTCTGTTGGATGAATATAAATTCGCTTAAATTCCTGTAAAACCGCTTCAGCAGGCCAGTTTTTTACAATCTCTAGCAAAAACTCGTACAGGCGTTCCTGTGCCTGAGCAATATTGATGTTGTGAACTGTGCCTTTACGGGAATTGTGCTTAGCAAAATCCGAATACTGATTCCCTATTGACCGATGAACCGTCATAACTGTTTCTACAAATGCTGTATTGTTTTACGGCAACGAACGAAAAGGTTTGGATCATTAAAAACGCTGCAACCCATAATGGATAAGTGTGAAGACATGAATTTGTCCTACTCATTCTGCGGACTGCTACGTAACGCTCGTAAACAGACCAAATTTAAGTAATATCACTTAGACGATCGGTTTTTGTAACCATTGTGCTGATTATCTACAAGAGTAGATAAAGCAAAGCTCGATCGCGCTCGTAATACACTTAGTAAACTTCACTACCCATACTTTAACTATTGTATGGCTGAGCTATCGTAAATTACCACCCTGGCGATTCAATTACTTAGATTAATTAATACATTAAATTTCGCACCAGTTCCGCATTAGAAGTACGTACTGTTAGCGGTGACTAAAAAGTATGAATTTATACTTAATGCATTATTTGCCCGTCAGCATCCCCCAAAGCTGACCAAGCTCTGTTTCGCGCTTTCAAATTGGGACTGATCGCACAACGACCACGAAAACTCTGGGACAGTCCTACGGCAAGGTAACTGACTCACGGATTGGAGAAAGTGTTAATTTGTCCGCCGCCGATCGTGCTTCCAGGTGCAGAGCGAGGAATCGAAAACGGGGCAGGCTGAGGCTGAACAAATTGAGGTTGGGCAGTGCCAAAGCGTTCAGGCTGAACGGTCGTGGGAAGGGCAATAGACGGAGGTTGTATCCCCGAACGAGAAGGGGATGATATGGGAGACGTACCTGGAGTTACCGCATTACCAGATAAATCGATTGTTTGCGGTGCTGCTTCTGGTGCAGGACTCCTGAAGGCAGGTGGGAGAGTGTACCCTGTCGTACCTGGAGCCGGTGAGGTTTGGGGAACATACACGGGTTGCGGAAACGTTTGCCCCAGGGAAGGTTGCCCCGGTAAGGGTTGCAACACATATGGACGTGGCAAATTTAAAGGGGTCGAAATTGGATTAGAATCTCCGATTTCAGCAGTGGGAGCAGCTCCAGAGGTTGGAGATAGGGCTGGATCAGACGATTCTGACGTAGAGCGTTCTAGTCCAGCTTGGCGATCGAGGGCGGATTGGATTGGACTAAGATTTTCCGAACTAGAATGCGCCCCTTGAGGAGAGGCAGATTCGTTGAATGACCGCCTAACCCCACTGGTACGCCCTGCATCCATAGATGCTTGGTTGAGCAAACGATCGGCTGGAGGTGTCGATGGCAATATCGGAGTGAACGAAGAAGAATTACGTGATGGACTTGCCACTGCGAGGGAAGGAACCGCCAACGGGTTTAGAAGTAGGGTGTTGAGTACATCCAGTTCGTCCTGAGCCGTTAGAGCATTGTTTTCCTGTTCTGCAAAGGGTTCTGTCAGTTGTTCGACCCGATCGGAAGAGCGATCGGCTGATGCTGTAGCAGGATCATCAACCGATGAGAACGGATCAAGGGGAGAAAGCTGAGGTGAAGGAGGTGTTGCCTCAGGAGCCAAGCGGTCGTCCCCACGATCGCCACCCACACCAATAAAGCGATCGGGCTGGCTCCAATATTCAGACAACACAAATAGGGCAACCAGCAACAGTGAAGCAGACCCCCAAACAGAAGGACGCTTCAGCACAGTTAGCCGCGCTTTTAAATATCGAATGGATGCTGGAAGCGATCTGGATGGCATTGGTTTCACCCCGCATTCTTATACCTTTTCCCTCAGGACTACCTCAACGATCGTCCTAGCTGATTGAAACTCGCTATTTGGATGAGCCTACCAGTAGCCAAGCCGCCGCCGCCAAGCCAAAAATATTGGGAACCCAGGCTCCTAATATGGGTGGGATATACCCCAATTGGGCGATCGAACCACTAACAATCACAAGCAGATAGTATCCAAAGATGATAATGATCGTAACTGCAAAACCTGTTGCCCGTCCTGTGCGTTCCAGCCGCGTTCCCAAAGCCGCCCCCACCAAGCCAAAAGAAATACAAACAAAGGGCAAGGCTACTTTCTGATGAATCCGCACTCTGAGTTTTTGAATCCGGCTGCTGCCTCCCCCCTGCTGCAAAACATCCAGATATTCTAAGGATTGGGCAATGTTCATCTCATCATAATCTCGCCGTCGGGATGCTAAATCCAACGGGGCACGGGGGAGCTGAAGCTGTTGCTGCTCAAACTTGACGATGTTTCGGAAGCTGCCGTCCGCAGACACGACGTAAATCGTCCCATCTGAAAAATCCCAGGTGCTTTGCTCACCATTCCAAACGGCGGATTTTGCGCTGACAATTTGATCCAGCCCCTCCTGGGAAAAATCTAAAATGGTCAGTCCCAACATTTGTCGGCCATCGAACCGCTTGGCGTAAAACAGCCGTGATAGGACATCTCCGGTATCTCCGTCTTCATCGCGGGCTTGTCGAAACTCTTGATATAAAATATTGCGCTCCTGAAAACTGGGTTCTTCTCGGTTTAGGGCTTCCGCCAAGGTGAGCGTGGCTCTGTAGTTGGCAGCCGGAACAACCAGTTCGTTGAACGCAAAGGTCAGCCCCGTCACCAACACACAGAGGGCAAGGGCTGGGGCAATCATTCGATAAACGCTGACTCCGCAAGCCTTTAATGCAATCAGTTCGCTGTCGCTGGACAGGCGGCTATAGGTCATTAGCGTTGCCAGCAGCGTTGAGGTGGGAAGGGAATAGGCAATGAACTGGGGGAACTGTAGGAGCAAAACTTGAAAAGCGATCGACAGCGGCAACCCGGATTCTGTGACTCGTCGAATTAGCTCAAACAGGATACCAATGGAAACGCCCAGCGACGAAAAAATCCCGACTCCAAATAGGAAAGGCAGTAGCAACTCTGTCAGGAGGTAGCGATCCATCACAGAGAGTTTAAATGACCAAGCCGAGAAGGGAAGGGGTTTTGAGAATCCAGCAGCCATAGACTAGAAATCGGGGATTAGGGATCAGGAACTAGCAAAAGCCAAAGTTTTTTATTCTCTATTATTTACTCTCTTCACTGTTCATGCCTTACTCTCTACGTTCATCTTCATCCAAACCAATGCAACGCCGATCAAATTTGGAAGCTTTCACCGAGATAGTACTGACGCACCAGCGGATTTGCATAAAGCTCCTCGGCACTGCCCGATGCTAAAATTTGCCCGTCTCGCATGATGTACGCCCGATCGATAATGGCAAGGGTTTCGCGGACGTTGTGGTCTGTAATTAAAATACCCATCTGGCGATTGCGGAGCTTTGCAATAATTTCCTGGATTTCTGCTACGGCAATCGGGTCAATTCCAGCAAACGGTTCATCTAACAGCAAAAACTTCGGCCCTTCCCGCCCTGCGGCCAATGCCCTGGCGATTTCGGTTCGTCGCCGTTCTCCCCCTGAGACTCGGTTTCCCTGAGTGCGGGCAACTTTTTCCAGCCGAAATTCTTTCAATAAATCATGCAGCCGTGCCGAATATTCCCGTGCTGGAACCTGAGTCTGCTGAAACACGAGCAAAATATTGTCCTGAACGCTGAGATGGCGAAAAATACTGGGTTCCTGCGCCAAGTAGCCAATGCCTAGGCGGGCTCGCTCAAAAATAGGTAGCTCGGTAATCTCTCGATCGTCTAGCCAAACTTTCCCAGAGTCAGGCTTTTCTAGCCCCGTTGCCATATAAAAAGTGGTGGTTTTGCCTGCACCATTAGGCCCTAACAGCCCTACCACTTCTCCCCTGGATACAGACAAATAGACGCGGTTGACTACAACTCGCTTGCCATAGGACTTATGAACATTTTCCAGCACAATTTTCAAGGGTTCACTCTCACAGGTGCCGATGGAAAGGACAATCGATTTTGATTGTATCAAAGGGAATTGTGCTGCTCACCAGGGATGCACCGAATCTTAGAAAGAGATAGATAAATTATTTCGTTAAATGAGTTTGCTATTCGCTGATGGGTTCTTTAAATTCGGGTTTTGGATCAAAGGGGTCTTGGACTTCAGTGGTTGTGCTTGCCGTTGGGGTTGCATTGGGGTCGTCCACCAAATAGATGGATTCAACCTGTTGCCCAGAGTCGGGAAGCGCGACAAACCGCCCCTCGTCAATTAGGTAAGTGATGACCTCGCCTCGTAAACTATTACCGTTTTGCAGAACATAAACATCACCCGTCAGGACAATTCGGCGTTCACGGCTGTAATACTGCGCTTGGACTGAAGTGGCCTGAATTTGGCGTGCCGGATAGTTAATTTGCACATTGCCGCGAGCCGTAATCACGCCTGTCACCGAGTTCGCTTCCTGCACATCCGATCGCAAGGTCAAAGCCTGACTACTATCAGTCACTTGAGCATTTGCCTCTGGAGATGCAGCAGGGGTAATCGTGACTCCGGCAACAGTGGCAGCCGAAAGCAGCATTAAGCCAAGGTGTTGAAGTTGCATGAGGTGTGGCGATCGAAGAACGGACAGCATAGGATTCCCCAATTGGTAATATTCGCCTAAATCAAAAAATATGGCTGTATGGTAGTCTACCCACTCAATCTATGAATGAGATTTTTCTTATAATGTTTCAGGTTTCCTGAAGGGAATTAACATCACCATTTTCGGCTCCACCTTACCTCATATCGTGGCATACCGTTTGCTGGGATGTCTACATAACCCACTTTGCCTTACCTAAGGTACATCAACCGTTGTAATTCTTGGCAAAACAAGCCCATCCTCCTCTTCAGAACGTTCCTGCGGCGATCGGCTGACCTGTTCTGCCAGTTGGGGAACCTGTTCGGGCGGGGCGTGCTGCAAGGTCATCAACAACGCAATGCTTTGATCGAGAAACCGTTCAACATTGACAGTGGCATAGGATGGCGGATAGCGACGCAAGCGATTGATGCCTTCTCCCAGAAGAATGGTTGCTCCTCGCAAATTCTGATTCCCCAAATGGTATAGCGCGACTGAAATCTGCAAAACACCCTGGTAAAAGGTCTTTTGGGGTTCAGTTGCCTCCATCCAAATGGCTTCGAGGGTGTCATGGCAATCATAAAACTGCCCCTGGTTAAATTGGTCTACCCCCTGCCAAAACTCGGCATCAACCTCGGTCGCTGTGTCATCAGTCATAAATTCTGAGTTAAAAATTGATTTGGGTATTGTAGCGCAGGCGTGTTGTCCCCTGGTGAAAGGACAGGCAAGATGCCCAACTCACAAAAACATTGCCTAATTTCGGCTGAACTTCCAGTTAAAAGGCGATTTCTCAATTTTTGCGCCATCTACCCTCAGGGTGAAGCTTGCAGTTGGGGTTGCAAAGGCTCATTGGGATAAATCATGAAGCCGGGTCGATCGCCTAATCCCACCTGCGGAAGTTGGGGGGATAATTCACTCCAATCAGGAGATTGCCAAAGCAGCCAACCACTACCAGCCGGTAAGGTACTGAGACTATCAGGATTTTGGCTGATCCAAATGAAAGACTGGGCGGGGGACTGAGGGGGCAGATGGTTTAAGCGGGCCTCACCCCACTGAACGGAAGCCAGAGTTTCCAACACCGCTCGATCGCCCTGTACCCGTCCAGTTTTTGCCGTCCACAACTCCACAGGTAGAGTCCGCTTGAGGGCGTAAAAGTAAAGCGAAGCCGCTGCCACCACCGCCTGCTCAAAGGCTTCTGCTTCCCACTGGGCAGCACTGTCCAAGCCAATGACAATGGAATGCCCTCCTGTGTAGGTTTCTAGCTCTCGAACGCGCAATTCCCCATAGCGGGCACTCGTTCGCCAATGAACCAGCCGAATCGCATCCCCCCAGCGATAGGGGCGTAGAGTCCGGGTTAGACCTTCTGTTGCCGCATGGGACTGATAGGCACTAATGATTTGTTGATTTCTGTTCTGTCCAATCTGATCGATTAAGGGACACTGGCTTAAGTCCAATACCGTCGGATAGACGATCGCCTCTGCCCTAATCCGTTGCTCCCGTCGGCACCAAAACAATCCCAAAGGGGCGGCTGTTTTCAACGCTACCGTTTGCCAATGGTACACGCCTCGATGCTGGGTCGGTTGCTCATACACCCAGCGATATTTATCATGCGCTGGAATCCGATCGATCGCCTGTATGATTGGCTTGCCCAGTTCAGGAGGTAAAAGATCCTCCACTTGCAGCAAACTCTTGGTAGCGGAGGTCTGGTTTTCCAACTGCACCGCAATGCTAAGCGACTCCCCAACACTGACAGGGACGATCGGATCTCGCTTTACCTGGATTCCTCGTAGCATCCGGGGAGACAACCAAGCCGCCAGGATCAGCAGTGCAGCCATCACACCACTCATCACATAAAGCCAACCCGCCATCGTATTGGTTGCTGCCCCAAAGAAAAAGGCTGCCAACCCTACCATCAGCCAACCACTATAGGCTGGAACAATCCATCGGGTTTCAAACCAGCGTAGGAGGTGATTGAGCATTGAGGGAGTGAGGAGTGG
>PVWD01000002.1 GCA_003003615.1 filamentous cyanobacterium CCP2 | reverse complement strand
GGTAGGCAGTAAGGGGAAAGGAAAACTCAATCTAAATCAAATAGGAGTGACGCACTTCGCACAGGAAATCCATTTTCTGCTGAAAGCGAAAGTCAGTTCAAACTGACTCAAACCGCTTAAGACAACCCATTGAAATGGGTTTTAGCTTTGAGCCTGAGATTTATCTCAAGGCAACTGCGTAACTCCTGGAAAAGACCCAATATGAAAGACCCGATCTAAATGATATAAGGCTAGTTAGTGGGTTGACTTGTCTCGCAACTGTAGAGGATGGTGATATGCAATCAAAACGTTGGAATAACCTGGCTGGACTGGCGATCGGCGTTCTTTTTCTGGGAGCAATTCCAGTTGGTGCGGAACCGCTGGAAGGAATAATCTCGAAAGAAATAATCTCGGAAGGAATTCATGAAACTCGACCTGAACCGATCATCCTTGCTCAGAGCCAGACTCAAGGCGATATTGTAGATGTCGCAACGGCAAGCGGTTCGTTTCAAACCCTGATCAGCCTGCTCAACGAACTGGGAATGACTGAGGATTTGCGGGGCTACGGTCGGTTTACCGTTTTTGCCCCAACGGATGCGGCGTTTCAGGCAGTTCCGGCTCCTCTCCTGGAAAGACTACAAGCCGATCGCGAGTTAATGGCGCGGGTGTTGGCGTACCATGTGGTGGCAAGCGGGGCAACGCCTTTGTCAGCGCGGGATCTACGATCGCAAAACACCTTGACCACGTTGGAGCGGGGTGAGGTGCAGGTGCGGCGACGACGGGGCACCCTTTACGTGAATGAGGCTCGTGTGATTGAGGCGGATATTGCCGCCAGCAACGGAGTAATTCACGCGATCGATCAGGTGTTGATTCCGCCGGATGTTTTGCGTGAATTGCAGTAGTGAATTGCAGTAGGGTGGGCACTGCCCACCTTACCGTTTGTTTTTGCGTGAGAAAACTTTTGCTTTAAACAATATGTTTTGCCGCAAATTCTTCGCCTCTACTGTTGATCGATGCCGTAGGTGTAGCCAAAAATCTCTTGGATGCGGACACGTTGCCCTCTGGGAGGATAAAGTAAGGCATCACGACGATTGGAGGTGGCATAGCGATCGGCGGCGGTGATGATTTCGAGGGCTTGCGATCGGGAGATGCCGTTAGGATATTGGGCAAAAACGTTGGATAGACAATCGCTGCGTCTGCCCTGAGTTCGGAGCCTTGCCGTATTTTGGTAAAGCTGAATGACATCTTCGAGGCAATTGCTGTAGGACAGGACATCCAAAAAGTTAAACTGCGGCACAACTGCTAGGGGAGTGGTGTCGTCCCGATCAATCGGGGAAGGAGCGTTTTGCAAAGCGTTAATGCCGGTGCCCAGTTCAATGGCAATTCGTCGGGCTTCGTCCCTTGTGGCAGCTAGCAAGATTTGCCCATCGGGATCACAAATTCCTGGAGCCGTTCCCGCACAAACAACGGGCTGACCTTGAAGTGTGCCTGCTGTAATGGCAAAGCTGCGCCCCAAACGATTGTGATTGGTTTCCAAATTGTCGGCGACACGGCGGCATCGCTCAGAGCGGGAAATGTTGCTGGGTGTGGTGTCTGATGTCCATTCAATCAATGAACCCACAACCCCATCTTTACGCCGTGCTTGAATCGTGGGATTGTTTCCACTCTCATCGCAGAAATAACGGGGCAGAGGAATTGCAGCGGCCGTCGCATCAACTGTCCGTAGTTCCAGTCGGTAGGCTCCGGTTTCCCCAGAGGCATAGGCATTGGCGTAAATGGTATAGCTTCCATTCGTGGGCAGCGTGTAGATAATTTGAGCGTTTAACGTGTCGTCGCCGCCATCGTCATTCTGAATCAAACTATTGCCGTTGGGATCAAGCAAAATCAGGTAGGCATCTACTTCATCGCTGGTCATGGTAATTTGAACTTGCTGCCCGGCTCTACCTTCAAAAGTGTAGGTATCGTAATAACTGCCATCCGCAGGCAACTGGCTGTCACCGGGTTCTAACCTCCCCGTAATCACAGAACCAAACTGGATAGATACCACCTCATTTGCACTGACCGATCGCGATGCACCGATACTTAGCAGAGTGGATGCCACTATCCCTAATGTCAGTCCGCTAAAGAACTTAAGTCGTTTCATAGCCGTGTGTTGAATTACTGCTAGGTCTAAGAGCGTTAGGGTTGCTCAAGGATTAAAGACTGCTCAATGATTAGGGCTGCTCAATGATTAGGGCTGCTCAATTATTGTAGTACCACCAAGGGTTTGACTTCCAAAGTAAAGCGATTGGCCAAGGATTGAAAGGGGCAAGGCAGGGGCTAAAAGCAGCAAATTTGCCAGGAGAATTCGCGAATATCTGGGTAGAATGGAACTTATAGTATTAAGAAATGTAAATAATCTGAATGAACTCTGCGGCAGGAAATAGGAAGTCCGATCGCCACCATCATCTGCATTCCCCAAGGGTTGTCGTGATTGGAGCGGGAATTGGCGGGTTGACAGCAGCAGCCCTCTTAGCCCATCGCGGCTATTCTGTCTTGGTGCTGGATCAGGCGATCGTCCCTGGAGGCTGTGCTTCTACGTTCAAGCGGAAAGGCTTCACCTTTGATGTCGGTGCTACCCAGGTGGCAGGACTGGAACCCAACGGAATTCATTACCGGATTTTTTCAGAATTGGGCATTGATTTGCCTGCCGCAACGCCTTGTGATCCTGCTTGTGCAGTTTACCTACCCGGAGAAATTGAGCCAATTTACGTGTGGCGAGATCCGGTGCAGTGGCAAGCAGAACGCCAACGGCAATTTCCAGGCAGTGAACCCTTCTGGCAACTCATGGCAGATTTATTCCGCCATAGCTGGGCGTTTCAAGCTCGCGATCCAGTTTTGCCGCCTCGAAATGCTTGGGATGTCTGGCAAATGGTAAAAGCCGTCCGTCCTGATACGGTGTTGACCGTACCGCATACTTTTTCAACCGTCGGACAAGTCCTTCGTTGGTATGGCTTGGGGAATGACTTGCGGCTCAAAACGTTTTTGGATTTGCAATTAAAGCTGTATTCTCAGGTGGATGCAGAGGAAACGGCTCTTTTATATGCTGCGACGGCCCTCGGTGTTTCCCAAGAGCCATACGGACTGTACCATTTGCACGGCAGTATGCAGGCTTTAAGTAATTGCCTGGTGCAGTCTTTAGAGCGGGATGGGGGGGAACTGCGGATGCGTCATACGGTGCAGCGCATTCTTACAAAAGACGATCGCATTACTGGGGTAGAAATTTGCAATTTCAAAGGTGAAACCTGGATTGAACCCGCCGATCAGATTGTTGCAAATGTAACCGTACAAAACTTAGTTCAACTTTTAGGAAGTGCCGCACCCCAAGGCTATCACCGCCGAGTGGATAAATTGCCGCCTGCCTCTGGAGCGTTTGTCATTTATCTGGGAGTGACACAAGCAGCAATTCCGCCCGACTGCCCTCCCCACCTGCAATTCCTTTACGATTATGATGGGCCGATCGCAGAAAATAATTCGCTCTTTGTCTCGGTCAGCCGTCCAGGGGATGGGCGTGCCCCAGCAGGCAACGCAACGGTGATTGCTTCATCGTTTACCAATCCATCCATTTGGTGGAACGGTTCCGAGGCAGACTACCGATCGCTCAAACAACAGTACACCCAAGAAGCGATCGATCGACTGTCCCAGTTCTTTCACCTCAATTCAGAAACGATCGTTCACCAGGAAGCAGCTACTCCTCGCACCTTTGCCCGGTTTACAGGACGCGATCGGGGCATGGTCGGCGGCATTGGGCAACGGGTCAGCACGTTTGGCCCGTTTGGCTTTGCAAATCGCACTCCAATTCAGGATCTCTGGCTAGTCGGTGATTCAACCCATCCAGGAGAAGGAACGGCTGGCGTAAGTTATTCGGCGTTGACAGTGGTGAGGCAGATTGAGGCGAGGGTTGGGAAGTAGGGAGTGGGGAGTGAGGAGTGGGAAGTCGGGAAATTATCTTGTAAGCCAGGCAAAGCCTGATGATGGAAGTTAAAAAGATAATTAGGATGATTGTGTTGTGGGGTGAGCATCGGGAGCATCCCATTGATGTAAATGGATTGATTTCTGTAGCGCAGGCATCTTGCCTGCCAGTGAGAGATTTGTCATGGAAATGCAAAAGTGGGATGCACCGTGGGCATCTTGCCTGCTCAGTCAGAGGGTGGGCATCATCACCGGATTAAATTCTTAACTTCCATATTCAATTTTTAACCTCTATTCATTGAAGATTTAGATGAAAAATTCAACGTGGGGTTTGAGGGGAATCAGTTCGCGTTGTTCGAGGGCGGTTAAAACTTTGTCGATGCTTTGGGTTGGGGTTTCCTGGTCAGTGTAGCAAACAATATCGGGATTGGAAGGTGGTTCATAGGGATCATCAATGCCGGTAAACGCCAACAGTTCCCCTGCCCTTGCCATTGCATAAAGCCCTTTGGCATCTCGCGCTTCGCACACTTGTAAGGGTGCGTTGACATAAACCTCAATGTAATTTTCCACGTTCTCGCGGATTGCCTCCCTAGCTTCTTCATAGGGGCTAATGGCAGCAACGATCGCAATTACATCATTCCGGCTGAGCAAGTTGGCAACGAAAGCAATGCGGCGCATATTGGTAATGCGGTCTTCCCGGCTGTAGCCTAACCCCCTGGAAAGGCTTGTACGAACCACATCCCCGTCCAACACTTCAACCAAACAACTCCGAGCCTTGAGTTCTTGTTCCAGCCCTTTGGCGATCGTCGTTTTCCCTGAGGCGCATAATCCCGTTAGCCAAAGCACAAATCCTTTGCTCATAGAACTCCTGCTTGTAGAAGTGATTCATTACTCGTTAGCTTCTAATCTTAAGCTGAATTCCCACTTTTGCTGATAGGTTGATTAAATTTAGCCACCCCACAATCAGTAGAAGTAAATTGGTTGAGACGAGGTAGGCTGGAGTAACCTGAAAACGGCGCAGAAGTTTCATCACTCTTTCTTCCGATAGAGTGAGTTCATCATTAAATTCAGCCTAGAGGCATTCTGCCTTCCTCTCTTTTGAGTGATACGCTTCTAGTAAAGATTTGTAAATAACCTATGGATAAAGTATTGCAAAGAGCGCAGGAACTAAAGGAAGAACTAACAGATTTTGTATTAGATGCGGAGGGCGATCTTGCAGTTGCCTTGGAAACCTTCAGTGCGGATCAGTTGACTCGTTCTCAAAAGCAGAACATGCATCAGCGGATGATGGTTGTCGATCGGTTCATCATTGAGGGCAGTATTGAGGGCAACGTAGCAGAACAAACGCCGATCGACTTATTTATTCAACATCACCCCAAACTGTCTCAAAAGGATCAGCAACTTCTCAATTTATGGCGACGTAGTTTTGTCGGTTTGTTTGCCATTACCAAAATTTTGCCAGACGGGTTTGAACTGATGAATTGGACGACGGAAAAACATTACGTTGTCAAGCAGGCTGACCCAAACGCGCTACAGGAAATGGCTCGCCTGAAGGAAGGCGAAATTATTCTGACCCAGATCGCCCCGATCTCGGAAGCTGAATGGATGTTTTTTAGCCCTTGGACTTCTCTAGGCAAGCTGGGCAAACCCAAGCTAGCAGTGGCGATCGGCAACTTTAAGAGCAATTACAAAAATCACCTTTACAGCGATGCCCCTGATCTGCTGGAAGAGGCCTGGAAGTCGGTGGAACGATACCACACTGATTTTGTGGAGTTTTTTGGCTCCGACGAAGTCACCCTGTCAGGCTATGAACTGGGCAAAAAGCTGAATGAATTTCAGGAAATCATTACCCAAAAGAATTTTGATGCTGCTGGGATCGATCGCTCCAAGTCTTTGGAAGAAATCGCCGAAGAAGCAGGCATTTCCCAAGAGGAACTAGAAGAAACGGCAGAGGCGATCGGGTCAGATGCTAAAACGGTGTCTGAAGCCTGGAAAAAGCAAGCTGCAACAAACAAGATGGCAGCCCCGCAGGTGGAATTACCTCCCAAGTTGAAGAAAGCAGAACAGGTGACGGCTCTGAGCCATCCTCGCTGGGGACAGATGTATTTAACCCATTACGCACCTTTGAAGGCTCTTCTGGAAGCTGGAGACGGCACAAACGGGGCAGATCTGGAGCCGATCGTACAAAAGAGCTTGAAAGATCCAGACATGAATGCTTTTGTTTGGTATCGGTTAGCAGAACAATATCCTAAGCAGTTGGAAACTGTGCTGCAAATGGCACTCGATCGGCCTACTTTTAAGTTAAGTGACGATTTGGATTCTCTCTTAGAAGAATTTGAAAAACCGTTAGAAACGGACTTGCCTGAAATTGCTAGCGTTCCAATCCATTTACACAATTTATTTCAGGACGCAGTGGTAGAAGTTAACAAGAGCAAATCTAAGAGCAAGTCCAAAAAGAAAACAGCAGTTGGATTCCAGCACTAAACTCACCCTTCCGGTTTTCTAGGCTCTATCTTGGGATGGAAGAGGAATGTAAAGTCCAAGGGATATTCTAAGTACTGTAAGCAAAGAGGAAAACTCTTCAGGAGGCTTTAGAGAATGAATATTATCGCTTGGATTATTTTGGGTTTCTTGGCTGGTGCAATTGCTAAGCTTCTTTATCCTGGTCATCAGGGTGGCGGCATTCTAGCCACGATCCTATTAGGTATTATTGGCGCGTTTGTTGGTGGTTCGTTGTTCTCCTTATTTACAACGGGATCATTACAGCTAACGGCTGCTGGTCTAAGTATTCCTGGACTAATCGTAGCCATCATTGGTGCAATGGTTGCTATCTTCATCTGGGGTTTAGTTACTCGCCGTACAACTGTATAAGTCATCGCGACATCGTTCAGTTGAGCAACCAGGAATGAGCCAGGAATTGAGTGTTAAATATCACCCTTTATATCCTGTGGAAATAATGCTTCTTCACCTTGCATCTTTTTGGAATCAGGGTTAGTACTACTGCCCCGAAAAGTACGCTCCAAAAACATAGAGTCCTTAGCCTTCGCATCGTTCTGCATGTGGAGGCTGTTTCTCTACTTTCTTAGGCTTTTGGATGGCACTGCGATATTTTTGCGTAGCAGGTCGATCGCTTTGTTAGTGACTTCAACATAGGTTGAATCGATTTATAGAAGCAAAGTCTATGTCTAAAGGTATAGATTAAATTTGCCTATGGAGGATTTGTAAAACTCATGCTAAGGTTCTAACTAAACTTAAGAATCAGTTCACGATTAGGTTAGATGGGATGGCAGTACGCAGAATGCTTAGGACAAGTTCTCTAGCGTTAAGCTCACCCGTTATGGATTGCGACACAGCCGTCCTAAATTTTCCATCCGTTGCCATTACTGTTGCCATCAATTGTCTTTGCAGAATAGCACAGCATAAAACCTAACGCTGGCTTGGCTCTGTAGAGCTTTTCTTTTGCAAACTTGTGGGTAAGGGTGAACGACGTGCTTCTATGGAAAACACGATTCTGTGCAATTCACAGTGATTTCATATCAGAAGCTTTCTCGGTTCATCGAGTTTGCCCGCTTCCATTGAAACATGGGTTCAATCACAGCAACTCAGCTTATTTTCAATCTCTAACTTCATTTCAACGTACCTATGTCACAAAGTCCTCAACCCTCTCAAATGCCAACTGATCAACATAAAATTGCGCCCGCGCAGGCAACTTCAGAACAATATGATGTTACTGATCCGCAGGCAAAAGTAGAAACATTGGTGGAGGAGCAACCGCCTGATACAGATATTGACCTGGAATTTCTCTACACCAGGGATATTGAATTTAGACAAGAAACGATTTATTTTTTGGTGGTCGATCGCTTTTATGATGGCGATCCCAGCAACAATGAAGGGCCCAACCCTGAACTCTATGACCCAACGAAGCAAGATTGGGGAAAGTATTGGGGCGGAGATTTGCAGGGCGTAATTGATAAATTAGACTATCTAAAAAACCTGGGAGTAACGGCCGTTTGGTTAACGCCTTTGTTTGAACAAACGGAAGAATTGTTTTGCGGAAATGCAGCGATTCATGGCTACTGGACGAAGGATTTTAAGCGGCTCAATCCTCGGTTTTTAGGAGTGGGTGAAAACAATTCACTCAATAAAACGCAGGATAGCCGAGATACTATTTTCGATCGCCTGATTGAAGAACTCCACAAGCGAAATATGAAGCTCATCCTGGATGTGGTTTGCAATCACAGCACTCCTGAAACAATGGGCGGTAAAGGCGAACTATACGATGATGGTGTTAAGATTGCTGACTTTAATGAGGATGAAAAACATTGGTATCACCATTATGGTGAGGTTGTAGATTGGGAAGATGATTGGCAAATTCAAAATTGCGAATTAGCGGGATTAGCCACCTTTAATGAAAACAATACGGAATACCGCAACTACATTAAAGGCGCAATCAAACAGTGGCTCGATCGCGGTGTTGATGCGCTACGGGTTGATACTGTAAAGCACATGCCCATCTGGTTTTGGCAGGAGTTCAACGCCGATATTCAAACCCATCGACCAGATGTATTCGTCTTTGGAGAATGGATTTACAACCATCCTGCCGATGAGCGATCGGTAGAGTTTGCCAATAACTCTGGAATGACCATTCTTGATTTTGGGCTGTGCGTCGCGATTCGGGCAGCCTTGGGGCAAGGAGCGGAAGATGGATTTTATTTGATCAAAGACGTTTTGGCTTTAGATCATCATTACAGTGGAGCTTTAGAACTGATTACTTTCATTGATAACCACGACATGCCCCGGTTTCAGTCGCTCAACCCCGACCCGGACATGCTGAAGGTGGCAGTGAGCCTGATCATGACGACTCGCGGCATTCCTTGCATTTACTACGGCACGGAACAATACCTGCACGACGACACGGATGGCGGCAACGATCCCTACAATCGGCCCATGCTGGAGTCCTGGGACACAGATACAGATGTTTACCGAGCAATCCGGCTTTTGTCGGGTTTACGACGGTTGAATCCAGCAGTCTCCATGGGTAGCCAGTGGCAGAAGTATATTACGCCCGATGTGTACTGCTATGTGCGTCGCTATCGGGATTCTCGCTGTTTTGTGGCGTTAAACCGGGGAGAAGCCATCACCCTGGAGGAAGTGGACACCGAACTGCCAGATGGTGAGCACACCTGCGTCATCACCCACAACAAATACGAAGTCAAGGATGGCAAAATTCAGGACTTTCATATTGATACGCGAGGCGTTGTGGTGTTGAGCCATGTTGGAGAACGGGTGAAGGCACAAACGATCGTGCGGGCCCAGCTTAACGGTGTCCGTACCTTGCCCGGTGAACAGGTTGTAGTGACGGGAGACTGCCCCGAACTAGGCAATTGGGACATTTCTAAGGCATACCCGCTAGAGTACATTAACTCTAATACATGGTTTGCTGAGATTCCCTTTGATGAAAGTGCCGGAAAGCTGATCAGCTACAAGTACGCCATGTGGCGAGAGGGGCAAGCTCCACTCCGAGAAAATTTGGTAGCCCGCCGCTGGGTAATTGCCAGTGAAGGAACGGTGAAATGGAGAGATACATGGGCCTCTGGGCCAGAGTCTTGATGGATTGGCATGGAAGGTAAAAATTTGATGGGTTAATTGGCTTGTGGAGTGGGCATCTTGCCTGCCCCCTTAGGAAATGAGCATTCTGTCTGCCTTTATGGGGATGTGGTGAATAAGCTGGCAAGTTAAAATCGAGAGCCAATGCCTTTAAAGCAAACAGGACTGACGCAAGCTCTGTTTTATACCTCCAGATTTGGCGTAGGGTGGGCAGTGCCCATCCTACAATTGAAGGTTTTACATAAGTCCTGGCAAAACTTAGCCGTTAAATTGAGATTCCCCCACAGAATGGCAAGGCGAATTACATTTCCTGATAAACAAGAATGGAAAACTGAACTTGAAGATTTAGTCCGGGGAGCATCCGGCGGATTTCTGTTTGGTATTCCACTACTCTACACAATGGAAGCATGGTGGATTGGTTCTGAGACAAATCCTCCACTGATGCTGGGAATACTTGCGTTTACATTTTTGATTGCGTTTTTACTGAATCGCACAGATGGATTTCGGCAGGTGAAACCCGATCGCCCTGCCCAGGCCCTCCGAGACAGTATTGATGTGATTGCGATCGGTGCGGTTTGCACGGCATTGGTTTTAACCCTGCTACAGCAAATTACAATGAGTACGCCGCTGGATGAAGCTTTGGGTAAAGTCGTGATTGAAGGAATGCCCTTTACGATCGGTGCGGCGTTAGCGGGTTCCACTCTGCTGACCCAAAACAAGGTTCAACCTTCTGACGATGACAGCCGATCGCCCCATCCTTCTTCTTCCCAGGAACGCACTAAAAAAACTCACCCCCAGCATACCAGGCTCCAGCAAACCCTAGGCAGTATTGGAGCAACCCTGGTCGGAGCTATCATCATCGCGTTTAACATTGCCCCAACCGATGAAGTCCCCATGCTGGCGGCGGCCATTACGGCTCCCTGGTTGCTGGCGATGATTGGAGCATCCCTGCTCATTTCCTACTGCATTGTGTTTGTGGCTGGGTTTACCGCTCGGCAAAACCGACCCTACTATCAGGGACTCTTTCGACGACCCCTCAGCGAAACCCTGGTATCGTATCTAGTATCCCTTTTAGCGGCGGCGTTCATGCTGTGGCTGTTTCATCGGCTAAACTTTGGACATCCCTGGACGCTGTGGCTAAAGCAAACCATTATCCTAGGGCTTCCTGCCACAGTCGGTGGAGCCGCTGGACGACTCGCAACATGAAACGATCGATGAGCCAATCTTTTCGCAAAAATCGCCACATTTCCGCAGAATGGATCACCTTTGCTATCACCTCATTTGTGGTGTTAATTCTGGTTAGCTTGGTGCTGTTTGTCTGGTTTACTCAAGACGATCAGCCTCCTGTCATTTCTGTCACCCATCAGGCGGCAATTCAGCGACAGCAAGGACAATATTATGTACCCTTTACCGTGACCAATACGGGCGGCGGAATTGCGGAATCGGTTCAGGTGGTGGGGGAACTGATGGTGAATGGAGAAGTTGCAGAAATGGGGGAACAACAGATAGATTTTCTTTCGGCGGATGAGGAGCAGCAGGGCACTTTTATTTTTAGCCAAGATCCGGAACGAGGTGAGTTAATGATTCGAGTTGCAAGTTATAAATTGCCCTAAATGGAAGCAGAGATGCGAAAGAATTAGGGCGATGCAAAGACGCGAAATATTGCGTCTGTACAAGTAAGGTAGGTTTGAGTGATGGTTAGTGTAATTGCCCAATTGAGTTCTCCAGGGCCAATTTTGTTTGAGTGGGGCCCGATCGCCATTCGGTGGTATGGGTTGCTGATTGGGCTGGCGGTGATTTGCGGGGTCAGTTTGTCGTCTGATTTGGCCCAACGGCGGGGAATCAACCCAGATTTAATCAGCAATCTAGCGATTTGGCTAGTTTTGGCGGCCGTTCCCAGTGCGCGTTTATATTATGTGCTGTTTAACTGGAGCTACTATGCAGACAATTTAGGGGCGATTTTTGCCATTTGGCAGGGGGGGCTGGCCATTCATGGGGCAATTTTAGGGGGAATTTTGGCGGCGTTACTGTTTGCCCGATGGCACAGAATTTCCTTCTGGCAATTGGCGGATCTGGTTGCACCGTCTCTGATTTTGGGACAGGCGATCGGCCGATGGGGAAATTTCTTTAACGCTGAGGCGTTTGGGGGCCCAACGAATTTGCCCTGGCGGTTGTATATTCCTCCGGCGCAGCGTCCACCCGGATTTGAGCAGTTTGAGTTTTTTCACCCGACCTTTTTGTATGAGTCGCTGTGGAATCTGGGGGTGTTTGCGCTGCTGATGGTGCTGTTTTTCCGGAGTCTCAAGGCAGCCCCTCCCTTGAAGGGGGGAACGCTTTTCCTGGTGTATTGGGTGGCTTACAGTTTGGGTCGCTTTTGGATTGAAGGACTCCGTACTGATAGCCTGATGCTGGGGCCGCTTCGCGTTGCTCAAATCGTAAGCCTGCTGGGGATTGCGCTAGGATTGTTAGGGCTGATATGGCTCTATAAATTCGATCGGCCCTTACCAGACGTGGTTTCCAGTATAAAAAATGAGCCGCCGTCTTCCACCCTGCCCGATGAGTAGTTGATCAAGAAAGGATACCCGTTTGGACACTGTACTGAGGCAAATCAATTTATTCACCCCAACTAGAAGAAAACCCCAGAGTGTCCTCCGGGGTTTGAATCAGGGTGCATCTACCATCCACTTTTACTCAAATAGGGCGATGTGTCCGGAATAACCGATCGAGTTCATATAGTTTTTAAATTACGATTCAGGTTTTCAAAGTTTTCACGGAGAAACCAAATCTTTATCTGTTACATCTTGACGAACTATCACAAATCTTACGGGTATGAATCAGTTGCCTAAGGTTGCCCTTTCTCCTGCGGTTTATCTTGTGGGGGCGGGGCCAGGAGATCCGGAATTGCTCACGATTAAGGCCCAAAGGCTGTTGATGCAGGCAGATGTGATCCTGTTTGCAGACTCTCTGGTGCCTCAGGAAATTTTGGAAATTGTGCGGGCTGATGCTGAGGTGATACGGACGGCAAACAAAACCCTGGAAGACATCTTGCCATTGATGATCGATCGGGTGCGGTCTGGCAAATCGGTCGTTCGCCTTCAGTCGGGTGATCCGAGCCTGTATAGCGCGATTCATGAGCAGATTCAGGCATTAACGGCGGCAGAAATTCCCTTTGAGGTAATTCCGGGCATTAGTGCGTTTCAGGCGGCGGCGGCTCGGCTCAATGTGGAGTTAACGGTGCCGGGGTTGGTGCAAACCATCATTTTGACAAGGATTAGCGGCCGGACTCAGGTTCCTGAAGCGGAAGAGTTAGCGTTGCTGGCGGCGCATCAGGCAAGCCTTTGTTTATATTTGAGTGCCCGCCATGTGAAAGAATCTCAGGAAAAATTGCTGCAACACTATGGGGCAGAAACCCCGGTGGCAATTTGCTTCCGTGTCGGCTGGCCCGATGAGCAGATCTGGGTGGTTCCTTTGAGCCAAATGGCAGAAGTGACGGAACGGGAAAACCTGATTCGGACAACGCTTTACCTGATTAGCCCTGCCCTCAAGCCCATTCAAACTGGCTTCAAAGATCATCGCCGATCGCGCCTCTATCACCCTGAACACACGCACCTGTTCCGCCCCAGATAATCCATCTTACGAATCGCTGGTTGGCTGCTGGCAAGTTTGGCGATCGGGGTTATTTGTGGCGGATGGAAAGGGTGCAGTGATTCATCCTGCCAGTGAGAAAACCGAAAAATAGGTAAAAAAGTATCTGGACACGCTTGTATTTTTGGGCGCGTATCCTTTATGCTGTTGCGATACTGGTTTTTTCACCCGAACGAGCCAGTCAACCAAACCGCTTAAGGTGAGGTGTAACGCTGATTAGGGAAGTGTCCAGCAACCCTAACCAGCTAACCTAACATCTGTCACGAGCAGAATGCCAGGCTGTCTGATTTTAGATCATGCTGTCTAAATTTGGCTGCCTTGCTGATGCACAACTATGTTTGGGAACGGTTTCTAAAGAACCTCTTCGGAGGATCGTGAATTCAATAACCTGAAAAATTACCTGTGTCAGGGTTTGGCATTGCCACACCCCTACTTCTGGAAATCAGGATTTGATTGAATTCGCATTCCCAAGAAACAATCCCCACACCTTAGGCTTTTCTTCCTAAAAACATCAGCAAGGAACGAAATATGTCTTCAGAGTTCAATGAACTGCTGCCCGTCACTCAGGATGAACGGGCCCAACTTTGGATTATCGGTACGCGCGATCAGGTGATTCACTTAATGAATGAGCTTTACGTCCGCAAAGTCGCAACCGATCGCGTGCAATTTACTCCCATCATTCCGGCTCCCTTTGCCACTGGAAAATACATGACCGTTCTGGTGCGCTAGGGTCGATACCGGCGTTTGTTCGCACAGCGTGTGCATCGGAAATCCCCCTTAAAAAGGGAGACTTCCAATCCGGTTCCCTCCTTCTTAAGGAGGACTAGGGAGGATCAAAGGGTTTTAAAATACTGCCTAGACAGGCAAGATGCCCACCTCACAAGAATTCTGGGTGATTCAATTTACATTCCCAAGTGAACAAAATCCGATCGCTTCCAGATTCGTTCATTTCTAGAACACAGAAACGATCGGATATGAGAACGCAAACCGGATGAGTTAGAGATTCATCGATCGCACGTAGATTCGCATAATTTCACCCGGTTCTTTGGTGGTTGCCTGTTGAATTTGTGAGAAGGGTAAAGGACGTGACCAGTCTTCGACTCGGCAGAAACCACATTGGTATAGACGAGCGATCGTCAGTTCCACATCTTCCGGCTGTCCGATCATCAGGATTTTGACGGAACGACGGGCAGGCGAAATGAGCCGATCGCCTTTGGGAGGCAGACCAATAAATTCTTGAAACATGAGTGAGAAAACTCCTTTATCTAGGGTTAGAAGAAACCCTAGAGACTAGCCCTCAGCTTACAGACAGGGCAAGCCGAGAGCATCGGGTGCTATCATACACCCTAGCCCGGACTAGCCGGTTTAGTCTGTGGTTAGGAGGTTGGGCGTTTTGCTTGGTAGGCACGCTTGACCTCCGCTAGAGAATTCGTCTCTAGGTCGTCCAGCCATCTTGCAGGTTTAGGCAACCCAAAGGACAGCTATAGCTGATGAGCGTAGCATCAATTAATCGGGCAAATCAAGTCAAAATTGCTACGATTCCATACCGCCTCCCGACCCATCCCCAATGGCCTATCTCCAATAAAAAAGTGCCCTCCCTAAAAGGACACTTTGTAAATGTGATTCAGTCAAAACCAGAGGTGGGATGAGGTGAGGTTTCAGCACTCAGTCCTCAGTTTTACAGGCTTTACCAACGCTGCACAAACAGCATATTAATTTTGTGCCGTCTGAGGGGTGTTGCACTCCAACATTCTCAGCGTTGCCGCCGCCGCATAGTTCCGCTGGGTTCCGGTATTGGGTGCAAAAGCAGTTCCCGCCTCATTCAGTGGAGTTGCCACACCGCAGTAAGCAGACATCTGGTTAATCAATGATTCTGCCCAATGGCCGGAGGTATCCGAGAAGGTAAACGTTTGCTGGGTTGGCTGTAACTCAGTGCTAACCCCTTGCCGAGACTTGGCATACTCAGCCGCGCGACGTAGCACCGCCATCATTTCTGCACGAGTCACTTCCTGCGTTGGACGGAACGTACCATCTTCATAGCCGCTCACAATATTGTTATCGCGAGCAAACTGAATCTTAGCCGCACTCCAGCGAGACGCATCCACATCACGGTAAGGGTTGCCGGACGCTGCCGATGGAAACGCCACATTCAAACCCGGAACTCGCACCAATGCTTCCAACACCATTGAAACCAACTGCTCACGGGTCAGCGTTTCTCTGGGGCGGAACGTATTGTCCTGGAAGCCAGAAATGAAACCAATTTGCACCGCCTGCTGAATTTCATTAGCATAAGTGTCGTTGGCAATGTCGGGGAAGGCAAAGGAACTGGGCGGTGGAGGCGGAGTCAGGTTGGCGATCGGTTCAGGGGGAAACTGTCCTTCATAGGTGAGGTAAACATGCCCTAGGGTGCGATCGTCTAACGTCCGTTTGGTAAATCGCCAACCAGGGTTTAGATAAATTCGGGCAAAGTCAGAGGTTGTCCCGTAGGCTCGTCCAATTTCGATTTCAGTTTGGCCTCGCGTTCCGGTGACAGCATACAGTCTCAGGTCATTTTCTCGCCGCATGACGCGGAGGTTATACTCTAACCCCAAATCTTGACCATTCACCCGCACAGAGTAGCCATTACTATCTGTACTGCGCCCACAAATGCCCGTAAAGTCAAAATTTGTCAGCACCGGATCAACAATCACAGGCTGACTGCTAAATTCACGCCAGCAAGGGCGTTCTTCTGTAAGTTGCTCCAAAATCAGTAGTTGATGACCTGTTCCTCCAGACACCGGAGCCGCAATCGCAATAAAACGGCTTTGATCAACTTCTCGTTGGCCAAATGTGGCAGCAGGAACAGGACGGCTGGTAAATAAAATCGTTAGCACCGCAGTGATGACTGCGATCACGGTCAGTTTTCGGAAAGAAAGTCTCATAGCATCAACGTATTGTCGTGTACCGTCAGAGTAGATGGAGTGAGAGGGCTAGATTGCGCGATCGGCTGTATAAGATAGCAAATTTTTTATGATTGCAACCGTTAAGATTCAGCAAGTTGCAAGCTCCGTTAGCCCTAGGATATCAAGCCATAGGTTGAAGAATTTTCCCTCAGTAAATGCACAGGTTACAAACAAAACGAGACCGATCTCTTCTCATTAGACCGATCTCGCCCCTGGGCTTGTGCCCATCTCTGACGGTGGATGCAACAAATTTTATAAATCTCTTCCTGCTGACTTTAACTCGTAATCAAAGAAAACCGAGTAAAGGCACAGTAAGCGTAGGGTGGGCAATGCCCACCTTACCAATGAGGATCAGTGATAGACCCTACTTCCGCCCATTACGGATCGGCGTACCGCAAGGATAAGTTGCAATTACAGGTTCCCGCTCGATCGCCTCTTTTGTCACCGTTTGAGCAACGGAAACAGTCGGCTGTTCCGGCTGTCTGAGCTTGGCAGCAAAATAATCCATCCGCATCCGATCGAGCAGTTCTTCCCGTCGATCGTAAAGCCGCTTCAGAGGACGAGGGGCACACTGACTCATCACATAGGCCGTCATAATCGGCAGAGCGATCGTGCTGTCGGTGTAGCAAACGATCGTACTGGGCAGTTCTTCCGGATCAACCTTGCCCCAGCTCACTGCCTCTGCGGGGGTTGCCCCAGACAGTCCACCCGTATCCGGACGGGCATCCGTGATTTGAACAAAGTAATCGTGTCCTCTTTCTTCTAGACCCAATACTTCGTGTAACTGGGGCTGAGTTTGCAGCAAGAAGTTCTTCGGGCTGCCACCGCCAATAATTACAGCAGCACTCTTACCTTCCACATCTGGAATTCCCGACTCCCGCGCCGCATAGGCAATTGCCGCCGTTTCATTTACATCCAGCATCGGGTCGATCGCCAGTTGAGACCCTTCCAGAGCCAAAGCCGCTACGTTCATGCCGATCGAGCTATCTCCAGGAGAAGAGGTGTAGATCGGAACTCCACACTCATAAGCTGTAGAGAGCAAACAGGGATTCTTCACACCCAACTGCTTTTCCACTGCATTGATATATTTTCCAAGCAAATAGTGAAACTCGGCTGTTCCCATGCGCTTCTGGAAGGGTTCCGCCTTCAGCAATTCGCGGATAAATGCATCAGTTTCCAGCAGCACATCGTAGCCAAACACAATGTCATAAATCCGAATGCGGCCTTCCTGGCGCAGTTTCACATCATCCACAAATGGGTGGCTGGCATACAAATCCATCCCTAACCCATAGTGCAGGTCGTGGTAAAGGTTTGCCCCGGTGCTAATCATCCAATCAATAAAGCCATTGCGGATCAGCGGAGCCAACACTGAAACCCCAAAACCCGCAGGGGTCATCGCTCCAGACAAGCTGACTGCCACCGTCACACCTTCCTGCATCACCTCACGGCTGAGTAAATGGCAAATTTCGCGCAACCGAGCCGAGTTATAGGCGGTGAAGTAACCATCAATCAAGTCTACAACATTGATTTCCGTGGGCATGGGGGCGGGTGCGATCTTGTGGCTAAGCACTTTAGACATGGTTGATCTCCTGAATCGTTGCGATCGAAGTACATAAAAAAGAAGAAGTACAGCGGTAGGAAATGCCCGCAGGCATCCTCTATTGGAAAGTTGCCCAATCAAGCCGCAGGTCTAACGAGCAGATTCACCAGACGTGGGAATCCGCAAGCAAACCTGAAAATGCCTTGAGTTTGGCAAATTGACCTACCAAGGGTGGCTAAACCAAAATAACCCTTGCTAACCAATCATTTTTAAAACCCTGAAAAGGCAGCGATCGACCGAGTTTGCAGAGCAATTCGCTAAGGGAATACACAACGAAATAGCCAATGAAAGCGAAGCTATTTGCCGCCCGCAAACCTACAGTTACAGGTCGATCAGTACATACTTGGCCCTTCACAACGATCAACCCAAGATAGGGCAGGAATCGTCAGCCGTCTACGCTGTAACTTCATTTCCAGGTACCACAGCAGTACCCCGTAAAATCCAAATTGGGAAAAAAGTTTCAACGTACCGCAACCTTTTGAAACTTATGGACATCAACAGTCTAACATTTGCCTTGACAATTCCTTCAGCAGATTCGCGCAAAGCCTCAAATTTCACTCAATCGGGGGAGAACAGGCACTTAAAGGAAGATCTAAGGGAAGATCTACGGTGTACTCTATGAAAAGGAAATTTTACCCCCAATTCTTTACTTCGCGCTAACCATGACTCATCAAATCGTTCGCACTGAACATGCCCCTGCTCCCGTTGGCCCATATAACCAGGCGATCGTCGCTTCAGGCGAACTGGTTTTTGTGGCAGGTCAGATCCCCCTTGATCCCCATACTGGGGCGATCGTCGGTGGCGAGGATGTGGCCCAGCAAACAGAGCAAGTATTCACCAACCTTAAGGCAATCTTGCAGGCTGCCGGAGTCACAATGGGAGAAGTTGTCAAAACAACAGTCTTTTTGGCAGACATGAATGATTTCGCGGCAATGAACGCGGTCTACGCGCAACATTTTGAAGCGGCCACGGCTCCAGCACGGGCTTGCGTGGAGGTGGCTCGGTTGCCTAAAGATGTGCGGGTTGAAATCGAGTGTATTGCGGTTAAGGGGTAAGGAGCCAGGAGGAGGGAGAGGGGAGGAGAGGCGCGAAATGTTACGTCTGTATAGGAAGGGAAGGGGGAGAAAATAGAGGGCTGAGAAAAGTGATGCTGGGAAAAGTTACGCTAAGAAAAGTAAAGCCGAACGTGGTAAAGCTTGACATTTTTTAGGAGACTTATTTTGCATGGTGCAGTTTGCCTCTGATTTGACCAGCCAAACCCCTGAGCACATTTCCGATCGCATTCATCAGTTGGTACAGGCTCAGCGATCGTTTTTTAATACGGGCAAAACAAAAGATGTCGAGTTTCGTCTGGCTCAGCTTAAAAAACTCCGACAGGCAATCAAAGACCACGAAGCAGCGATTCTGGAGGCTCTTAAAGCCGATCTGCACAAGCCAGGATATGAGGCATTTTTAACGGAAGTTGGGGTGATCCAGGAAGTGGATCATGCCATTAAGCATCTACGCAGTTGGGCCAAACCGAAAAGGGTATCGGTGCCGCTCACTCAAATGCCAGGAAGAGCCAGAGTGTATGCAGAGCCACTGGGAGTTGTGCTGATCATTTCACCCTGGAACTATCCGTTGCAGTTGGCAATTTCACCGTTAGTGGGGGCGATTAGCGCGGGAAACTGTGCTTTGCTCAAACCGTCTGAAGTGGCTCCTCATACCTCCAGGGTAATTGCTGAACTCATCGAGAAAACATTTGACCCGGACTATGTGGCAGTGGTGGAGGGCGGCGTGGAAGTGAGCCAGGCGGTCTTAGAGGAAAAATTTGATCACATCTTTTTCACAGGTGGAACGGCGATCGGCAAAATTGTGATGCAGGCAGCCGCTAAACAGTTAACCCCCGTCACCCTGGAACTGGGAGGCAAAAGCCCTTGCATTGTTGATCAAGATACGGACATCAAAACGACGGCAAAGCGCATTACCTGGGGCAAATTTTTGAACGCTGGACAAACTTGCATCGCTCCTGACTATTTACTGGTCGATCGCCGCATTAAATCTGCCTTAATTGATGGCATTCGAGCCAACCTTCAGGAATTTTATGGAGACGATCCGGCCCACAGCCAGGACTATGCTCGGATTGTGAGCCATAAACATTGTGCTCGACTCGCTGATTTATTAGATTCCAGCAAAGTGATCATCGGTGGTGAAACTAATTTAGACGATCGCTACATTGCACCAACCGTGATGGATCAAGTCACTTGGAATGATCCCATCATGCAAGATGAAATCTTTGGGCCCATTTTGCCGATTCTGGAATACGACAATATTGCCGAGGCGATCGAGCAGATTAATCGCCGACCCAAGCCCCTTGCTCTTTACCTATTCACTCACAATAAACAATTGCAGCAGCAAGTTTTACGCGAAACCTCATCGGGTGGTGTGTGCATCAATGACACCATCATGCAGATTGGTGTAACTGAACTTCCCTTTGGCGGAGTGGGTGACAGCGGCATTGGCTGCTATCACGGCAAAGCTAGTTTCGATACTTTTTCTCACCGCAAGAGCGTCTTTTTCAAACCCTTCTGGCTTGACTTTGACATCCGCTATGCGCCCTATGAAGGAAAGCTGGAGAAATTAAGAAAGCTGATTCGGTGAAAAACAGGCTCAGCCAATGGTTGACCCCCAAACAGGCAAAATGCTTGCACTACAAATTACCCGATTAAATTCTTAACTTCCATAATCTCAAGCTAAAAGCTAAACCCATTGATGGAAGCTAAGAAAATAATGGGGTAATTGTCTTATGGGATGGAAATCTTGCCCCATTACCGGATTCAACTTTTAACTACCATAAATGGGTTATTGGAACGGTTGGAGCCTTTTTCAACGGAGCATCCCATTGATGCAAATGGATCGTTTTCCGTAGCGCAGGCATCTTGCCTGCCAGTGAGGGATTTGTCATGGAAATGTAAAAGTGGGATACACCCTGTTTCAACGGACTTGAGCGTTGAGCCGGAAATTGATTTTCGGGTGCGAAGTGCGTCAGTCCTAAACACTGAACGCGCGTCCTAACTGCGGTGCTTCAGTTCCAAAATTTGAGCAATCACAGCCATGCTCTCTTCATAGAGCGGGTCACGTCCCCAACGCTGTAATTGCTGGCTCAGCAGGAACTCCGCCTTTTGGTCACTGGTGGAAGTTACTTGTTCAGTCCGACAGCTTTGGGCACTGCCGCCTGCCTCCATCCGCATACAGCCTGTGGTTTCCGAACAGAGAATCGTGCAGCAATTTGCATCCAGATTTGTGGAATTGAGGCGTAGTCCGGTTAAGTCACCCACAATTTCGCCTGCATCCGCTGTTGGAATGGCTGCTAGTTCTGCTTCAATATCTATCCCGTTGGAACCTTTGAAGTAGATGTGCCTGAGGTCGTAGTCCCCTCCGGTTTCTTGGTAGGAAACAGGTTTCCATTCTAAGCGGCTAGCAAACCAGCCCAAATACATCAAGGCTTGGGCAGCATTTCCCTTTTCGTAGTCGATCGAAATCCGATCGATTTCTCCTAAAGACGATCGGCGTTCCGGTGGGTCAAAGGCGGCAGCAGTGAGTTCCTGCCAAGCAGATAGGCGATGCCAGTTCAAATCAGCAACATAAGTATCTTCTTCAATGAGCTGTTGAATTTTGAGGAATTCTGCTTCTGAATCACTAAAGAAAGAGGAATCCAAGATGATGCAGTTGCAAGTTTCCTTCAGCTTGTTGAACAGATCTTGTTCCAGGTTTGGTGTGGCTTTCCACCAGGCAAACTTGGGCAATCCTGGAATCAGCAAGGATGAAACGGTGTTTCCCACCCGGTTCAGGGCATCCTTGGTGCCGCGCAGGGTGATGTATTCACAGCAGATCAGGCTTCCTCCCGAACTGGTTTTTTCGATCGGACAATAGGCTGACACTTGAGCCGTTACGCCTTCATCTTTACCAAACTCAGGGCAGAGTGTGATGATACGGCAGGGATTTTGCACCGCGATCGCCTCACTGATGCCATAGCCGCGATTGTCCAAATTAGAATACTTCAACTTTTCCAGGGGCAGCTTTGCGGCTTCCTCCCGAAGTCTGGCTAGCGTTTCAGTATCAATTCGTCCGGTGAGCCGCAGTCCATAGGCTTTCTGCGCTGCCCAAACGGCTTCTTTTTGGGCGGCATCATTCACCCCGTCGATCGGCCCTTTGTAAAAGCCCAGCACCGCCAACAATCGCTGGAACTCTTCTGGCTCGTAAACCACCATGCTAAAGGTGGAAGCTCGGATGGCCACAGGAGCACCTTTATCCCCCTGTTGGGTATGCCAAATTTGACTCAGTTCCGCCTCGATTTCGCTAACCGAAATATCTTTGGGTTGTTGTAAGGTGACAAGTGGTGTAGTAGTCATGGGCGTGATGTGTTGTAAGAATGATTGCGTTTAAAAGTCTGTGTAACTTACGTAATTTGCTGCCTTTAACGTGTTTCTAAAGCCTCCGCCAGCGACGACCATCCCGATTCAGTAACAGTTCAGCTTCGATCGGGCCCCATGTTCCAGCTTCGTATAGCGGAATGGATTCAGGAGGGGCAGGCGTTTCCCAGGTATTGAGCAAGGGGGTGAGAATTCGCCAGGAAGCCTCTACTTCATCCCCACGGGTAAACAGCGTCGGGTCGCCCAGCATACAGTCCACCAGCAAGCGGGCATAGGCATCGGTATTCGCCTGACCAAAAGCTGTATCGTAACGGAAATCCATTTCCACCGATCGCGTCCGTAGCGAAGTTCCCGGCGTTTTCACCTCAAACCGCATCGAAATTCCTTCATCCGGCTGAATTCGCATCGCCAAAACGTTCGGATTTGCCTGCTTCGATGCCGACTGAAACATCAAAAACGGCACTTCCTTAAACTGAATCGCAATCTCAGACACTTTCTTCGGCATCCGCTTGCCGGTGCGAAGGTAGATCGGCACGCCCTTCCACCGCCAGTTGTCAATGTAAAGCTTCACCGCTGCATAGGTAGGTGTAATGGACTCTGGGCTGGCTCCTTCCTCTTCCCGATAGCCCGGAACCATCTTGCCATCGCGCCATCCTGAAGTATATTGACCGCGAATGGCTGCCATGTCGATTCGTTCCGTATCCGCCAGTCGGGTTGCCTGCAAAACCTTCACCTTCTCATTGCGGATGCTGTTGGCATCTAAAGAGTTGGGCGGCTCCATTGCCGTCAGGCAAAACAACTGCATCAGGTGGTTTTGCACCATATCCCGTAGGGCCCCAGAGGTTTCATAATATCCGGCTCGCCCTTCTAGCCCCACCTTTTCCGCCACCGTGATTTGAATGTGATCCACAAACTGGCGATTCCACAGCGGCTCAAAAATGGCATTGGCAAAGCGGAATACCATCAGGTTTTGTACCGTTTCCTTACCCAGGTAGTGATCGATCCGGTAAACCTGATTTTCATCACAGGTCTGTTTCACCACCTGGTTCAAAGCCTGGGCAGAGGTAAGGTCGCGCCCAAACGGTTTTTCAATCACCAAACGCTGTTTTGCAGGGTCAGGCAGCATATCCGCATCGCCAAGCTGACGAATCGCTTCGGGAAAAAAGCGTGGAGCCACTGCCAGGTAAAACACCCGATTGCCGCGTGTTCCCCGTTCTCCGTCCAGTTCTTCTAAGAACACCTTGAGTTTTTGGTAGCCCTCAGGGTCATCAATATCGGATGGGAAGTAAAACAGTCCCTTGGCAAAACTCTGCCAAATTTCTTCCTTGCCTAATCCACCACCAAATTGCTCAATGCCTTCTCGCATGTGCTCACGGAAGAAGTCATGGCTCCATTCGCGGCGGGCAACCCCCACGATCGTCAGTTCTGGAGGAAGCCGACGTTCCAGCTTCATTTGGTAAAGGGCAGGAACCAGTTTGCGCTGCGTTAAGTCGCCGGATGCCCCAAAAATAACGAGAATTTGGGGTTCTGGAACGCGATCTTGCTGTAAACCAACGCGCAGAGGATTTTCAACTAGATTGATCATGTTTGGGGTAGAGAGTAGGGAGTAGGGAGTAGGGAATGCTCTTGGTAATACCTAGCCCTTAACCTTAAGGCGTGACTTGGGGTTTGGCTGTAGTCATTTCTACGAATCCGTTCCGTGAATCAGTGGCGGGTCTAGCATAGGCGATCGAGATTAAACGAGTATTAAAGAAACCTAAACGGGGAATGAGTCTGGCTTAGCTTCTGGAAACCACAGTTTCTTGCTGTTCTCGCAAATGGTCTTGGATAAAGGACTCAACCAGTGCCACATCCTCCCTGCTGCCAATGACTAGGGGAGTCCGAGCATGGAGCTTTTCGGGAATCACATCTAGAATTTCTTGGGTTCCGGTGGTGGCCCGTCCACCCGCTTGTTCAATCAAATAGGCTAAAGGAGCCGATTCGTAGAGCAAGCGCAATTTGCCTTCTGGCTTTTTCACGGTTCCGGGATACAGGAAAACCCCACCCTGGAACAAAATCCGGTGAATATCACCCACCAACGCACCGCTATAGCGAGCCGTGTAGCCCTCATGTCGATGAACATAGCGAATGTAGTTGCGAATGGAATCATCCCACTGCCAGAAATTTCCTTCATTGACGCTGTAGACCGGGCCATGCTCAGGAATTTGCACATTCTCAGTAGATAGAATGAATTCGCCAAGGCTGGGGTCTAGGGTAAAGGCATGAACGCCGCGCCCCAAGGAGTAAACCAGCATGGTGCTGGGGCCATACAGTACATAGCCTGCTGCAATTTGCTTGTGTCCGTCTTGCAGTAAGTCCTGAGCAGACCCATCCAAATCTTCGCCTTCTTGTCGCCGAATCGAAAAAATTGATCCAACGTTCAGATTGATATCAACGTTTGAAGAACCGTCGATCGGGTCATAAAGCAGCGTGTAGCGACCAACGGGACAATTTTCTGGAATGTAGTAAGGCTGATCCATTTCTTCGGAAGCCAGACGGCAGACCAAACCGCTTTGCTCAAAGACAGAAATAAATACCTGATTGGCAAAGACATCCATTTTTTTGACAGATTCACCCTGGACATTCGTTCGTCCGGTAAAGCCTAGGGCATCTTCGACAAGTCCGGCTCTGGTGAGGCGACGGGCAATCAGTTTGGCTGCTAGCGCAATCCGAGTCATGAGGGCACTCAAATCCTGGGCATCAGCCGAAAAGCTCTGAAGCTGTTGCAAGACGTGCCGTGACAGGGTGGTGCAGTCCCGATCGAGCACATATTGACGATCGATGTCTAACGGTTGCTCAATTTGAGTCATATAACTTATCCTTCCGTTATTATCTGCCCTTCCCTTCCTATAATAGGGAGCCATTTTTGGAAGGTGTCTGAGCTTTAGCTCATCTTCGGAATTAATCGGAATGAAATTGCCTGTGTTGGTATTCCTCAGCACGAATCAGCATTAAACTGCAATCAAATTGATACGAAACGATACAAAACTTGGCGATCGACCCATTAAGTTTGAAGAATCCGTGCAAGGGCGATCGGGTTAACCTACTTCAGGCAGATAATGTGTGTCAACCATCACAAATGAAAATTTGAGTGGGAAGCGTTTAGCCATCCGGGAGGCAAAATGGGAGGACATCGACGCATTGGCATTCTGACAAGCGGGGGAGATTGTGCAGGCTTAAATGCGGTGATTCGAGCGGTGGTGCATCGTGCAGTTTCAGCCTACGACTGGGAAGTGATTGGCATTTGTCGGGCTACGCAAGGATTAATGCAGCGTCCGATGGATGTAGTCATGCTAGACATTCCTCAAGTAGATTCGCTACTAACCATTGGCGGCACAGTGTTGGGAACCACAAACAAGGGCAATCCTTTTGCTTTTCCCATGACGGATGGCACGGTGGCGGATCGATCGGCGGAAATTGTGGCGGGCTATCATCTACTCGGTTTGGATGCCATTATCGGCATCGGTGGAGATGGCAGCATGGCCATTTTGCGGCGTTTAGCCCACCAGGGAAACTGGAACCTGGTCGGCATTCCCAAAACCATTGATAACGATGTGGGGGCTACAGAACGATCGATCGGGTTTGATACGGCGGTCAACATTGCGACAGAAGCCCTCGATCGGCTGCACTTCACGGCGGCTAGCCATTCGCGAGTCATGATTTTGGAAGTGATGGGGCGAGATGCCGGCCACATTGCCATCAGTGCCGGAATTGCTGGGGGAGCAGATGTGATTTTGATTCCCGAAATTCCCTATAGCATTGAAAAGATTTGCGAAAAGATTCAGGAACGCCAAACCAGAGGACAAAATTTCTGTTTGATCGTTGTGGCAGAAGCCGTCCGCACTGAAACGGGTGAATCTATTACGCAAATCCAGTGCCAAGGGGAAAAACGGCTGGGCGGCATTGGAAACTACCTCGCCGATCGCATTTCAGACTGTAGTGGAGCCGAAACCCGCGTCACGGTGTTAGGGCACGTTCAGCGTGGGGGCATTCCTTCACCGCTCGATCGCCTTACCGCAGCGTCCTTTGGTGTGGCCGCCGTAGATCTAATTGCTGAGGGCAAGTTTGATCAAATGGTCACTTGGCAGAATCGGCAAATTGTTAGCGTTCCCATTCAAGAGGCGATCGAACAATACAGCACCGTTGACCCTAACGGCACAATGGTACGAACCGCACGGGGGTTAGGAATTTGTCTAGGTTCATAGAGCCAACCTGCCCCAAAATTTGCCCAATGTGTTTTTTGACTAATGTGTTTCTTGACTGCTGTTAATTAGTCGATAGGCTCAGTAAAGAATTCACCGTTTGGTGCCAGGATTTGACCTGTCCACTTAATTTATTGCGATGACAATTCCAGGCGTTTTCCATGAGCTTTAAAGGATGTTCATGGGACGATTTGAGCGGGCAGCTTTTAGGCGGAGCCAGGGGATAAGCAGCAATATGAGATTTTGCATCGGGTGGTTTTTGTGATGTTGTTGGCGGCCGAAGCCGGTAGCCAATTCCATATACAGTTTCGATTAAATCTGCTGGACAACCAACCGCTTTCAGCTTTTGCCGCAAGCCTTTAATGTGAGTGCGAACCGCTTCCTCTCCTGGCATTTCTTCATAGGCCCACAGATGTTCCAGAATAGAGTTACAGTTAAACACTCGCCGTTGATTTCGCAAAAAAAGCTCCAATAAGGCACATTCTTTTGCTGTTAATGCCAGTGGTTTTCCGCCATAGGTCACTTCACAGCTGGTCGGATCAAACCGTAAATTTTCCCACTCTAAAACAGGTGAAGTATTGACACAGCTTCGCCGAAACAGGGCACGAACGCGAGCCATCAATTCTTCAGGATCAAACGGTTTCACAATACAATCATCAGCCCCAGCATCCAACCCGATCGCCTTGTCGTGCCCACTACCACAATCGGTTAACAAAATAATTGGGGTTAAATAATGGTGCGATCGAATTTGTTTGCAGAGGCTAATTCCGTCTAGCACCGGCAAATAAGCTTCAATCAGCAATAAATCATAGGGATACGCATCAATGAGTTCCCATCCGGTTTGACCATCAATCGCAATTTCAACGGCATAGTTTTGATTACTGAGAATCGTAACAAGAACCCTAGCCGTAAGCTCATCTGGTTCTATAACTAGAATTCTCATAAATTTTTCAAAGATGATAGACAGGTAATCGCAAAAATATTTCAGAGATCAGTGAGTGAATTTAAGCTCGGAACAATCGCAGGTTATTGACTTAATTTCAGTGTAGCTAGATGGTAGTCCGATCGACTGCTTGGGTTTAAGATTTTTTGAGATTATTGAAGTGCCTCTCAAATATTTGTAAGCGTTTTGCAATATACGCTAACTGTCACAATTTAATAAATTTCAGCGTTAAAAAATCCCCAAATTCTCCGAGAATTTAGGGAAGCTAAAGGTTAACTTAGGTTTGTTTTGTGACTGAATTAGACACTTAATCAGGCAGTTTGTACTGACCCACAATGCGCTGAGCATACGCTGGAACATGGTTTTCCAGCTTCTCTGGATGGTTTCGCTTCACGTACAAATAGTTGCGCGTAAAGTGAGAATCAATCGAAAACCGCGCATATTCCAGTCCTTTTGGCCCAATTCGTTCAATTACCACTCCCATGAGCTTTGCCGCCCACATGGGAAGCGTCACCCCCTTGTCGTAGGCAGGAATGCTTTGCTGCACCGCATTATGCCGATCGCCCTGAGACATCACCGGCTGCGTTTCAAGCTGATCCATCACCAGGTTCAGCATTTCTTGACCGCGATCGTTCCGTACCACAATCCACTGCCAGCCAAAGGGTGCCCCCATATAGCCCACCACCAAATCTGCCAGCGAGTTCACATAATCAAAACAACTCATGCACGATGGCGCAAACACATCTTTGAGTTGATTCGTTTTCAACCCGAAGAAAGGCACCCTTTCGCTTGATCCATCTTCGTGCTTAAAATGCACCCGAAAGTCTTGCATAAATTCATAGTGAACCACTGTCTCAGGCGATCGGCTGGTGGTTTCCAAAAACTTTTGCAGTCCTTCGCGGGTGACATTATCCACGCAAGGTGTCCCTAAGACGTAGAGCTTCTCCAGCCCCAGTTCTTGCTCCACAGCTCGTAGTGCTTGAATCTGGCAGCCCACCCCAATGACTAATAACCGCTTCAGCCCAGACTGTTCAATTTGTTCTAAAACAGACAGATTCGGCGATAGGGTTGGCTTGTTTACCCGTGCTGCCAAAATTTCCTCTGGTGTTTTGGCAATCACTGGCATTGGCTGAAAGCGATCTTCTTTGGTGTTTTGCACACAAACTACGCCTTCCACCAAACCCCGATTCAACATTTCAATGGCGATCGAACTGACGATTCCTGTCCATTGCGCCCCTGCGATCGGTTCTTGCTTTCGGGCTGCCATCATGTCCTGGCTCACGCCAAAGTACCAGTCATCCGGATTATCTAAATTACGGCTACGTCCATGCGTCTGTTCTTCCAGGTGAGGAATTTGCTGATTGAGGAAAGCACACGCCTCTTTGACATAGTGAATATAGTAGGTATCGCATAGCCCGCACTCGCTACATAGTTCCTTGGCAGGGCGACGACCACCTGGACGAAGGGCTTTAGCTTTTTTGTGAGATTGCGTCGAGGGTTGCACCGAAGTCATGTTAAAGGAATGTTCCAACGGGGATTAATAAGTGAAACGACAACACAGCTTGAGACATCTCTCTAGCATACGGTCTTGCGTCTACAGTCGTTAAGTCAGGTAGCAGCCATCCATTGGAATTAAACCAGGCTCACCCGATCGGATGAAATGAGTATCCAAAGGGGTGAAACCATAGGAGGATGCTGGGGTCTGAGGTTTTTCCTATGCTGAAAACATGCTCAGACACGCCTGATTGTTTACATTCATTCATCAGGGCAGAGAGGAGGACAGTTAAATGATTAAGCCGTTTGCTCACCGATTTGGACAGTTTACAAAACAGCTAAATAGCCTGGTTTTGGCATCAGGATTCGTCGGCTTAGGCTTAGTTGCCCCTGCTGTTTATGCGAACGAAATGCAAGCGGCAAATTCTGACTCATCCGCCCCTGCTGCTAACCGCTCACAGCGTTCTTCTGAACCAGCATCATTGGCGAATGGGATCTATCTTTACGGTGAATCCCAGGCACCCGATCAAATCGGGTCAGCTTATATGGTGTTTGAAGTGAATAATGCCCAGGTTGTCGGAGCTTTCTATCTACCCCATTCCTCCTTTGACTGTTTTCAGGGCAGCTTTCAGGGCGATCGTCTGGCTCTGACGGTTGTTGATAGCTACAACCAAATGGCTCATGACTATTCGATCGCCGTTCAATCAGATGGCTATATTGCTTCAAGCGATTCTGTTGCTGTGCCAATTCAGCTAAACGGCTATCACAATATCAGCGAAGTGAGCGAAAACGATCGGCGAATGCTGGAAACCTGTCAGGCAGACTTTCAGTAGGTTAAAGCTCACCTGAGACTAGGCAGCGTAAGCCAAACAATGAAATAGCAGCAGACAGAATAACGAAGGCAAGTCTTGTGTTCCCTAGCCATTCATTTCGAGTTTAGTTTATCTCGATTGTTCCAGCCTTGTATCTGTTGCCAAACTCACTCCACGACCAGAGGTGATCCCTACTCTTCTGGTCGTCTTTCGATTGCGTACCCATAAAGTTTAGAAACACCTTCCGTATTTCCAGACCTATTCGTTCACGCGATCGGGGTTTGCAGCACTAACGAGAATCTTCAGGATAAAATTTTTTCTCTAATACCTGTCCCTACAATTCAACGCTAAAAATTTTATGATTCCGTATTTATACACAAGCATTTTGTAGTGAACCAACCTATAATAGGGCAAAGTGTAAAAATTACACTTATCAAGGAGGTGATGATACGTGTCTGTTAAGGTTAAGCTTGCTCTTGGGTTGTTGGTTTCAGTGTTAGCGTTACCTCAAGTTCTGTCTGCGTCTGTGGGGACAGGGGTCTCTGCAAACAGTTCTGAAACGGGTCAACAACAGCTAAACAGCATAGACTCAGATCTATTTCAAACTCAGCCAACCTGTGATCCGGTCAATGATCCCTCTAGCTGTCGATCGAGTTAGTTCCGTTGCCGCATTCCATTCTTCACCCTGTCTTTCGTCTTCCATCTCTTCAGTTTGTTGGTTCTTTGATTTCGGGTTGTAAAACCCCTCGCTGCATGTCTTCTGGTGACAGTGAGTCTTGACAGTACGTTCTAACTTCTGCCAGTGCATCTCGATATTGCATCGCTGCCATGCTGTCAGATTGTGCGGTCGTCACCAAGTAGTCGTGGGCTAATCGGCATCCCTCCAGCAGAAATTTGCTCAGGTCAAAGTTTTCAGATAGCTGCCATAGCAGTGCTCGCGCATCAAAGCTAGCAGAAGCAAGCAGCTTACCGTCAGGGCTAAAACCAATGCTAGAGACTTCTCTACGGTGTTCTCTTAGCGTTGTGATCAAATTGCCTTCCAATGTCCAAAGCCTTACCGTGTCGTCTCGGCTGGCAGAAGCCAAATAGTCTCCGGTTGGGTTAAAGCTCACTTTTAGCACTTCATCTCCATGACCTCTTAAAACCTGGGATTGAGGTAGCGTTCCGCTCAAGTTCCAAAGTCTGATGGTGCCGTCAGAACTTCCAGAGGCAAGAACTCGGCTGTTTGGGGCAAAACTAACGCTGGTGACTGTCCCCTGATGCTCTTGCAAGGTGTAAAGTGAGCGGGTTTCTAAAGTCTCCTGTTGGCGTTCTAACTGCCAAACCTGGACAATGCCAAACTGTCCCCCAGCAGCAAGCAATTCTCCATTTGGGCTAAAGCTAACCGTGCGGACTGTCCCCTTGAATGGCTGGAGTTCCTCGATCGGAGTGGCTTTGTAACTGTCACCGATCGCCTCTAACCGCCAAATTTTGACCATTCCATCCACCCCAGCCGAAGCCAAAAGCTGTCCATCTGGACTAAAGCTAACACTGTGAACAGATCTGTCATGCCTGAGGTCTTCTTGCCCTGGAATTTGCCTGGTTCGATAGCCAGTTGCAGTGCGTTCAAGCGTCCACAGGTTGATGTCACCATCTTGCCCGGTTGCCGCCAGCAGTTGTCCTTCAATGCTTGCCATGTCACCACCGGGGGCAAAGCTAATGCTGGAGATGGTTCCCTCTTGGCGAATGGGTTCATTCAGTAATGGCGTTCCATCGGAGGTGCGCCAGAGGCGAATTGTGTCTTGCCCACTGGAAGCCATCACCCTGCCATCGGAGGTGAAGCTTAAGTCATAGACTCGGTAGGCGTGGGGTAGGACATCAATAGAGCTATCAATTTTCCAAAATCGAATTGTTTTGTCTCGGCTAGAAGAAACTAGGGCCCGTCCATCACTGGAAAACTCGATGCTCAAGACTTCATCCTGGTGTCCTTCTAGGCTGTCTAGCAAAGTGCCGTCCCATGTCCAGAGGCGAACCACGTCATCGGCCCCTGCGGTGGCGATCGTCTGCCCGTTGGGGCTAAACTGCACCCGGTATACAGGAGCCTGATGTCCTCGCAATACTCTAGAATCAACAGGGTTTCGCCAGCTTGTCCCCTCTCTTCGCCAGAGCCGAACTGAACCATCCTCACCGACCGATGCGATCGTGCGATCATCTGGGCTGAACGCCACCCGGTACACAGTCCGTTCATGCCCTTCCAGCGTTTGGATAAGTTCACCCGTGCCCTCACTTGCCCAAACCTTCAAAATACCACTATCCCCTGCGGAAACCAGCGTTTGGCCATCAGAGCTAAACGCCAAACTCAAAACTTGCCCCGGATGCCGCAGTTCTTGCAATGTGTTAAAGCTTTTGAAAAAGTCATTGCTTGTAAAAACTCGAATTAGCCCCTCTGCATCCGCTGCCGCCAGCTTGATTTCCCCTCGACTCGATCGGCTAAAACTGAGGCTAAGAACAGAGCTATTGTTGTTGTGTTCAATGCGTAAGGGCTGAGCAAACTGCCCAGAGGCTTGACGTTGCCACAAGGTGACGATGCCATCCGAACTGCCCGTTGCCAGCACTTGTCCCCCTTGACTAAAGCTGAGACTAAAGACCCGCTTCATTGCATTGGGAGATGAGCTTTCAGGCGTGGCAGTCTCAAAAACTTCAGAAGCCTCCAAGGTTTGAGCTAGTTCAGCCGACCACCCTCCACGAGCAGTTGGGCGAATTTGCCAGAGATAAACCTTGTGCCCACTTCCAGCCGATGCCAACGTGTAGGTATTAGAAACCACCCCAGGATTAAACGCAACATGCACCACAGAAGGTCGCCTTTCGGACTCCATTTCGTGTCTGAGCGTTGCCACCCGTTGCCCTTGGCGATTCCAGAGTTTTACGGTGCCATCGTCGCTGGCAGAGGCAATCAGTTGTCCATCGGGGCTATAGCTGACGTTAAACACAGCCGCTTCATGCCCTTCCAAGCGGTTGAGTTCCCGTAAGTTATATACCTGCTGCTGGAGGGCTGTCACCACCCGCACCCGCAAATCTGGTTCCAGTCGTTCAATGATCCATCCCCAGCGATCGAGTTCTTGTCCGGCTCGCAATCCATTAATGAGAGCATCCAGTTCTTGTACCCCTTCGATCGAGGAAACCAGTGCCTCAATTTGGCGATTCTGTGCCTGAATTTGGCCAAAAATGGCAAACACGGTTAGCCCTAGGAAGAAAATGGCTGTTCCTGCTAAAATTTGGATTCGTCGCTGCCGTTTCTTTTCCTGCTGTGCGATTTTTGCTTCTAGTTCAGCACTTTCTCTGACAAATTCTTCCTGGAGTTCGGTTGGCAGAGGAATGGAAGGAAGCCTTTCAATGCGTCCTTGAGAAATCCACTGGTGTTCAATGGATTTGCCTTTGAGTAGTATTTGCTGGGCAGCAATTAGCTCGGTTTTTCGCAGTAAAAATTCTTCCCGTCGCTCCTGGGTTTTCCATTCGATCGCCTGCAACAGCAAGCGAGTGTGAGCTTTCACATAGTCTAGATCGGTGTTAATTGCCTGGATCAGCTTGGGGGTGGTATGAGCAAGGTAATCAACCGAGTGGCAATGCAGCCAGTTGTGGCGACGAATGGTGGCAAGGGCAGAAACTTTGTCAAACCAGCTTCGCTCATAGTCTTTGCGATAAACAATTGAAATGACTCGTTTGTTATTACCTACGGCTTGAGCAATTTCATCGTGGCAGTAGGTGGAAGCCACCGAATCAGGACTGATAACAAATAAAAAGGTATGGGCAGCTTCAATGCCTTCGCGAATTTCTTGTCGCCAATCAGCGGCGATCGGAATATTCTCCCAATCTACCCAAATATTAAGATTTGCTTTTTTAAGTTGGTGACACAGTGCTTCGGCAAAGGCTCGATCGCGTCGAGAATAGGAAATAAAGACATCAAGTTGTTTCGGTTCTGGGTGTTTATCTTCAGCTTTAACACTTTCATCAATATAGTGCTGCTGAAGCCGGGTCAGGTGGGGATAGCGATCAACATTTTGCTTAAACCAACGTCGAACTGCCTCTAAGTCTGACCCATGCAATCGGAAGTCGGGATTTCGATCGCTTTTATGCCACTCTGTTGCCCGGAGCAGCAATCGCTGATGAATGTGAATATGTAGAATAGTTTTGGCAATCTCTTCAATATTGGCGGTTGGCTGAGTCGGATCAACAGAGAGCCAGGACACCTCAGAGGTACGCAAATGATTTGGAAGCTGTGACTCCTCAACCGTTTGGTACACAATGGTGACAAGTCTTTTTTTGTATTGTGCGGCTAGCTCTAATTCCTGTTGATTTCGTTTGAGGGCGATCGAAGCAGGGCTGAGAATCAAGACAAACACATCTGCATTTTTAATCCCAACCTCAATGTGTTCCCATGCCTCTGCCATGTCAGATTTCAAACCAGGGGGAAGATCCTGTGTATCAATCCAAGGATCGCGTCCCAATTTGATAATGGCTTTCTCTAACCGCTTTGCAAAAAAATCATCCTCTGGCGAGTACGCAATAAAAATATCATTCTCACGCGGGCTATAAATGGGTTCAGAATTCTCAGTCATGTAGTTTAGAATTCTCAAGCGTATAGAGAACTAGCTTTCTATTCAGGATAATCAACCGAACAAAGGAGTCTAAGAAAAGTTGAAATTTTATTTGAAAATCTCCAATCCAACTACACGGTGAACCATCGCCTTTTCCGAGAAAACTTTGAAGATGAACGAAGTGTTTCCTCGCTCGGTAAATGAGTACGATAGTATCCATTAGTAATGTAAGCAATACTATAGCGTCATGGAGCAAGAGTCTCTACCAACAGAGATTATTCTAAGCCAGCCGTCTCAAACGATCGGAAATGTCTACTTAGATTGGAATCCGCAACCAGGGGCTTTCCTCGACTTAGAGGGCAAAACTTACACCGTCCTAGAACGTCGTCACCGTTACCAATTCAAATCTGGGAAGTATCATCTCCACAAAATTGCGCTCTATGTTCAATCCGCTCAACGCCCTGCCGAGCGCAGCCTAATCAACGGATGCTGGGTGATTGGTGACATGACCTGTCTTTACAATGCTCGGTCTGAATTGGTTCGTTGTGCTGTAAATCCGTCTGGGCCTTGTAAGGGATGCCGGTTTTATGAGGGGAGGAGTGAGGAGTAGGGAGTGGGGAGTGGGCGATCAATTGGGAGTTTCAGTGGGAGTTTCGGGCTTAGTGCGTTCAGAAACCCTCTAGCTAAAATTCAGAAGTGCCAGCTTTGAGCGTGGTTTCAACTGAAAAGGGGGAAACGGATGGAAACTGTTCGATCGCCAGCCCGGTTTCTGCGGCTGCAAGTTCTCTGGCATCCTGATAGCAGTCATTAAAAATTTCAGGCAAATAGGGTTGCAAGCTGGGACTTTCTTTAAGAGCGTGCTGGAGTCTTTGCCGATGCTCTACGATGCTAGATTTCCAACTGTTCGATCGCATTTCGGGTTGATATTCATCCTTGAACAGGTACAGGAGCAGAATCTTCAAGTTGCTGTACATTGCCCGCTTCTCGCTTCTCCCCATCTCTTCAATTTCTTCTAGCAAGTTCGCTGTATCTAGCGCAGAAAATTGTTTTTCCCGCAGCAAATGTGCTGTCACTTGTAGCCATTGGTAATAATCCTGTTGGTACAAGGTTGAGAGATGGTTTACTGCTGGCAGGGAAGAAGTCATATTGCCACACTCTGATTGCTCATTCTCAGATTAACCATTTTTTCGGAGAACAAGGGCGTTTTGTACAAGCTTTATCCCCTTAAGCGATGAGATTAAACCGTTGCAATTGCTCCTCCATTACCTGCGGCAAGGTTTTATGGAGGTCAGTTTTGTTGCGAAAGATGAGGCGGCTACTACTGGGAAGGTCAAAAGGAAATTGCCCTGTCACATCCGATCGCTCTAGTTGAGTGAGAAGCAACTGTTCGGCTCGTTTGCATTGCAGCGCGTAGCCCACCTCAACACAGACTTTCGGGCTGGGAATCAGTTGGGGAGGGTTGCCGTCAATCTGTAGGATGGGTGTGCTGTCTGCAATGAACAATAGGCACTTCCGAATCTTCCGCATCAATCCACTGTTAAGGCGAACCGGCCCCTCTGCGAGCCGATGGGATTCTTCTAGGGTGAGGGGAAAGCGCGATCGTTTATTAAATTTATCTAAGAAGCTTTGAATTTCATCTCGTAATAGATCGCTGGATTGCGGATGATCCGTTTGGTAACAAAGAAAAATTGTTGGATCGAGATGGGCCATGACATCTTGTTTGGTGAAGTAGATTTCATGACTAATCAGATCGATATTAGAAATGGCATAACCGCCGCTGCCTTCAATATAAAACTCAACTGTTTCGCCCTCTAAATATCGTTGAAACCAAAGAGAGTTTTTTACATCCTCGCTATCTTCTAAAAAATCAGCCCGCAAGGCTGACTTTAGCAAGCTATTTTTACTGAGGCGCAAATCGTGAGGACGTTTTTCCAACTCTCGAATGGGTTCGTATTCGTCAATGTACCAAGCTTTCAGTGCGATGATTGCCATGTGTTTTTCCTGTCTCGTATGGCTTTAAAAGCAGTAACAGCACCCAAGGTCTGAAACAGTTGAGCGATCTCCTCTCCTACATCATTCTATCTGGAGTTACCGGGATTGAATCACTGATGACTCATCAATGCAATCCGTCGCATGGCTCCCTTACAACTAGCCGGAGGAAATATCAATGTTTCGGATGGATGCTGTTACGGTTGAACGAGACAGATTCAGATGAAACAGCTCTTTTACCTCTCTTCTAATGTGAACTTGGCTGTTAAATCTGCCAGGGAAGCTTATCAGCTTCAATTCCCAATATACCGCTTTTAGAATTAGAGCAAAATGAATGATACTAAAGTTTACTCTTGGCGGATTTCTGGCTCATTCCCACGTTTTAGAAAAGTAAAAACATCCATTGATCAACGAATCAACTGATTCAGAATCTCATCCGTTTGTGTCTTTACTGCTCAACATAAAGCTCTTGAATGAGTTGCATGTCCCAGTAGGAAGCTTCTACTTTGTGTCCATCGGGGTCGCGCACAAAACAGCCGTAATAAGGTTCACCATAGTCAGGTCTGGCTCCGGGGGCACCATCATCCAAACCTCCAGCCGCTAATGCCGCCTCATAGAACGCATGAACAGCGTCTTTAGTTGGGGCAATAAAGCCAATGTGCGAACCGTTTCCAACCGTTGCAGGCTGACCATCGATTGGCGTTTGCACCCAAAATTCGGGATATTCTTTACCGTAGGCAACGGCTCCTGGATGCTCCATCATGCGTTTGCAGCCCAGGGTTGGCAACACGGCATCATAAAACGCTACGGCGCGTTCAAACTGATTCGTGCCGATCGAAACGTGCGAAAGAATGCTGGGATTTTCATCCATGCCGATATCCTCCACGTTTTTATGCTTGTGATAGGTTAGATGCGATCGATTCTATCAGTATATTTGTACTAAATCAATCCTTTGAAAGCTTGAGATCAAAAAGCTTGAGATTAAAAAAATGGCAACAAAAAAGGGCGACAATTTGCAATCTTAAACGCTAGACTTCTTGCCTGACGGGAAGCTGCATCAAAAACGCTGTTCCTTTTCCAGGAGTAGACTGAACCTCGATCCGTCCACTGTGTTTCTTAACAATAATCTCATGAACGATCGACAAGCCCAGCCCCGTCCCTTGCCCCACTGATTTAGTTGTAAACAGGTGATCAAAGATTCTTTGCTTCACAGACTCAGCCATTCCACAGCCATTGTCCTGCACTCGGATGAGGGCCTTGTCGGGGGTGAGTAAGCGCGTTTGAATCAGAATGCAATTTGCGCGAGCTTGAATTTCTTCAAAGCTAAGGCCCTGGTTCACCTCCTCCAAAGCATCAATGGCATTGGTCAGCAGGTTCATAAAGACTTGATTCAATTGACCAGGAAAACAGTCAATGGGTGACAGTTCTCCGTAGTCTTTGATGACTTCGATCGCAGGACGATATTCATTCGCTTTGAGGCGATGCTTGAGAATGAGGATAGTGCTGTCCAGTCCTTCATGGATATCAAATGGCACTTTATGTTCCTGGTCGGCTCTGGAGAAAATCCGCAAACTCATGCTGATGCTACAAATGCGATCGGTTCCTTCTTGTAAGGAGGTGATGAGCTTGGGCAAATCTTCTCGGATATAGTCCAGGTCGATCGCGGCGATCGCGTCTTTTGCCTCCTGGCTTAAATTAGAACAGTTTGCTTGGTAAAGGTCGATAAGGTGAAACAAGTCTTGAATATACTCTCTGGCGGGTTTTAAATTCCCTGCAATACAGCCGATCGGATTGTTAATTTCGTGGGCCACTCCTGCCACCAAATTTCCCAATGCCGACATTTTCTCACTTTGAATTAACTGGAGCTGCGACTGTTGTAGCCGTTCTACTGTGGCAGACAGTTCAGTGGTTCGTTCTGCAACTCGGCGTTCTAGTTCCTTGGTGAGGCTGTGCAATTTAAGATGAGTTTCTACTCGTACCAGCACCTCTTTCTCTTGAAAAGGTTTAGTGATGTAATCTACTGCGCCTAAACTGAACCCTGTCACCTTGCTTTCGGTATCTGAAAGAGCCGTCATAAAAATGATAGGAATATCAGATGTTTTGGGTTTTTCCTTAAGCCGACGACAGGTTTCAAACCCATCAATACCAGGCATTTGCACATCTAACAGAATCAAATCTGGTAGCGTATGCTGAATCTGTTTGAGGGCACGTTCGCCGTTAATGGCAGTTGCAACTTCATAGCCCGCATCTGTTAAAGCTTCTGAAATCACCTCCAAGTTGGTTGGCGTATCGTCTATGACAAGGATTAGTTGAGGGGTGAAGATAGACATGATGTTTTTCTCGGAGTCGCATGTTGATATCAACGCTTGCCATCTAAATGGGACTGAATGAACTGTTCAATTTTCTCTGCTTGAAATGTCTTTATCCATTGCTGGATCTGCTGGGCAAAGCCTACATACGTTGGATTAGACTGTTCTATCCGCTGAATTTCTTCCTTCAAGGCTTTTAGTCGTCCTTGCTGGGCCAGTTTCAATAGTTGTTTCAATTCGTGGGCAGGGGGAATAACCAGGTCCGCTGGGGGCTGGGAGTGAGGAGGGGCTTCTACTGCTGCTAGTCTGGGCTTTGGTTCAGTTCCAACATAGCTCCACTCAACCTTGAGAAATTTCTCCAGTAAGGGAAACAATTCTTTTGCCTGGACGGGTTTGGCTAAGAAGTCATCGCCGCCTGCATCCAAGCTTTGCTGCTGATCAATTTGGGATACGGAGGCTGAAGAGACAATCACTTGAGCTGTTTTTAGCCCATCGGAAGTCCGCAGGGCGTGCAGCATCTCATAACCATTCATCACGGGCATAATCAAATCAGTGATCACCAGGTCTGGCTTAAGTTCTGCAATTTTTTCTAAACCGGCCTGCCCATTTTCCGCTTCAAATACGGTAAATCCGATCGGCTCTAACAGGTTCACGACAACCGATCGGTTCTCCCATTTGTCATCGATGATCAAAATGGTTTTTCGATCGCCCTGATAGCCGATGATTTCTTGCCCCCTAAAGGCACTCATGGTTTGCCGCCATTCGGTCGCAACGGGCAGGTTCACTTCAAAGAAAAACGTACTGCCGACCCCAAGCTGGCTTTCAACCTGGAGTTGAGACTGCATTGCTCTGACAATTTGTTGGCTGATGGCTAACCCTAACCCTGTCCCTTCGGTCTGTCGCCGACTTTCCCCAACTTGCTCAAAGGGATTAAAGATCTTATCGATCGCCTCTGGAGCAATGCCAACCCCCGTATCTTCGACTTGAAAGCGAATTCGGGTTGTTGATTCGTTTACGCCAAGGATTGCCACTTTAAAGGTGACAGAACCCTTGTCTGTAAACTTGACTGCATTTCCTAGCAAGTTAATCAGCACTTGCCGCAGGCGTTTCTCGTCTACTTCTACCCCTTCTGGCAAATGGCGATCGGGCAAGTACACAAGCTCAATGCCCTTTTGGTCAGCCCGAATGCGGCTAATTTCTATAACACCCTGCAAAAACGCTGGAAAGTGGATGGAATGTGGCTGCAATTCTAACTTTCGCGCTTCAATTTTTGACAGGTCAAGAATATCGTTGATTAATGTCAGCAGGTGAGTCCCACACTGGTAAATAATTTCAACGCCTTGCCTTTCTTTTTCACCCCAGCTTTGGGAGCGATCGAGAATTTGGGCATAACCCAATATGCCGTTGAGCGGAGTCCGAAGTTCATGGCTCATGTTGGCCAAAAATTCGCTCTTTGCCTGGTTTGCTGCATCTGCTGCCACCTTAGACTTTTTTAGTTGGGTCTGCTCAAAGGCTTGCACCTGCCAAAGGACACCCAGCATGGCCGCAGCGAGGGCAACAACGGCTAAGGCCATAATATCCAGAGGGCGAAGCTGAGATTCAATGTTTTGGCGCGGGATGACCAGAGCCACAGACCAGTCAGCTTCTTCCAGGGGAATATAGGCAACGTATTGCCAGATGCCGTCCAGCTTAACTCGTTCGATGCCCTGCTCTTTATTGATCATCTGTTGGGAAATTTGTGCTAACCCTCGATCGGCTGCTTTCAAAAGGCTAGGAGCCGGACGCTCGACGGTAGACATTAACGCTGGATCAGGGTGAACGATCGCCTCTCCCTTCGAGTTCAGCGCGAAAGCATAACTGTTTTCCCCGTAATCAAGCCGATTGACGACATCCATTACCGTATCAATACTAATGACTGCATTCATTGCCCCCAGCACTTCTCCCAGAGGTTGCTCACGAGTTGGCACACCCGACCATACCGGAATCGCATAAGCCACGACCCTTGCCCCTGCCGGAATCCGCGCAATGATTGGATCAGACAAGCTGCTGCGTCCTGCCATTGCCCCTTGAAAATGATGACGGTCTTTGAGGTTAATCTCACCGTTTGGCTGATCTGCCAGGGTTGTGTAGAGCCATCCTTCGCGATCGATCATGCCAAAATAGGTAAATTCGGGCAGTCTACGCTCTTCTGCCTGAAGATATGGCTCAATTACCTGCCAATTCATCGTCTGAAAGGTAGGATTATTCGCGCTTGCTTCTAAGGATGCTTTGTGGATGCTGAGCCAGGTGTCTATTTCATCGCTTCCTTGCTGTACCTCTAAAAATGCGGTGTCCTTTAATCCTTCTAAAGTTAAGTTGCGAACTACTTGATAGCACCAATAACCAGCCAAGCTCACAGCCAGAGTTGTTCCACCCATTAATAAACGCATGAATACGCGGCGCGGCAAAGCAGTAGAATTTGAGGCTGCGGTTCCTGACTGCGGCGATCGAGGCAGCAGGTTTCGCCAAAACGATGGAGGATGAGAGGGCTGAAGCATTGTCATCGCTAAAAATTGCCTATTGGTATAGCTAGATTTCCCATTCGTCCAGCCCTAATAACGAGAAACCCGGTTAAAGCCGAAGTCAATTAAGAACTGCTTATACTAGTTCTCTGAACTTCCACTAGCTGTAACACCGTGCAACCTGTCCCGCAACGGTATACTAAGGCTGGAGGTTTTGCTTAAAAAACTTCATAAACCTTGTTGCCTTTGGCAGGAAACATGAGTTCAGGAATTGATTTGCAAGGAAGTTTCATCCAGATTCTTGAGGGACTAGGCTTGCCTCACGGGGTCGCCAAAGTCGTCTGGATTCCATTACCAATGGTAATTATTGTGGGGGCAGTCACGGTGCTGGCCCTTGTTTCAACGTGGCTAGAGCGAAAAATTTCAGCCGCCGCCCAGCAGCGCATCGGGCCAGAATACATGGGGCCGTTAGGCATGTTGGTTCCGGTGGCTGACGTGGTGAAGCTCCTATTTAAAGAGAATATGCTGCCCGCCAAGACTGACCCTTGGCTGTTTGTGCTGGCTCCCATTCTGGTTTTTATTCCTGTGTTTTTGTCCTATCTCATCGTGCCGTTTGGACAAAACCTGGTGATTACAAACCTGAGCGTAGGCGTATTCCTATGGATCTCGCTTTCCAGCATTGCGCCGATCGGTCTACTCATGGCAGGGTATGCTTCCAACAACAAGTATTCTTTGTTAGGGGGGCTGCGGGCGGCTGCACAGTCGATTAGCTATGAAATCCCTCTAGCGTTGGCAGTGTTGGCCGTTGTCATGATGTCAAACTCGCTGAGTACGATCGACATTGTGGCGCAGCAAGCAGATTACGGCATTTTAAGCTGGAACGTTTGGCGGCAGCCCGTTGGCTTTTTAATTTTCTGGATTGCAGCACTTGCCGAAGCAGAGCGAATGCCCTTTGACCTTCCAGAAGCAGAAGAAGAGTTGGTGGCAGGCTACCAAACGGAGTATGGAGCGGTTCGCTTTATGCTGTTTTACGCGGGGTCATACGCCAACCTGGTGCTGTCTTGTTTTTTAATTGCAGTATTGTACCTAGGTGGTTGGGAATCTCCCATTCCGGTGAGTTTGCTGGCAAGTTGGTTGGGTGTAAGCGAATCGACGGCTTGGCTTCAGGTCATTACGGCAAGCTTAGGCATTGTCATGACGCTGTTCAAGACTTACTTAATGATCTTCATTGCCATTTTGCTGCGGTGGACGGTGCCCAGAGTCCGCATTGACCAGTTGCTAGACTTGGGATGGAAGTTCCTACTTCCGGTTTCCCTTGTCAATTTGCTACTGACAGCAGGACTAAAACTGGCCTTTCCAGTTGCATTTGGCGGCTAACCTTAATTTCTTTTGTTCAACCGACCTGAAGAGAGACACACGATGCTGAAGTTCCTCAAGCAAGTGGGCGATTACACCAAAGAGGCAGTCCAGGCGGCAAAATACATTGGTCAGGGCTTGTCCGTCACCTTTGACCATATGCAACGTCGCCCGGTTACAGTTCAATACCCTTACGAAAAGCTGATTCCCTCAGAACGATTCCGTGGCCGAATTCACTTTGAATTTGACAAGTGCATTGCTTGTGAAGTTTGCGTTCGGGTTTGCCCGATTAACCTCCCGGTTGTGGATTGGGAATTTAACAAAGAAACGAAGAAGAAAAAGCTCAACCACTACAGTATTGATTTTGGAGTTTGCATTTTCTGTGGCAACTGCGTAGAGTACTGCCCTACTAACTGCCTCTCCATGACAGAAGAATATGAACTGGCAACCTACGATCGCCATGAACTCAACTACGACAACGTGGCTCTGGGACGGCTGCCCTATAGCGTGACGCATTCCGATCCAATGGTGACTCCTATTCGCGAATTGGCATACCTGCCGAAGGGCGTTTTGAGTGGTCATGATGTGCCGGAGGGAACTCGTCGGGCAGGCAAGCTTCCAGAGGAAATTTTGGAAGAGATGGAAGCCGCATCAAAAAGTGCTGAAACGAAATAACATTCAAGGTTTGAGGGAGCCGAAATAGTTGTGAATTTAGCCGACGGAGTTCAACTTGTTTCGTTTGCCGTGCTGGCAGCGATGATGCTGGGAGCCGCATTGGGTGTGGTGTTGCTGGCGAATATTGTTTACTCGGCTTTTTTGCTGGGTTTAGTGTTTGTCAGTATGTCGGGAATGTATATTCTGCTGAATGCTGGCTTTGTGGCAGCCGCCCAGGTTTTAATTTATGTGGGAGCTGTCAACGTCCTGATTCTGTTCGGGATCATGTTGGTGAACAAGCGCGAAGATTTTGCTCCAGTCAAAAATGTTTGGCTGGGTAGGGCTGCAACCGGAGCTGTTTGCCTGGGGTTATTTGCCCTGTTGGGAACCATGATCCTGGCAACGCCCTGGGTAATTTCGATCGCCCCTCCGGCTGGGGATGACGCAATGGTGGTGATTGGAAAACATTTCTTTAGCGATTTTCTGTTGCCCTTTGAACTAGCATCGGTGCTGCTGTTGATGGCGATGATTGGAGCGATCGTTTTGGCGCGGCGCGACTTGTTGCCTGATGAACTGGCAGATCAAGATGGACGAGAACCGCCTGTTGCCTTGAAATTGCCTGAGCGTCCTCGCGAGTTGATTTCTGGCAAAAAGTAGCTGAGGATTAGGGATGAGCCATTGGCAGGCTGAGATTTGCTTCTCGTTCTGTCTGGTTTACCAGTTTTTTGTACGAAATCTTATTCAAACCAAATGCTATGCAGCTTGAATACTTTCTTTTAGTCGCCGCCGCCCTATTTTGCATTGGCATTTATGGGCTAGTAACCAGCCGTAACGCCATTCGCGTGTTGATGTCGATCGAATTGCTGCTGAACTCCGTCAACCTCAATTTAATGGCATTTTCCAACTACCTTGATCCCCAAGGGATTCGCGGGCAGGTCTTTGCAGTCTTTGTGATTTCGATCGCAGCAGCAGAGGCAGCAGTGGGTCTGGCGATCGTGCTAGCCATTTACCGCAACCGTGACACGGTGGATATGGAGCAATTTAACTTGCTGAAATGGTAGGGCTTGGGATTGTGGATTAAATAACCAATAATGACTCTGCTTTTGTGACTGGGCGGGCAAGATGCCTATCCCACGAGAATTTCAGGTTATTAAATTCGCATTCTCTCGCAGTCTTGAGTTTCTCCCGTTGTTCGGACAGTTTACTTATCCAGAATGCTAAGTTAAATGCGAGAAGCGATTTGGGCGATCGGGCAGCGTGGAATTAAATCAAGTCATTATTGTCCATAAGGCGGGCGATCCACTCAGTAAGCGGTGGGCAGAGCAATGTGCGGCTCAGTTGGAAAAGCGCAACTGCCGGATTTTGTTGGGCCCATCTGGTTCAAAAGATAATCCCTACCCAGTTTTTCTGGCCTCCGTGCAGCAGCCCATTGATTTGGCGATCGTTTTGGGCGGAGATGGCACAGCATTGGCAGCAGCCCGCCACCTGGCCCCTGAAGGAATTCGCATTTTGGCTGTGAATGTGGGGGGGCATTTAGGCTTTTTAACCGAATCGCCAGATGAATTTCGCGACTCCGAGGCAGTATGGGATCGGTTGTTGGAAGATCGGTTTGCGGTACAGCGACGGATGATGTTGCAGGCAATGACTTTTGAGGGAAATCGCACGAACCTTGAACCGATGAGCGATCGGTATCTAGCGTTGAACGAAATGTGCGTGAAGCCAGCTTCAGCCGATCGGATGATTACTTCTATCCTGGAAATGGAAATCGATGGCGAGGTCGTTGATCAATATCAAGGAGATGGCTTGCTGGTAGCCACCCCCACAGGCTCAACCTGCTACACCGTTGCAGCTAGCGGCCCGATTGTTCATCCTGGCATGGATGGGCTGATTGTGACTCCCATTTGCCCCCTTAGCTTATCCAGTCGGCCGATCGTGTTGCCAGCTGGTTCTGTGGTCAGCATCTGGCCCCTTGCCGATCAGGATCTCAATACAAAGCTGTGGATGGACGGGGTATTGGCAACAGCCATTTGGCCGGGGCAGCGCGTTGATATTCGCATGGCAGATCATCCTGCTGAGTTCATCATTCTCCGGGAGAATTACTCTTATTTCCAAACCTTGCGAGAAAAGCTAGCTTGGGCAGGAGCGCGAATCCAATACAGCAACAACCACCGCAACTGATCGCCTCTAGCGTTACCCAATTTATTGCAGAATTGCATTGATTTCTTGGCAAACTGTTCCGACGATGTGTTACTCTTATATACGGTCTGGAAATTCTTCAGATGAAGACAAGGGTCGCTAGCTCAGCGGTAGAGCACTCGGCTTTTAACCGATTGGTCCTGGGTTCGAATCCCAGGCGACCCATGAAAAAGGCGAAAAGCTGTAATTTGCTTTGTACTATCGGTGCGAGTATCGATGGAGCAAGCCCATTAGCAGTTGATTCGCCAGCGAAATCAGGGAACCCTGATGTAAAGGAGAGCGAGATCTTGTGAGGCAGTCAAACAGCCTCCTCCGCTTACTTCTGTACATTGGAACTTTCCATGAACAAAATTCGTACCTTTACCCTTCTCGTTGCAGTACTGATGCTCAACCTGCCTGAAGCAGCAGTGGCACACCCAGGCAGAACTGACTCTAGTGGCTGTCATACGAACCGCAGCACGGGTGAGTACCACTGCCACCGCAGCTCACCTCCTCCTCCGTCTAATCGTCCTGCTCCTTCGCAGCCCGCACCCAGCACAGCTTGTTCTGCGATTTTTGCGGCTCAAGAGGCACCTGCTCCAGTTGGATATGAATTCACTGACCTAGAGGGTGATTTAGCAAGGGTGACGTGGGCAGGCAATGAGGAGGGTGGAACCTACTTATATGATGTTTTCTTTCCTGCAACAGGTAGAACGCTCCACATCGCCTTTATTGGACTTGATTGGCGATCGTACTTTAATGGTAGAAATAACTCTGCCCAATATAGTGTTTGGTGGGACAACCACCAAGCTGAAGCGGAACATCGAACCCAATCCGGTTGCGAAGGTCGTCGTTCCTATGCTGCCAATCTAATCCGGCATCTTCACTTTTAGAGTTCGTCCTTTAAGTTTGCCTGTCTCTTTAAGGTTACTTTCTAGGGTAAAACTAGTTCCCCAATGACTTCCAGCCGCTTGAAGTTGCCCAAAGTCATAAAGGTTTCCGTTAGGGTTTCGGCGATCGTCGGGCTAATCCAGCCCATTTGCTTCAATAGGTGAATGGCAACGGCATACTTGGCCCGTTTGGCTCCATCCATCGCTTTAATGGTTAAGCCCAACCCTTCGCCCACTCGCCCAACACACTGAATCCCCTCTGAACCCGACTTGCTGACCAACTCTCCACCCGCTAGCCGCATCAGTTCAGTGTCAAACTGCCCGTCCCCTGCCACCATTGTGGGATGGTGAGTCATTGCCCGCACAATCCGTTCCATGTCTAAGCTGTCACCCGATGCCAGAAGGGCATAAAGCGTCGCCATTTGCACAAGCTGCATGAAATAGGTGGGCACACCGCAATCATCATGGGCATGAATCAGTTCATCGGGCGGCATCCGAAGCTGTTCAGCAATTTTGCCAATCATCAGCTTTTGCACCGGATGGTTGCGCTGGGTGTAGTTGGACAAGGGAAAATTTAGCTGCCGACACACTGCCAGCATTCCGGCATGCTTACCAGAACAGTTGTGCTCTAAACGGCTCCGTTTGCCTGGAGGGATAGGGCACTGTAGGGCAGACGGGTCAACATCACATCGCCATAAGATATTAAAAACTTGCCGTGCTTGCTCCACCGTTCCCTGGTGAGAACTGCACATAATCGCCAAATCGCGATCGGTTAAGCTGAATCGCTCCAGTGCCCCCGTTGTAGCCACCGTTAAAGCCTGAAACGGCTTCAGGGCAGACCGAATAAATGTAGCGGTTTCTGGACTGCCTGCCACAGAGAGTGCCCGTCCTCGATTGTCTGCCACAACGGCTTGAACCCGATGGGTGGATTCAATAATTCCCTCACGCAGCAGCCGAACCTGAAGCTCTGCGGTCTGTATTACACGTTTTCCCCTTGTCATTCGTAGCCTGTGCCATACTCCTTAAAAAACTCGCCACGCCACAGATCCCAACACAAACAGTCCAGCAATCACGCTGAAGGTGATTTTGAGCCGGTTGAGGATGGATTGGATCTGATAGGTGACAATCAGCCGATCGCGCTGCAAGATTTCATCTGGCTTTTCCCAGACTTGCCCATCATACCAGCCCGACTCTTCATAAACGACCAAGGGTTGGGAAAGCCGATTACGGACATACCACCAACCCAGATAGAGTCGTACAAGTGCCAGAGTGGGTAGTATCATTGCCCCTGCTGCCCCGCATAGGAAAAAATGGACTGAAGCCTTAGTTGGTGAAAAGCTGGTGGCTGCCACAGGAAAGGAAATCAGCCAGCTCAGGCTCCAGAGAATCACGATCGGTTTGAGGTATCCCCCTGTGTCTAACGTTCCCCATCGAAAAAACCAGGACTCCTTTAATTCCTGATATTCATTGATGGGCTGTTGTTCGACAGGGACAGGGCAAACAGAGGCAGAAGAAGGCATAACACACCTAGCTGTGTCTTTGAGATTGGTTTTAGAAGCCAGATGCCTTTACTTTAACGAATCTCGGACGGGGTGAATAGAGGCATTTGAGAGCGATGTAAACAGAATTTGCTCAGCATGCCCCCAGAACGCTTCCAGGTTATAGAAGGCTCGCTCTTTGGGCAGGAAAATGTGGACGATGACATCGCCGTAATCCATCAGCACCCAATTTCCCTCTGACTGTCCCTCCCGTCGCAAAGGATCACGGTGCCACTCTTCTTGCACTTTCTCTTCAATAGAATTGCAAATTGCCCGCACTTGTGCATTGGAAAATCCAGTGACTATTACAAAGTAATCAGCAATGTAGGACACATCTGCCACGTTGAGGAGAAGAATATCGGCTCCTTTGCGATCGTCTGCTGCTTCAGCAATGGTGAGAGCCAGTTTGTAACTGGGGTCGTCAGAACGGCTGACGTGGGCTGAAAACCCTGTTTTCTCTGAAGCAGATTGGGACGAAATCCGAGGGTAAGAGGAATCTACCATTAAAAACTATATGCTCCTAGTTTGATCGACATTGTGTTGCATTTGAGAACGACAGTTGCAATGAATAGGTGAATGAACGGGTGAAATGATTTGAGATGAACATTTAACGAGCTGCTCACGTTGAGAAACATCGTCGTCGCCCAACGCACGTTGGATAGAAACCGGCTGCACCGGAATGGGGACGTTGGGTAGCGAGAGAAATGAAAATTAAAAAAATCATCATAGGCGTTAAAGAGAAGCAGAAACGGGTTTGGAGAGGGGATGGGTAGACGATTTGCTGTGATGTAAAAACCAGTTGCGAGTGGCAATGGCACGGGGATGAATTAGACGATGTTTTGCAATCAAGTATTGCAGCGTGTAGTCACAAGTCATCCAAATGGCTTCGCTTAAGTTGGTTTGGCTAATTTGGCGCAGGGCATCTAACTCTGGAGTTTCTCCACGTCCAGGTTCCAAAGTATCGGATAGAAATACTACACAGCTAATGGGCGGCATTCCGGGACTACCCAAGGTATGATTTGCAATTGCCGCTAATATTTCTTCATCCGTAACGCCGAACACATCTCTAGCGACGATCGCGCTGACATCGGCATGGAGTAAGTGAGGGTTCGCTTCTGCTACTGGATCGATCGGCAACCCTTCCTGCTGCGCCATTTCCAACAACTTTTGCGGTTTGAAATACTTAGCCAGGTCGTGCATCAACCCTGCTTGTGCCGCTTTTGCCTCATCTAGTCCATGCATCTGGGCAAGGGCAGCCGCCATCTGCTCCACCCTCAAGATGTGGCTGATGCGAGACTCAGGAACATTGTAAGCAAGCCAGTCTAAAACGTTTTGGCGCAATATTCCAGGAATTTCTCCCATGCAAAGGTTAGTAAGATATTCTCCTCTATTTTAGCCTATCTTCCTCAATCGATCGATCGGGGGGTGGGGGATGTGTCAACGGATAGATAGGTTAGAAAAATTAAGATTGCTGCAATTGAATAGGGGACAGGGTAGATTTGCTTTGATTTTCTTCGCTTTTTCAGAAATTTCGCGAGGTTTTGCCCGGTCATATCTCGCGGCAGCTTCATGGGGCGATGACCTCATCTCGAATGCTGTATTGAAAAGCCCGAAAGTCTCCTGTCAGTAGCTGCGAATAATCCCCTGATACGCCCTCGAATCATTCATTGATTAGAAACGATATTGCTTGATTCAATGGAAAGCTTTAAAGCAGAGCAGACAGTCGGAAAAATTGAAGACTTAATATATACAGTAAAAGATGAGGGATTAAGAGAAAAATTAAATAGTGAATTAGATGAATTTGAAAAGCGATGTGAAGATCTTAAAAATCAGCTACATGAAAATCAAAGTAAGATATGGCAATTGATCCTAACAAGAGATGCGATAGTTACAACCATATTTGGGTATAGGACTTAGTATTGTTTCTGCTTTTGTTGTTGGAATGTTTTCAGAACGTCAAATTCCAGATGTGTTTTCTGACTTTCTACTCACAACGCTTGGTTATCTTGGTGCTTCTTTAAGTATGAAAGGTTCTAGAGATATGACGCAGCAAAACTATGTTGGGAATAACTTTCAAGTGCCACCGTCAAGTGGAGCAGGCTAAAAACTCAAATGCAAAATCTGTAAAACAGGTTATGTCAAGTTGTGTCGCTGGACTTTACCGTTAACTAGCTCCGTAGATTTTGCATTGCTGGGAAGCGATCGGTTTGCTCCGAAACGTTCATACGGTGATCAGTCCTCAATCCTTCCACGCCGCGCCAACTGCCATTGCCGTCGCTTCATTGCTAGCCGATCGCGCTTTTCCTCGGTCAGGCGATCGTAGCAGTGGGGGCAAGAAATCCCGACTTCGTATTGGGGAGAAGCTTTATCGGCTGCCGAAACAGGGTGTCCGCAACCCCAGCAAATTTCATGGGTTCCCGCTTCCAGACCGTGCTGAACGGTAACACGCTGATCAAACACAAAGCATTCCCCCTGCCACAGGCTTTCATCAGGAGGAACTTCTTCCAGATACTTCAGGATGCCGCCCTTGAGGTGATAAACCTCCTGGAAACCTTGAGACAGCATAAAGGAGGAAGCTTTTTCGCAGCGAATCCCGCCTGTGCAAAACATGGCCACTTTTTTATGCTGAGTAGGGTCAAGGTGTTGCTGCACATACTCTGGAAATTCCCGAAAGGAATTCGTCTCCGGGTTTTTTGCCCCCTTAAACGTGCCAATGCCCACTTCATAAGCATTACGAGTATCAATCACCACTACGTCTGGATCAGAAACGATCGCGTTCCACTCTTCCGGGCTAACATACGTGCCCACTTGCTCCGTCGGGTCAACCTCAGGCAGCCCCAATGTCACAATTTCCTTTTTCAGCCGCACCTTCATCCGATCGAAGGGCATCTCCTCCGCAGGCGATTCCTTATGCTCTAGGTCAGCCAGACGTGGATCGGAACGCAAATAGGTCAATACTGAATCGATCGCCTCACGGGTTCCTGCGATCGTGCCATTAATGCCTTCCTGCGCTAACAAAATTGTTCCCCGGATATTTTGCGCTTGACAGTGTGACAAAAGGAGCGATCGGAGTTCTGAAAGATCAGACAGTTTGACAAATTTATAAAACGTTGCGACGACTAAAGCCATGCCAGAGGAATTTTAGATTTTGGACTTTGGATTTTCGGAGGAAATAGGGAAGGAGGTGGCTACACTGCACTGCGCTATGCTCTCACCCCAGGGAAGGTCGCCCTCTGCCATCGGTGGACGATCGGTGGATCAGCTTTATTGCAGTAGGGGACATCTGGTAAAACGGTACATCACCAATCCCCATTTTGCCTTGTCTGCGGGCCTTGTGCAGAGTAATATCAACCGTTTATGCGTCATAACATTTGAAACATTTAGCCATTCAAGCCGTTGACATCCAAAATCCACAATCCAAAATCTAAACTTCAAAATGGATCGGAGTGCTGCAAAACAGACAAACTCCCAGCAAAGTGTGTGCCAATCTAGGTAAGCTTAATAACTACAGACATTTCAGGCGCACGGTGAAACTATGACGTTCTGTGAATATAGACCGGGGCTGGAAGGAATCCCTGCAACCCAATCTAGCATTAGCTTTGTAGACGGCCAGAATGGCATTCTGGAGTATCGGGGTATTAATGTTGAGGAATTGGCGCAGCACAGCACATTCCTGGAAACGTCCTATCTGTTGATTTGGGGAGGCTTGCCCACGCAAGAGGAGCTAGATGAATTTGAACATGAAATTCGGTTTCATCGACGGCTAAAGTACCGGATTCGCGACATGATGAAGTGTTTTCCGGAAAGCGGCCACCCCATGGATGCGCTGCAAGCCTGTGCTGCTGCCTTGGGGCTGTTCTATTCCCGACGAGCATTAGACAACCCAGCCTACATTCGGGCTGCTGTGGTGCGGCTGCTGGCCAAAATTCCCACAATGGTTGCTGCCTTTCAACTGATGCGAAAGGGAAATGACCCGATTCAGCCCCGCGATGACCTGGACTATGCAGGCAATTTTCTCTACATGCTGACCGAGCAGGAACCCGACCCCCTGGCAGCCCGCATTTTTGACATCTGCTTGCTCCTTCACGCCGAACATACCATTAATGCCTCTACCTTTTCGGCAATGGTGACAGCCTCCACGCTGACAGATCCCTATGGTGTGATTGCCTCTGCCGTGGGAACGTTGGCTGGGCCGCTGCATGGAGGAGCTAACGAAGAAGTCATCTTTATGCTGGAGGAAATCGGTTCTGTGGATAACGTTGAGGCATATTTAGACAAGTGCCTTCAGCAGAAAACGAAGATCATGGGCTTCGGGCATCGCGTTTACAAAGTCAAAGATCCGCGTGCCAGCATCCTGCAACAGTTGGCGGAGCAGCTATTTGAAAAGTTTGGGCGAGATGAATACTACGATATTGCTTTGGCAATGGAGCAATCTGTCTCGGAGCGATTGGGGCACAAGGGCATTTACCCAAATGTAGATTTCTACTCTGGGCTGGTGTACCGCAAGCTGGGCATTCCCACTGACTTGTTTACCCCTGTCTTTGCGATCGCCCGCACCGCAGGCTGGTTGGCCCACTGGAAAGAACAACTCGGCGAAAACCGCATCTTCCGTCCCACGCAAATTTATACGGGGCCGCGCAACGCTCCTTACATTTCCGTGGAAAAACGCCAATCAGTGCAGGATCAGGCGTTGATTGGGTTTGTGACGGGATGATGAAGCTCAAATCTTGCCGGATGGAGATTGGCTCAGAGTCTCCCAGTGTTCAGTGCGGCTCCAAGTAAGCCGACATTTTGATTGAGGATCAGCCGTACCGGAATTCGTTCCATCAAAGGTCGCATTCGGCCTTTATTGGTCATGGCATCAATGAAAATGCCGGATTTCATCAACGGAAGGTTCTTGGCGGCAACACCTCCGGCAATGTACAACCCTCCGAAGGGTAACAGTTTCAAGGCCAGGTTGCCTGCTTCGGCTCCGTATAGGCTGACGAAAAGTTCCATTGTTTCCTTTGAGAGCCGATCGCGCCCTTCCGCAGCAGCAGTGGCAATGACGGCAGCCGGATCAACGCTTTTTTCACCCTTTCCGGCTTCCCGTTCCCAGGTGCAGATGGCTTCTGCCACATCTGGTGATTCACTTACATAGTCTCGATCGCGCAAGAACTGGTAAATTGCAGCAATGCCCATACCAGACACAACCCGTTCTACGGAAATGCGGTTGATATTTAGCTTGTCTCGCAAATATTTCAAAAGCTGAAATTCTAGCTCATCGCGCGGAGCGAAGTCGGTGTGGCCCCCTTCAGATGGATACACGCGATATTGCCCATTGTGCTGAATCAGAAAGCCTTGCCCTAAGCCAGTACCCGCCCCAATCACGGCGATCGGTGCTTCTGCCTGAGGTTCGCCCTCTTGCAGAATATGAATATCGGACGCATCCAGCCCAACAATGCCATAGCCGACTGCTGCAAAGTCGTTGATTAGCTGGACTTTTTCCAGATCTAATTCCTGTTGAATGCGATCGCCATCTAACATCCACGACAGGTTTGTCAGGTTGCATGTGTTGTTGACGATGGGCCCGGCGATCGAAAAGCAGGCTTTTTGGGGGGTTGGCGGTTTGCCCAGTGACTCGGCGGCTTCTCCCAAGAATTTCCGCACCATCGGCACCAAATCTGTGAATTCGGCACTGACATATCGAGACTCGTACAATGCCTTGAGCTTCGTTCCGGTTTCTGTCTCGTGGAGTTCTGCCAGGAGGAGAATCGTTTTGGTGCCGCCTGTATCGCCTGCCAATAGTTGGGTCATGCTTCTAAGAACACATTCGTTAACAAACTGCTTTCTACCTAGTCTGCGGCAACTGCTTCAACAAACCAAGCTTGTTTCTATTTTGCAAACAATCTTGATAAATCGTGATCCAAAAAGTGAAGGTTTTCACGAAAGCGTTGACAGACAGAGCTACATCCTCCAAACCGTTTGATAATGAGGATGCTCCTTCGTGATTGGGTCAACTACTTTCCATGTCAGGCTTCCCCATATCAGGCTTAAACCCGTCGCTGATTCAGTCCCTCCTGCCTCGATTAAACCAGGGCTTGATTGTATCCTGCCAGGCTCCAGCCGATTCTCCCCTCTTCGAGCCAAGCGTGATCACTGCCATTGCCCAAGCTGCTGTCAACCAAGGAGCCGTCGGAGTTCGGATTGACACTCCTGCCCATGTGCAGGCCGTGCGGCAGCGAGTCTCAGCCCCCATTATTGGACTGTGGAAGCGACAAATTCCAGGGTATGAAGTCTACATTACGCCTCAGTTTGACCATGCCCAGACGATCGCCAGTGCCGGAGCAGATATCATTGCGATCGATGCCACCCAACGAGAACGCCCCAATGGGGAAACTGTTGAATCGCTAATTGCCCAGATTCATACTGAGTTAGGGAAGCCCGTCATGGCGGATGTTGATACGCTGGAGGCAGCTATTCATGCAGTCCAGGCAGGGGCAGATTTGGTGGGAACAACGCTCTACGGCTACACGGCAGCAACTCGCCATCTCTCTCCCCCCGGTTTCGACCTCCTGCGCCAGATGGTTCAAGCTTTGGAGATTCCCTGCATCTGCGAAGGTGGCATTGCTTCCCCCGAAATGGCCCATCAAGCCTTAACGCTGGGGGCTTATGCGATCGTGGTGGGCACAGCCATTACTGGAATTGATGCCCAAGTGGCAACCTACTGCGCCGCGCTTCAAAAAGACAAAAGGAGTTAGGGAGTAGGGAGTGGGGAGTAGGGAGTAGTGCTTAACCAAATGAAAATCGCTGTAAGTTGCATATGGCGTTCCTAGGAAGGCAAACAAGAGACGAGGACAACCGTTCTGCATCCTTATAGAAATGGGCGGTTTCAGGGAACGATAAGCAAGGGAAACTCTATTTCACTCTCCAACGCTCTGGATCGTCCTCCAAAGCGGTTGGAAGGAATTTGTCTTTCTCAACTAAACTCCACCCTCTGGAGTCCTTCAAAGAACGTTTTTCCTCGCTCCGTTAACAACGATCGCCCTTTAATTTACCTGTCTCAGATATGCCGTTCCCTTTAATCAGAGTGCTGTTGGTGGATGATGATGAGGATGATTACATTTTCATACGGGATCTGTTTTCTGAAATCAAAGGGGAATCATTTTGGCTGGATTGGGTTTCAACCTATGATAAAGCCTTGGCTGAAATGGTTCAGAAACAGCACGATGTGTACCTGGTCGATTATCGGCTGGGGCAGTGCAGTGGATTGGAATTACTGAAAGAGGCGATCGGTTGTAACTGTGATGCTCCCATGATTTTGCTGACAGGGCAGGGAGATCACAAAATTGATGTTGCTGCAATGCAAGCTGGGGCCGCAGACTATTTGCTGAAAGGGGAAATGACTGCCCTCATGTTAGAACGCACTATCCGCTACGCTATTCAACATGCACACACGCTGAAAAAGCTACGTTTAGCCCTGCGAGAGAAACATCAACTGGCATTGGCGATCAGTAATATCAGTACGGGGGTTGTTGTTACTGATCCAAATCAGCCGCGTAACCCAGTGATTTTTGTAAACGATGCCTTTACCAAGCTAACGGGGTATGGTGTCGAAGAAGTGATTGGCAAAAACTGCCGTTTTCTCCAGGGAGCAGAGTCTGATCCAAGGGTTGTGCAGCAAATGCGAGAGGCGATCGTTCAGTTAAAGCCGATCGTTTGTACGATTGTCAACTACCGCAAAGATGGCACCCCGTTCTGGAATGAAGTCACCATTAACCCTGTATTTGATGAAGAAGGGAAACTGATTAATTTTATTGGGCTGCAAACCGACGTGACAGGCCGCATCCAAGCCGAAGCTGCCCTACGGGAAAGTGAAGAACGCTATGCGTTAGCCGTTCAAGGGGCTAACGATGGCATTTGGGATTGGAACTTAAAAACGGGAAAGGTGTATTACTCTGCACGCTGGAAAGCCATGCTGGGCTACCAGGAACACGAAATTGGCGATGCGATCGAAGAATGGCTCGATCGAATTCACCCTGAAGATATGCACTGGGTCAAACGCAACTTAAAAGAACATTTGGATGGCTTGACTCCACACTTTGAGCAAGAATATCGGGTGATGCATCGAGACGGGGGGCATCGGTGGATACTGTGCCGGGGGTTGGCGGTGCAAGATGCAGAGGGAAAAACGACTCGCATGGCAGGCTCCCAGACTGATTTGACCGCTTGGAAACAGGCAGAAGAAAAGCTGCTTCACGACGCGCTTCACGATACATTGACAGGCTTGCCAAATCGCGTTTTGCTGATGGAACGGCTCCGTCATGCGATCCAGCTTTGCCAGCATAGATACAGTCTGTTTGCGGTTTTATTCATCGACCTCGATCGGTTTAAGGTAATTAACGACAGTTTGGGGCATATGTTAGGCGATCATCTCTTGATTGCCATTGCTGACCGTCTGGCTCACTGCTTGCGTCCGAGTGACACGATCGCCCGTTTAGGTGGAGATGAATTTGTGATTTTGTTGGAAGATGCACGGGACGAAAGCGCAGTAACATTGGTGGCAGAACGGATTCAGAAGGAACTGTCTGTGCCGTTTACGCTGGAGGGGTATGAGGTGTTTACGGCTGCCAGTATTGGTATTGCTTTTGGAACAAAGAACTATGTGCGTCCGGAAGACTTGCTGCGAGATTCAGACACCGCCATGTATCGAGCTAAGGAGCAAGGCCGCGGCCGCTATGAAATTTTTAATCCAGGAATGCATACCCATGCTGTTAAGTTGCTGCAAATTGAAACCGATCTACGCCGGGCCCTAGACCGGCAAGAGCTATTGCTGCATTACCAACCGATCGTCTCTTTGCGAACACAGCAAATCGTTGGGTTTGAGAGCTTATTGCGCTGGCAGCATCCCAAACGAGGCATGATTTCCCCTACAGAGTTTATTCCGATCGCCGAAGATACGGGGCTGATTATTCCGATCGGCCATTGGGTACTTCAGGAAGCTTGCAAACAAATGCAGCAGTGGCGGCAACAGTTTTCAAATCATGACTTGATGATGACAGTTAATCTTTCAGGCAAACAGTTTACGCCCCACCTCACCGAGGAAATTAAACAAACGTTGATTGAAACTGGCCTCAGTCCTCGTTTTTTGAAACTGGAAATTACTGAAAGTATTCTCATGGAAAATGCTGAGTTGGCAGTTACTACACTGTCCCAGCTTCAGGAGTTGGGGATTCATCTAGCGATCGACGATTTTGGCACAGGTTATTCATCTTTAAGCTGTTTGCATCGCTTCCCCATTGATACGCTGAAAATCGATCGATCGTTTATTAGTAAGATTGACTCAGATGGTGAACAACTGGCGATCGTTCGTACCATTATTACGCTGGCTTGGAACTTGGGAATGGATGTTGTGGCGGAAGGTGTTGAGACATCAAAGCACTTAGCTCAAATTCGGGCACTTCACTGTGATTATGCTCAGGGCTATTTCTTTTGTAAACCTGTAGGAGCAGAAGCCGCCACACAGTTAATTGACAGAGTAGTGGGTGAAAAACTAGATGGTTGGTCATCATCTGTTCGCTGAATTGGTGGAACATATTCCCTTAGGGTTAATGATTTGGCACCTGGATAATATCAATGATGCCGATACATTCAGGCTGGTGGCTGCCAATCACCAGGCACAGAGAATCCTGGGATTTTCTAGTGATTTGGGCTGGACAAAAAGTTTGGTTCCAGAGCGTGATCCTTTTCCTGCTTTTCTCAAAATCGAATCCCCTGAAGGCTATGCAGAAATCGTTCGTTCTGGTGTCAGCAAGGATTTAGGTGAAATTCGCTATCGCAATGAGCAACTCATTGAAAAGGTGTTTTTAGCGAAGGCTTTTCCTGTCCCACATCAGCAAGTTGGTGTAATTTTTGAGGACATCAGCGATCGAAAACAAACTGAAGAAGCCCTGCGGCAGCTAGAACGCAAACTGCTATTTCATCTCCAACAAACACCGCTTGCAGTCATTGAATGGAATCTGGATTTTGAAATTGTGGAATGGAATCCGGGAGCAGAAAAGATCTTTTTATATAAGCGACGTGAAGTTCTAGGGAAGCCGATTAAGGCATTGATTGTGCCCTCACTACTGCAACCTGAATTTCAGCGAGTTTGGCAAACTTTAATTGACTTAAAAACAAGCATTACAAGCACAAGTCAGAACATTACTGCGGACGGCAGATTGATTGTCTGCGAATGGCACAGCACCTCATTAGTTGATGTGGATAGTAATGTGATTGGTGTTTTTTCGATCGTACAAGACATTACCGATCGCCAGCAGGCAGAAGCCGCTCTTCTTGCTTCAGCGATTCGTTATCGTCAGTTGTTTGAAGCTTCCCAAGATGGTGTGCTGATTCTGGATGCCGACACTGGAGAGATTACTCAAGCGAACCCGTTTTTGCTCAATCTATTAGGCTATTCTCACTCTGAATTGTTGGGTAAAAAACTGTGGGAAATTGGAGTATTAGAGCAAGAGGAAACCGTTCAGGCGATCGTGCAACGACTTTGTGAAGCGGATTCATTACGGTTTAAGGATCTGTCGCTTCGCACTAAGGATGGACAGTATTTGGATGTGGAGTTCGTAAGCAGCACCTACAGCACAGGGAATCAGCGAGTGATTCAGTGCAACATTCGCGATGTTACGCACCGGAAGCGATCGGAAGCGGAGCTAAGGCAGTTTGCCAAACGATTGGAGCAAAGCAATCAAGAACTCCAAGATTTTGCTTCTGTGGCTTCCCATGACCTCCAAGAACCGTTGCGTAAAATTCAGACCTTTGGCGATCGGCTTCAGGCAAAGTACGCGGATACCCTATCTGATGAAGGATTGGATTATTTACGGCGAATGCAAAACGCTGCCCACCGCATGCAAACTCTAATTAATGATTTACTCACCTTTTCCCGCATCACAACTGAAGCCAAGCCATTTGTACAGGTCAACTTAACAAACATTTTGCATGATGTCCTTTCTGATTTAGAAATTACCATCCAGCAAACCAGTGCTTGTATTGCAATAACAGAACTACCAACAATCGAAGCTGACCCAACTCAAATGCGTCAATTGTTCCAAAATCTCATTAGCAATGCCATCAAGTTTCACAAACCCAATATTCCGCCTCAAATCAAGCTAAGCTCATTCCTGCTGTTTTCCTTTCCTTCCGTCCGGGCAGACGCAAATTTTGAGATCTTGGCTGATTCTTCACCGCATGCTGCCCAATGTCAAATCCAATTCACTGACAACGGTATTGGTTTTGATGAAACGTATCTCGATCGCATCTTTACAATGTTTCAACGTCTGCACGGCCGCAGTGAATTTGAAGGAACTGGAATGGGTCTGGCAATTTGCCGTAAGATCGTTGAACGACATGGCGGACAGATTACGGCTCGTAGCACTTTAGGGCAAGGAACCACGTTCACAGTAACATTGCCGATCGTGCAGCAATGAAAGTTGCTCTGGTGGGCTAACTGATTTTTAAGTGAGCCGTAATCCATCGATCGCGCACCTGGGCAAATACCCCCGTCATTTTAACTGCTTCTATTTGATCTCCCTCTTGCCACACCTGACAGTAGGTTTGCTACCCCGATCGAATTACCATCTCTGTGAAGCTTTGTAGAGAACCTGTGAGTATCCATTTCGGAATTGATAAGCTGAATGGCAAGGAAATATATTCCATATTTCGATTGACAGCAGCAGGTTTAACGAACCTGTTTCAAGCTTTAAGTAAACCTTTTGCGTCGGTTTCCGACGAGTGGCTATGCGCTCTTTCCGTAGTGCCCCCCAAACGGAGGCAGAAACGCAAACTCGAATTCTTCAAGCGGCCAGGCGGCTGTTTGCTCGCCAAGGCTATGACGGCACTACGACTCGTGAGTTGGCCCAGGCAGCAGGTGTTGCTGAAGGGACGATCTTTCGTCACTTTGAAAATAAGAAAGCAATTCTAGTTGAAGTGGCAACTCAGGGATGGGTAGAAATCTTAACGGACTTGCTGACCGAACTAAGCGAAATGGCCAGCTACAAGGCGATCGGACAAGTCATGCGGCGGCGAATGCTGAACTTACATCAAAATGCTGACTTGATGCGAGTCTGCTTCATGGAAGCACAGTTTCACCCTGACTTGCGTGAGCAAATCCAAAATGAAGTCATTGTCAAAATGACCGATGTGGCAGAGGCCTTTTTTGAAACAGCGATGGATCAAGGCATTTACCGTCGAATGAACCCCCGCACCGTCGCTCAGGTATTTTTGGGGATGTTTACAGTGGCTGGGTTTAGCCGTGACACGATCATGCCAGAAGATTCGCCTCCCCAAGCAATGCTAGAAATGGCAGAAGGGATGGCAGATATCTTTTTAAATGGCGTATTGGCAAATTAGTGATGTATTGGCAAATTAGTAAACCGTTTGGTAGTCAATAAACGGACGACAATCCCCAAGAGGCGAAACTCGTAATCCACTTACGGAGTGATTGGTTCACCTATCTGTGAAGACGTTTCGGGCAACGCTCCTGGGATTTTCTAACCTTTAACTGCTTCAACTCACTGCTTCAACTTCTGTTGTTGCGGGAGAAAACTAAAAATCGCTGCCAATGTTATCCAAATCTTCCTGGGAAGGTTCGGCAGTCTTGGTTTCCCAATCACTACAGCGATCGTCTTCTACGCCATAGGGATGCATTGCACAAACCAACATGGTTCCGCCATACACTCGCCCATGATAGTGACAACATCCTCTACAGACTGGAGGCTGCTGTGAAACGCTCGATCGAGGTGTGTTTACCTGCCTCAGCATTTCTAAATAGGCATCAGTATTAAGCTCTCGACTTTTACGCTCCCGATGTTGCCTTAACACCAGAGTTGTCGCAGTGAAGCCAAACAAACATGAACTTGCTAAAGCAGCAGCAGCCTGTACTTTTTCGTTTTCGGTACGTACTGCAACGTACAGGGCAATTCCTGCACAGATGCCGCTTAGTGCCACTCTCCCAATCATTGTTGCCATCGAAGTAATCCGTGTTTACCGAAGGAATGCTATTGATTGCCGCCGATTGAGCGTCCCCCCGGTTGATTAATCTCAAGGGGAGGGAGGCACCCTATCCTCTAGCCTATTCTAAAGGCAGGTTGATTGGGGAGGAAGCGGATCACTAATTACAGATTGCAACATTTAAAGACAGAGCATGTACATCGGGAACAAGATAGATGGATTCCCTGAGCTTAGCCCTGCTGGTGAGAGGTAAACAGCCATACCAGCGTAGGAGATACTAAACAGCTAAAAACAGTGACAACCAAAGCAACGGTCAGGGCATCAAATAAATCTGAACTCATGAAATCCTCCGATATTTGAGATTTTCCAAAACTTATGGTGGTGAACTCGAACTGACGATTCCCAACATTCCCAACAAAAAACCAATCCTCCGGTTTTCGCATCGACATAAACCAGCTTGGATTGGGGCAAATGCAGCACAGAGTAAATCAGTTTTTGCTTCTGTATTCTATTTTACGATTTGCTTCTGGAACTGTCTGCCCTTTGTTAGGGTTTCGTCACTTCTGCTGGGGCAATCAAAATCATCTTTTCTTTATCAGAACTGACGCATTCTCGACTGAATACACCATTCCGAGAGGGACATGGCAATACGATGTCCTTACAACATTTAGGGGTTAGCAGCACCCGTTGCGTTAGTCCTGCTTTATGAATACGTGCCCGGGCCTCAGCTTTTTCTCAGTCCTTAGCCTTTTGAGGCAGCGTTTGTCCGTAAACTTTTTGTTGATCATGCGCCAAAGTCATAGTAATTCGCTAGAATTGCCTACTGTTTAGCCTATTCTTTCTCAGAAAGCCTCATTAAGCTCTCATTTTTCTCTCATCTTACGATCGGATGATATCAGTCATTCAGGAATTGAGCCGATCGCCCTTGAAGAAAGGTTCTAACGCCTCTATCCCTTGATAGAAGCCTCTACTCAAAAAGTCTCAATATTCTGCAAATTTATGTTCACGCTCAATAGATTCTCGCTATAATGCCTTCAATAAATCTGAAAGACTGTTACAAAACTTCAATTAAAGCCACATCATTTATACATTGGAGCAGACCTGTGCCTCAGGACTTTACAACCCGAACCCGTTTAATTCAGTTTCTTCGAGAAGAGTTAGCCGTTCCTTCCGCAGCCATTGCCCTGGCCCTGCGTCAGCCGGAGCAAAGCACCAATTTAATTCCAATGATTCTCTGGCAGTATGGACTCATCACGCTAGAGCAGCTCGATCGCGTTTTTGAATGGATGGAAACTGCGTAGCACGCTCACAAAACGGAAAGCAGTCTTAACGTTGAGTTTGCGTAAGGATATGAACAGCACAAATAGATTCTTGTGAGGGCGGACAGCGGTTCGCCCTTCGCTTTTGTTCGCGTTAACCGTACAAAGCGGCTGATTCTGAGCCTTCAGTAAACAATTTAGAATTAGTGTGTAGTTTTAAGGATGTCAGATGAAAAAGCGTTGTGAGCATCCCAGGAAACTGTAAGCGATTTCTGCCATTTGAATGATGTACTGCTCCAATGGCTTGCTCTAACCTCTAGCATTGACTCTCTGCTGTCTGATAGCCCTTTCTTAAACCTGTTAGCAAAAGGACGCTGAATGCATGGCCATTAAAAAACAGCCGCAAACTCCTCGATCGCGGCAAATTGGTAATGTTTTATTAATCATTTCTGGGTTACTGCTTATTCTTAACATTATCCTGCCAAATTTTTTCGGGCCGCCTATTCCTCGCGTTCCCTACAGTCTATTTATTGATCAGGTGCAGGATGGAGAAGTGGCGCGGGTTTCCGTTGGGCAAAACGAAATTCGCTATCAACTGAAGCCAGAGGGTGAAGAAACTGGACAGGTCTTTGCTACAACGCCTATTTTTGACCTGGAACTACCAAAACGCCTGGAGGAGAATGGCATAGAGTTTGCAGCGACTCCTCCACCGAAAAATGGCTGGTTCACCAATATCTTAAGCTGGGTGATTCCGCCGCTCATTTTTGTGGCCATTTGGCAGTTTTTCCTGGGGCGTGGCCAGGGCGGACAGCAGGGCGTTCTTTCCATTGGGAAGAGCCGTGCCAAGGTGTATGTGGAAGGTGAAGATGACAAAATCACTTTCGCTGATGTGGCTGGGGTCGAAGAAGCGAAGGCCGAACTGGTTGAAATTGTTGATTTTCTCAAAAGTCCTCAGCGATTCATTCAAATTGGGGCGCGGATTCCTAAAGGAGTTCTGCTGGTGGGGCCGCCCGGAACTGGAAAAACGCTGATGGCTAGGGCGGTTGCAGGGGAGGCAGGTGTGCCTTTTTTCAGTATTTCTGGCTCTGAGTTTGTGGAACTGTTTGTGGGGGTGGGTTCCTCACGGGTGCGCGACTTATTTGAACAGGCCAAGAAGCAGGCTCCCTGCATTATTTTTATTGATGAGCTAGATGCGATCGGCAAGTCTCGTGCTTCTGGTGGATTTTATGGCGGCAATGATGAGCGGGAACAAACCCTAAACCAATTGTTGACCGAAATGGATGGGTTCTCAGCCGGAGAGCAAACCGTGATTGTGTTGGCGGCAACGAACCGACCTGAATCCCTTGATCCAGCCCTTTTGCGTCCGGGACGGTTTGATCGACAGGTATTGGTCGATCGCCCCGATTTACAGGGACGGCTAGAAATTTTGGAAATCCATGCAAAGGGAGTCAAGCTGGGTGAGGATATTGACCTGAAGGCAATTGCCACCCGCACACCCGGTTTTGCCGGAGCAGATTTAGCCAACCTGGTGAATGAAGCGGCCTTACTGGCGGCTCGTAATAACCGTACTGCTGTTTCCCAGGCTGATTTTAATGAGGCGATCGAGCGGCTTGTGGCTGGATTAGAGAAAAAGAGCCGCGTTCTCAATGAAAAAGAGAAAAAGATTGTGGCCTATCACGAAGTTGGCCATGCGATGGTGGGGGCGGCCATGCCGGGAGCTAGCCGAGTCGAAAAAATTTCGATCGTGCCTCGCGGGATGGCGGCTCTGGGCTATACCTTACAGTTGCCAACGGAAGATCGGTTTTTGATGAGTGAAATTGAGCTGCAAGGGCAAATTGCCACGCTATTGGGTGGGCGATCGGCGGAAGAAATCGTCTTTGGGAGCATTACCACTGGAGCCGCCAACGACCTGCAACGGGCAACCGACCTGGCCGAACGGATGGTGACGACCTACGGGATGAGCAAGGTGCTGGGGCCGCTGGCCTATCAGCAGGGGCAGCAAAACAACTTCTTAGGTAATGATATGAATCCGCGTCGGTTGGTTAGCCCTCAAACGGCAGAGGCGATTGACCAGGAGGTAAAAGGAATTGTGGAAAACGCCCACCAGCAGGCCTTGAGCATTCTACATGAGCATCGAGATTTACTGGAAACGATCGCCACTCAGCTACTAGAAACCGAGGTAATTGAAGGCAAAGCGTTAAATGATCTCTTGAGTCAGATCAAACCTGTAGAGGTCAAGATGCACGTTGCACCAGCCGTTTAAGGGAAAAAGCTAACCCTCTGACTGCATATCGTTGAATCTAAAACTAAAACTCTTGTGGGGCGGGCATCTTGCCTGCCCCTTTGTATCGGTTCAAAAATGAATTACCGCACGAGAACGGTCATGTATTTCCCTGTGGCAAAGGGAGCGGGGATGATGGGGGTAAACTGGACTCGATCGGTTGCCACTTTGCGGACGTAAATCTCATTCATTAAATGAATCACCTGATCGCGGGTACCGATAATCCAAACTTGCACCCGTTCATCCGATGTGACGGGCAGCAGTTCGTTGAACTCTGAAGACATATTTAGTTCCTCGCTGATGAATGGGGGAAGAAAGGCTTAAGGTGTGGGGGTTCTTCCAAAAAAATCTTGAAAAACAACCCCAGACTTCGTGTTGCATCAGCGAGGCGACTCATTTTAGATACCATGATCTAAAATCAGCACAGCCTAGCTCTCTGCTGCGTTCAGAGAGTCAGGTTAGCTGGTTAGGGTTGTTGCTAGCTTCCCTAATCAGCGTTACACCTCACCTTAAGCCGGTTTTTGGGTTCACTGGCTCTTTCCGAGAAAAAACCAGCATCGCAACAGCATAAAGGATACGCCTGAGAAATATCAAGCATATCCAGATACTTTTTATGGAAATTTGCGATCGTGCTTTTTCCTTGCCCATACAGACGGAAAACTTCGCCTTTCTACCCCCCTCTCAACTCCTCTTGCAGCATTTCCTGATAAATTTCTGGCAAAAAGGAAGACATGGAATTGGTTTCAATGCCGTAGCCGAGGCTCGTCCAGGTGGGGGAAAGAATTTGCAGAACTTCGTTGATTTGTCCGTCGCGGAGGAGTTGGGATAAGTCTATCCCCCAAGCAGAGGGATCGTTGAGCCAATGGTAAACCACCTCATCCTGGTATTGCGCTTCAAAGCTGTAATCTTGCCCAAAGAAGAGAAACGGGCTGCGTGGATGGTATTCTTCGGCTTTGCTATACCAGGTGGTGGTCAGCATTTGATAGCGTCCGGCGGCGGTGGTGCAGTCTCCGGTGTTGGGGCCAGCGACGATCGTAATGCACAAATCGGGATGCCGACTGAGATCATAAACATGTTGCCCGCCGTAAAGAATAGAGTAGGGCCGGGGGCTATTGGATTCGCTCGCAGAAATCGTTCGCATCAGGGCCCGAATGTAGGGATCACCGCCCTGCATCACCAAGGGGGCCGGGGTGTAATCCCAAACGGGGTCAGTTGCCGATCGCAGAAAAAGTTTCTGAAACCAGCCGTTATCCCTTGCCAGGGTGAGCAAGAACCAGATAATGACTGCCAGGGTAATACTCCACCAAAAGGAGTCAGAGCCTCGCGTATCCGTTCGATCGGACGTTGAAGATTCGTTTAATTTTGGAGCCACAACGCACTTAACCGTTAGTTCAGATTTGCTTTGCTGGTTTTAATCTTTATTCATGTCTTTATTTATGATAGGCGTAGCGTTTGATTATGGCACTTCACGCTAAATCTGCGAATACTTCTCGTACTGCCGGATGGACGATCGCATGATTGGCAACATTTAGCCCTTTTGCCAATGCTTCGTCATTTTCCAATGCCTTCAGTCCATGATTGGCCAGCTTTAACACGTAAGGAAAAGTGCTGTTATTCAAGGCTTGGGTGGCTGTCCAGGGAACGGCCCCTGGCATATTGGGAACGCCGTAATGCACCACACCTGATTCCACGTAGGTTGGCTCTGTATGGGAAGTGGGGTGCAGGGTTTCAATACAGCCGCCCTGGTCTACCGCCACATCCACAATGACGGAACCCGGACGCATTTTTGCCACCAAATCCCGCGAAACGAGGGTTGGAGCCTTCCGTCCAGGCACTAATACTGCCCCAATTAGCAGGTCAGCATTGGGAACCATCGCCTCAACCTGAGGGGCATTGCTATAGAGCAACTCCACCCTGGAACCAAACAGCGTTTCCAGGTATGCGAGCCGCTCCAGGTTAATATCCAAAATTTGCACCTGGGCACCCAAACCGACTGCCATCTTAGCGGCTTCCGTGCCAACGACTCCCCCACCCAAAATTACAACCTTGCCAGCTCTCACGCCAGGCACCCCCCCCAACAGAACTCCACGCCCGCCTTGCTGACGCTCTAAAAAACGTGCCCCAAACTGCACCGAGAGCTTCCCGGCAATGATACTCATGGGGGTAAGAAGCGGTAGGCTGTGGTTAGGGAGTTCAACGGTTTCATAGGCGATCGCCGTTACACCAGACTGAATTAACCGCTCTGTGAGGGGGCGAACGGCCGCCAGGTGGAGATAGGTAAACAAAATCTGCCCTTTTTGAATGAAAGGATACTCTGGAGCCAGGGGTTCTTTTACCTTAACAACCATTTCATGATCCCAGGCTGCCTTGGGGTCTGGTACAATCTTTGCTCCTGCCTGCTGATAATCTGCATCCGTGAAGCCTGCTCCCAGCCCAGCGTTTGTTTCAACAAACACCGTATGTCCACTGTCCCATAGCCCTCTGACGCTATTCGGGCTAAGCCCAACCCGAAATTCCTGATCCTTCGTCTCTTTTGGCACACCGATTTCCATGCGCTACCTCAATTGCCTGTTAACCCAATGGTATTCAATCTACTGCACCCTGAACGCAGATTTGTTACAGGGAAAACGGCTGCTTCATTTGAGTAACCCCTTGAGCAACCCAAGATTTTTTTTATCCTGGGAATTTTTTCTATCGCGGCAATGGTTTAACCCTACTTTCTGATTTGTAAGTGCTGCGATCGTCATCCTCCATTTCAACTATGCTCCATCCCAAACCAGGTGTATCTCTCTGAGTTAACAACATTATTATGGAACTGCTAGAGTATCAAGCTAAAGAACTATTCCGACAAATGGACATCCCCGTCCTGCCGTCCCAACGAATTGACCAACCCAGAGATTTAAAAAACCTCAGCATTCCCTATCCGATCGTCCTCAAGTCGCAGGTTTACACCGGGAGGCGCGGCAAGGCGGGCGGAATTAAGTTTGTGAACAACACAATTGATGCGATGGCGGCGGCCCAAGCAATTTTTCATTTGCCAATTATGGGCAATTACCCGTCGGTGCTGCTGGCGGAAGCAAAATATGAGGCAAACCGAGAGTTTTACTTGGCGGTGGTGCTGGATACCTCAACCCGTCGCCCAATGCTGTTGGGGTCGCAGTTTGGCGGTGAAGAGGTGGAGACAAAGCTGTCTGAGGTGAAACAGGTGATTGTGGAGCAGGAATTTTCACCGTTTTATGCCCGTCGCTTGGCGTTGAAAATGGGGTTACAGGGGGATTTGATCCAGTCTGTGAGCCGGATTGTGGAAAAAATGTATCACCTGTTTGCTGAAAAGGATCTGGATTTGGTAGAAATCAATCCTTTGGCGGTCAGTTCATCGGGAAAGCTGATGGCTTTGGATGGCAAAGTCGTTGTGAATGATGCGGCGTTAAGACGGCATCCTGATTTGGTGGAACTGTTTCCCCGATCGTCGCAAGGTTCGGCATCACCCGATCGCCTGAATGGAGCACGGTCTATTGATCCGTCTGCCACAAACCTGAAATTGGTGAAGCTAGACGGAAACATTGGGGTGCTGTGTAATGGGGCAGGTCTGGCCATGACGATACTTGATTTGATTGGTGCTGCCAAAGGCAAGCCAATGGGCTTTGTGGATTTGGGCGGAGAACACCACTACGGCGGTTCCCTGGAGTCATTGCACGATCGCCTGGGGCAGGGGTTAAGGCTGATTAGCCAGCATGAAGGACTGAAGGTGATTTTGATTAATATTTTGAGTGGCGTTGTTCCCTGCGTTGCGATCGCCAAATCCATTACGGAGCATCTTCAGCAGCAGTTCAAGACAACCCCCCCTCCTGCATTGGTTGTTCGTTTGGTGGGGGAAGAATTTGCTGAAGCCCAAACGCTGCTCGCCGAAATGAATATTCTCGCTGTTGAGCCGCTGGATGAAGCGATTACCCAAGCGATCGCCCTGGCCAAGCCGACTAAAACCGCTAAGCGGTAGCTGGGGGAGGCGGTGGAATGTTGGATAAGTTGTACAATCTGGGCGGGTAAGATGCCTATTCTCAAAGAATTCTTAAAAACTACTCCTGCAAATAATGATGGAATTTAGGAAAAGATTGGGTCATTGTTTAGCATTTCTGTAGTAAAAACCCTTCGCGAAACGCCCCTACCTGAAATCTCCTGATTCAATCATTTGCATCCTTTTTGTTTAACCTGATATTGCTCAGCCGATCGTATGTCCTTATTTTTCAATCTATGAACTTGACCTCTGATAGTAAAGTCCTGATTCAAGGGATCATGGAACCCCTGGGTTCGGTTTATGCACCGCTCATGCGGGACTATGGTACTCAAATTGTGGCGGGTGTGAGCGCAGGACAGGGTGGTACGTCGGCTTTTGAAATTCCCGTGTACGACATGGTGGAACAAGCCCTGGAGCAGGTGGGTAAGGTTGATGTCAGCATTATTTTTGCATCCCCCTACACGGCATTGGATGTGGCTCTGGAAGCGATCGCTGCTGAGATTCGGCAAATTATTGTCATTACTGAAGGCGTGCCGCCCCTAGATACAATTCGGCTGATCCGCAAGGCAGAAGCAACCGAAACGCTGATTGTGGGGCCAAATAGTCCGGGGATCATTGTGCCAGGGCAGATTTTGCTGGGAACGCATCCGCCTCAGTTTTATACGCCAGGGAGAGTAGGCATCGTCAGCCGCAGTGGGACGTTGACCTATGAAATTGCCCAAGAACTGAGCCATGCTGGGTTAGGACAATCGATCGCAGTTAGCATCGGGGGCGATCGGATTTTGGGATCGTCTTTTCAGCAGTGGCTGCAAATCCTGGAGGAAGATGAACAAACCGATGTGATTGTGCTGGTGGGCGAGATTGGAGGCGACACGGAAGAAGTGGCAGCCCATTATGTGGCAGAGGTGATTGACAAGCCAGTCGTTGCCTACATTGCCGGACAAACCGCCCCCAGAGGGCAATTGATGGGTCATGCCGGAGCGATTATCGCCTCGTTAGCGGGCATGGGGGCAGACATTGGCACCGCCGAAAGCAAGCTAGCTGCCTTCAAACGAGCCAAAATTCCAGTCGCCGATCGGCCTTCACAAATTCCTGATTTGGTCAAAAAGGCGATCGGTAAAAAGTAGATATTTAAGGCGATGTCCAACTTAAAGCCTGAAATTTCTGATTTTCCGTAGCGCAGGCATCTTGCCTGCTGAGTCTGGACGGGACAGATGCCCATCCCACAAGAGATTGGAACAAATTGCACATTGGGTGATTTAACCTTCCTGGAAAAAGCCCGTGGCAATCGCAATGAGCAGCACTGCCCCTAACCCCAAACGATACCAAACAAAGACCCAGTTACTTTGACGCTGTAAATAACGCAGTAACCAGGCGATCGACAGATAAGAAAAGACAAACGTTGAGGCAATCCCCATCAGCAACACAAGCAGGTTATCAACGCTCTCAAAAGACTTCAACGACTGATACAGCGTGGCAATCACCAAGGTTGGAATTCCAAGCAGAAAGGAAAAGCGGGCTGCTGTTTGCCGCTCTAATCCCAAAAACATGGCAGTCGTCAGCGTAGAGCCAGAGCGAGAGGTTCCCGGAATCAGGGCTAAAGCTTGACCCAACCCAACTAAAACACCATCTGAAATTTTGAGCGAATCAAACTTACGCTTGTGGCTGCCAACCTTTTCAGCTAAGCCCAGCAACAACGCCATCACGATCGACATAATGGCAATGATCAGAGGGCTGTCAGGAGCAACGTCTTTGATTAGATACCCGATCGTCAGCACGGGAAGCGTTCCGATCGCAATTCCAACTAAAATTTTCCACTCATCGCGCTGCCAGTCCTTTTGGCGAAAGGCATCCCAACTGCCAGACAAAATTTGGCGAATGTCTGACCAGAAGTACATGATTACCGCGATCACACTTCCAAACTGAATGGCATCAACGTAGAACTTTTGCCCAACCAAGCCCGTCCAGCCAAGACCTTTCGTAACAATGATGAGGTGGGCTGTGCTGCTAATGGGTAAGAACTCCGTAATTCCCTGGACAATACCCAAAACAAAAGCCTGAAACAATTCCTGTATAAGTTCCACGTCAGCCTCTATTGATAAACGTCAACAGTCCGCAGGTTGTTGCGGAATGGGAAGCTCGAAATCAACCTACAGCTTAGGAGTTTGCCTGGAGTTTCGCCTATTGTCCAGTGCATACTTTAGAAAACCTTTATGGGAAAGCCCAAAATCGTTAGGATAGTCTTTAAAGGATGCCCCCCTAGGGGATAAAGATATGGTATGTTAAAAAAAGTAAAGTAAATTATCAGAAAACCTTTGTCACTCGATTCGCCCCTTTCAAAAAAGTTGTCTACCAAAGAGTTGTCTACCAAAAAGCGATACTCTGAGCCGTTATATACGGAGAAACCGTCCTACACAACTGATTTGCCCTATGCGGAAACGCCGCTCTATACCAAAGAGGTTTACGCGGATTCGCTAGGCAACTCGCTTGAAGGAATGTCTCTGTCCTTGGGTTGGGTATCTTTCCGACAGACTTGGGCTGTCTTTGCCGCATCGGCCTTTCTGGTTTCGGTTCCTGTCTTCTTTCAAGCTCCCCTTGTCCGGGTTTTTCCCTGGCTAAGCCTTGTTCTCACTGGAGTTTGGCTGTGGATTAGCCTTTCCCTTCGATCGCGCCCTACAACCCACACATGGGGCGATTTGCTGCTGGGATTTACCTTGACCTGGCTGGCTGGCTCGGTGTATTGGGGGTGGCTGCGCTGGGAACCCTTGTGGCATTTGCCGATTGAGGCGATCGGGCTGCCCTTTGCCGTGTGGAGTTTGTTGAAGGGGCAGGGACGGGTCGGCAACTGGTTCTATTTAGGCTCTTTGCTGGGAACTGCGATTACCGATCTATATTTCTACATCGTCAACTTGATGCCCCACTGGCGGCAGGTGATGCTTGCTGAGCCTGATTTGGTGCAGCCCATTTTTCAGAGTGCTGTTGCTCAAATGTTGACTCCTTGGGGAACGGGTTGGGCAATCGCATTGGCCGTATTTCTGCTGATGACTGGCAGTTTACCTTTACGCTCATCTCACCTGCACTGGTGGACGTTTAGCGGAGCTGTCCTTAGTACGATTTTGGTGGATGGGTTGTTTTGGCTAGTCGCTCTAACGGCTTGAGCAAAGGGTTTCATTTTTAATAAGAAATGCAAAGGTATCTTTTATGACCAGTTCTTTAGAAAAGGGCTGGTCGTTTTTGATGGCTGATCCGAGGCAGGCAAGGATATGATTGGAGGTAAATTCAAACCTATTGGGGTAGGCATCCATCTTGGTAAGTTTGAATTCATCGGCTAATTTAGAGAAAAATAACGGTTCATGCGGAGTGCAGGTTAAGCAGAAGCTTTCTATAATTCAGTGGTTGTATACCTGTATTCACCTGAACTGCTTCTCTCCTAAACGAGATATGTCAGGATGCACTATTTAAGGAAACATTTAAGGTTTCTTAGCCTGTGGTGACAGTACAATCCACTCCTCATTTGATCCTACGAACGGAATCGGGTAATCGTTTTCTTTCTCTGATCGGCAGCAACTGCTGGACGGTTGGACGAGGGGACGATAATAATTTTGTCTTACCCGATCGGTGGATCTCCCGCAACCACGCCATGCTACAGCGCATGGAAACTGGAGAATTTTATTTAATTGACTTGGGGAGCCGTAATGGTTCGTTTGTCAATGGGCGGAGAGTCAGCGTTCCTGTGACCCTTCACAATGGCGATCGGTTGACCTTTGGGCAAACTGAACTGGAATTTTATACACCTGACATTGAACAGGTGGCTGATCACTCCTCGATTGGTGGAGATTCCCAAGAGTTCACAGCAACCGCTACGCTACACGTTCGCCGCTTAATCTCCGTACTGGTGGTGGACATCCGTAATTTTACGGTAATGACTCGTCAAATTGATGAAAAGGTTTTGTCCGAAGTGATTGGAACCTGGTTTCGGTGTGCCGGGGATATTATTCGTGAATATGGCAGTTGGGTAGACAAGTACATTGGGGATGCTGTAATGGCGGTGTGGATTCATGGGGCACAAGGGGTCAGCCATGAAGAAATGATGCGAATTGCCCATGCCCTTAGCGCACTCCACAAAATGACCAGCAAGCTCCATGAGCGGTATCCTCTGCCGTTTCCGTTGCGGATTGGGGCGGGGCTGAATACGGGCTATGCGATGGTGGGCAATACTGGGACGGGCGATCGACCTGACTATACGGCTCTGGGAGATACGGTCAACGCGGCATTCCGGCTAGAGTCTTCAACGAAGCAAATTGGGATGGATGTTGCTTTGGGTGAAACGACCTACGAATATTTGACCGAAGAGGGGATTGGAACGAGTTTATTTAAGCAAGAAACTGTGAACTTGAAGGGATATGACGTTCCAACGATTACCTATGCTGGAACCTTTGATGAATTAGAAACCTTCTTGCGGCTGGTTTCAGGTGGGGAGAAAGAGGAAAGCAAGAACGAGGAAATGGGCGAAACCGAGGATGAGGGTGACAACTAGCACGTCCGGCTCATTAATATCGATCGCCTTGGGTGAACTGGCTTGCAGTTGTGGATTAAGAGTCGTGTTCTTCTGGAAAGAGCGTCTCCACATCATAGGGATCGTCAGCGACAATCTCTCGATTAACCCAGTCCTGGAGCTTGGTGTAGTGATGTTTGAGTTTACGAACCAACCGTAACAACAGTCCATCATCAGAGGTTTGCATAGAGTTATCCCGAAATGATTCCAAAAGGTGGTGTCGGTTCGGTTCAGTGCCTGACCCTCAATATCCTTTTTGGGCGGCTCGATCGACGTAACGTCAAATTTATTCTGGGGGCGGCTCAGTTTATGGCGGCTCAGTTTATGGCGGTTCAGTTTACAAGGACAATGCTTCGTTCACCATACATTAGTAAATACGGTAAACCGATCGATTTATCGATGTAGTGAGTCTATCATGCTTTCCCAGGAAAGCACCAGTATCTTGATAAAGATACCGTACTTTTCTGGATTTGTGCGCTGTGGCAATGGATTGCGGCAAGCTCGGCCGTCCTAACTTTTGTGATGGAATTCGTCCATCCGATACAGGTTCAAGAGCTACACAAGTTGTACGATCGCCTTTGCAATAGTTTTGCCCCCCATTTTCTGGAGGCTTACAAACCAGATGATCGATTTACGTCTTGGCGATCGACTAACATCCTTTGCTCAATTTCTTCAGCAGTGGTTCCGTTATCAATGGCCCCAATTACTGGTTGCTGTTCTGGGGTTGTTCCTTCCCTTGCTGATTTTTGGATTGCTTGCCGTACAAATTTGGCAACTTGAAGGTGGATTAAGCTGGGACATTGCCATCTTGTCAGCCATTCACTCCACATCTCAACCGATACTTGATCGATTCGCTACTACGCTAACTGACTTTGGTACAGTTTGGGGCGTTTTGCCTGTTTCGATCGTCATTTCTCTGGGTTTGTTATACGCCAAACGATGGCGATCGCTAACGTATTTCTTTATTACTGTGTTTGGTGAGATTGTCATCAACCGTGCAGCAAAAGCTTGGTTTCATCGTGTTCGCCCTAGTTTGTGGGAATATCCCCCCCTAACGGATTTTTCCTTTCCGAGCGGTCATGCGATGTCGAGTATGGTGTTTGTTGCTGCGCTGGTGATTTTGACCTGGAAAACTCGCTGGCGGATCTGGGTATTGCTGGCTGGTAGCGGCTTTGCCATTGCGATCGGTTGGACACGGTTATATTTAGGGGTGCATTATCCAAGCGATATTATTGCAGGATGGATGGTCTCCATTGCTTGGGCTGTCAGCATGAGTTTGGTGATTCAACCGCAGCTAGGGCGATCTGTTCAACGCGACGAAGCCCCGATTTTGGAAAATTGACCCAATCTTAAAAATTGAACAGCGAACGGTAGGCGTAACCTTGCCCTCACACGCTCTATGGAGCAATAAACTATCGAGCAATATTTTCAAATTGTCCAGGAGCTAAACAAGCACCGCCGCCCCACTGAGGCAGATTGACGTATACTTCACCCTGTAGACATTCTGCCGGAGCAAAAGTAGGGCCGATCGGCTGCGCGGTAGATGTTTGAACCGCAGGCACTTGTTGAGTAACCCCTTCCTGCTGGATAACGCCTTCTGGCTGGGCAGTACTACCCACCTGAGATGGCAATACTTCTACGATCGTGGGGGTTGGGGAAGGATTGGAAATAATGACGCTTCCTCCGGGTGGCACAATTTGAACATTAGATGGGGCCGTTTCAGGGGCGCTCGTTTGGGGAGCAGGTTGAACTTCAGCCGGAACAACCTGAATTTCAGGCGGTGCTGCTGGAGTGGTTTGAGTTTGGGGAGGGGCGATCGTTCCGTCAGGCGTTGCGGGAGCTTCTGGAGTTGGTGCAAAGTCTCCTGGAAAGACCGGATCGGCTGGAAAGGTAGGCTCTGGGACGGGCTGCTGTTCGGTAGTGGTTCCCGGTACGGTTTGCCCCGGTACGGTTTGTCCTGGTACGGTTTGCCCCGGCACGGTTTGCCCCGGCACGGTTTGCCCTGGTACAGTTTGCCCCGGCACGGTCTGTCCCGGTACGGTTTGTCCTGGTACGGTTTGTCCCGGCACGGTTTGTCCCGGCGCGGTTTGTCCTGGCACGGTCTGTCCTGGCACGGTTTGTCCCGGCGCGGTTTGTCCTGGCACGGTCTGTCCTGGCACGGTTTGCCCTGGTACAGTTTGCCCCGGTATGGTTTGCCCAGGAGTTGTTGGCGTTTGTGCGATTGCAGGTAAACTACCAGCAGAAACCAGCCCATAAAAACCGATCGCAGCAAGAATCTTTTTCTGAATGAACATTTTTTTAACGGTTTTGCCAATTACAAATCTTCTTACCGTCACTTTAGAGAGCATTGGTTTAAGTTTCTCCTGCCTTTTGAAGGAAACTCAGGCGATTTGAACCTGTCTTCAGATAGGGATTTTGTGGCATCGGGCAAATTTGCTCCAGGATGGTTTTAGCGATATTCGGGATTGAGTAACTTCCCCCAATGAGCATTGTATGGATGCACCTGATTCACAACTTGACGGTTTTGAAACACTGGATGTCCTTCATTTGCCCACTGAAAAATTGATCCCTCCAGATTGAATACGGTTTTGTATCCAGCGGCTTGCAGCTTCCGTGCCAAAACAGCAGAACGATAACCAATGGAGCAATAAACAACGATCGGTGTTTCTGAATCTAGCTCCGCTCCGCTAATGTAGGGAGGTGACTTAGGTACTAAATGAGCATTGGGTAAATGGCTGACTGCATACTCTTCGGCGGTTCTGGCATCCAAAAGGAATGGTGGGTTTTCGGCTTGTGCTAGCCAATTTGCTAAATCTGTCGGTGAAAGGTGCGCCACATCTGAAAACTGCATGCGTAAAAATAATTTGACTCCAGTCCAGGCGATCGATCGCAGAAAAGACATATTTTTAGAACGATGTGTTTAATAAAGTTGTGGGTTTAGCAGGTTCACTCATGTTTGATTTTGATGCTTGGAACCAAATGTTACACCAGTATGTTGATACTCAAGGACGAGTGAACTACTGGGCTTGGCAAAAAGAGTCGGCTCAATCCCTGGCTGATTGGCTGAATCAATTCGCTACGATCGACCCTCAAGCTTTGCCCAATCAAGAGGATCAGCTTGCCTTTTGGTTGAATCTTTACAATGCACTCGTGATTCAGCAAATTTTGAAACAATACCCGATCCAATCGATTCAGCGCAAGGTTTTTGGAATTCCGAATTGGATTGCATTTTTCTGGTTTTTTCAACAGCCGATTTATTCCTTAACCGATCGCCAGTATAGTCTGAATCACATTGAACACAAGGTTATACGTCCGACCTTTAACAATCCCAAAATTCATTTTGCGTTGGTATGCGCTGCGGTTGGATGCCCTTTACTGCGCCGTGAAGCCTATTTTCCAGAAACCGTACAAAGCCAGTTGGAAGAGGATGCCAAACGGTTTATCAATAATCCTGATAAAGTCCGTTATGATGCGGCAACTCAAACGCTCTATTGCAGCAAAATTTTTAAGTGGTATCGCTCAGATTTTTTAACCGTTGCTGATTCGATTCCTGAATACATTCAGCAGTACCTCTCACCGTCGATCGCTCTCTGTTCTGCTACGCCGATTCGTTATTTCAATTACGATTGGAGCCTGAATCAGCGAATCTCTTCGTAAAACTGCTTTAAGTAGCTGGGTGAAACGCCGATTCCCCAGAGAAACCCAACGTAGGAATAAATTAGATTGGCTTTGAAGATACCCCACTTTGCAACCCGACGATCGGAAGATTGAACAATGCGATTTACCAGGCGAATTCGGCCATGCTTTATTAGCTTTAAGCATAAATCGGCATCTTCCATAATCGGTAAATCCAAATCAAAACCACCACAGTTCCAAAATGCTTGCCGTCGGCAAAACATGACCTGATCACCAAAGAGTAAACGTAGACCTTTGAACAGAAATAAATGGGGACGAAAGAGCAAAGGAGCGTAGTAGGTTTTTAGGTAATTATGCAGCGACATGATCCATCGGGTTTTGTCGGGGCCGACCATTAGTGAAATAAACCCACCACCGACTACAGTGGAATCTGTGAGCGTTTTGTGGATTGTGCTAACTAAATCTGGTGATACCAGGGTATCTGCATGGAGGAAACAAAGTACCTCTCCAGTGGCCAACTCAGCTCCTCGGTTCATTTGGATCGATCGTCCAGGTTGCTCAGATGAAATAATTTCAACAGAGGTTGGTTTCTCAACAAAATCGTGTAGAGCAGTCTCTGCAATGGCGATCGTATTGTCCTGGCTGCCACCATCGACAACCAGAATTTCCCAGGCAGGTGGATCAAGAGAATAAAGACAGCGCAAGGTTTGACCAAGGACTGCCGCTTCATTCAAGGTAGGAATTACAATGGAAACTTGAAATGCCACAGCAAAAAGTACGGAATAATGAAGATAAATCTACTTGAATTGTAAGCAGAATTACAGCCAAAAGGAATGATTGATTAGATAGATATGGCACCGAATGATCTAGAGTTTTATGATAGTGTTGCTGCTCAGTGGTGGGATGAAACGGCTAAAATTTATGCACTCAATCACCTAAACTTACCCCGCTTTCAATACTTCGATCGCCACATCGCTAGATGGAATGGCTTACATGTTTTAGATGTGGGATGCGGAGGAGGTTTTTCCTGTGAATTTCTTGCCCATCGGGGGGCAACTGTGTCAGGAATTGATCGATCGCAACAATGTATTCTCGCTGCCAAGGTACACGCTGACCAGAACGCTCTAGTGATTGACTATCAACATGGATTTGCTGAGAACTTACCCTATCCAGAGAATAGTTTCGATGTGGTGGTTTGTGTCGATGTATTAGAACATGTTGCGGATGTACAGCAAACCGTTTTGGAAATCCATCGAGTATTGAAATCGGGTGGAATATTTTGCTTCGACACGATCAACCAAACCTTAAAATCGAGGCTGATTATGATTTGGCTTTTAGAGAATATGTTGCAAGAAATTCCTCGCGGCATTCATGATTGGCAAAAATTTATTAAACCTGCCGAACTGACCCATCTCATGCAGCAGACGGGCTTCGCTGAAATCGAAATTAAAGGATTCAATATTTTTGGCAGTACGATCGCTGATAACGTTGCAGCCTATTTCCGCTACAAAAGAACTGGAAACTTTAGCATCACCATCAACGAAGATCCGTCCGTTATGTATATCGGTAAGGCAAAGAAAATCTGAATGAATAAAAAGCATGTCGGGTGTATTTCAGTTTTGCATTTGCATGACAAATCTCTCACAGGCAAGATGCCTGCGCTACGGTAATCGCCCATTTGCGTAAATGGGATGCGCTCAAGCATGTCTTTCGACTACGCCATTGCGTGGGTGGTTGCGCGATCGATTTGTTCTACTTCTGTAGGAGATAAATGAATTGCAGCAGCCTTAACGGAATCCTCAATGCTTTCAGGTTTGCTGGCTCCTGGAATGGGAATGATGCAGGGAGATTTGGCTCGTAGCCATGCCAATACCAGACAGTAAATCGAAATTTGCTTTTCCTGAGCCATCTGGTTAATCGCAGTCATCGTTGATAAATTGCCGACGCGCCGCCGTCCTCCTAATGGACTCCAAGGGAAAAAGGATAAACCTTCCTGTTCGCAGTATGCCAGGACTCCATCCTGCTCTGGTTGACGATGCCAGGGATTGTATTGGTTTTGCACCGAGACGACTTCTACCAGCTCGCGTGCTTGCTGAATTTGCTCCACTGAAAAGTTTGACACTCCTACATGGCGAATAATGCCCTCATGTACAGCTTCTTGCACAGGAGTCAGGGATTCCTTAATCGTGTAGTTTGGGTCAGGGGCATGGTATTGCCAAAGGTCGATCGGCTGATTGCCCCCCAGTGCCTTGAAGCTGTCTAAAATTGTTGCCCGGAGGTGGTCAGGGTTGCCGTTTCGTGTCCACGCTCCCTCAGGACGCATTAACCCACCTTTTGTAGCGACAACAACATGACTTGTATCACCGGAATAATGCTGAAGGGCCTTGCGAATCAATTGCTCATTATGGTGCTTATCTGATTCATCCTGACAGTAAGAATCTGCTGTATCAATCAGCGTTACACCCAAATCTAGGGCCCGATGGATAACCTCGATCGCCCTAGGTTCACCTGGTCTGCCACTCAAAGATAACGGCATTCCACCTAAGCCGATCGCACTGACCTTAACAGAAGTGTTGCCCAGATGTTTCATTTCCATTCTGTGATCCATCCTGTTCGCAGCTCAAAAGTTTACCCACGCTTTCAGCATAGAGCAGATAGCTTCAAAAGATTTCCCTCATCAGAGGCAATCTGGGCTGGTGGGCTGATAATTTTTTGATTAAGCCGTTCTTCTGTTTGGTTGTTTAATGGAAGGACGGGCAAGATGCCCATCTCACAAGAAAGTTGCCCAATTATTTTCTTAACCACTATAGGAAGCCTTTTCAAGCATTCCCTTAATGAATTTTCTATCAAATTATTGTTTGAAGATGCGTTTATGAACGAGATGAATACTCTATTCAATAACACAATTAAGGTTAATCGCAGCATCAGTAATGCGGTGGAGATAGACCGATCGAAGACACTCCCACAGAATGAGGTGGTAATGCGATCGAGTAGATTAGGATTCTCCTAGAATGCTGAGTATTTTAGGAGAGCAGACATGGCTAAAGTAAACCCCATTGAACTACAAAAGCATCTGAAGGGTGTGGACTATCCTGCCAGTAAGCAAGACCTGATTAAAACTGCGGAAAAACATGGTGCTGATGATAAGATTCGCTCTGTTTTGGAACAGCTTCCCGATGAACAATTTGATACTCCAACGGATGTTAATCAGGCGATCGGTAAAATGGAATAGCTAAAGTACTGCCCTATTTGCAGTAGATTTATGGCAACGGATGGAAAGGTTAGGACAATCTCAGGTGATTGGCATTACGGAACTGTCTTAACGTACTTGCATAGGGCTATAGTTCTCATAACAAAGAAAGGGAGGAGCAACAAAACTCCTCCTTTTGCATCTTTTAATTCAACGAGACAAGGAAAAATTTGAATTACAGCACCGTCATGACCTTAATAAGTTCATCTGTCAGGTCAGGAGTAGCATTACTGCCTTGTTTTTTAAACAATACGCCTGCCAAGAAGTAAATGTTTTGGGAGTAGAAAGCTTGCTGCCGCTTACGAAGTTCTGTGATCCAGCGTCTCACTTTGGGTTCAGAACTGTAATAGCCAAACTGTAGCGGTGAAACCATAAAATCTACAACTTTATAGCCTTGGCTAACAGCATATTCAAGTGTTTCTTTCGGGTTAGAATAGCCTGAGATCATTAACAAAACATTCTCGCAATCAACGGAGAGCAGTTTTTTGGTAATGGTGGCTCCATCGATGCCGCCGTGTAGAGAAGGCATATAAATGTTGTCATCTGGTGCAGGAAGATAGGGCGGGTTGGCAATCAAATAATTTGCTGGGAGTGATTCCAAGCCCTTAAAGAAGCAAGTATTGTGAATGACATATTTTCTGCTAAGTTGATACTGCCGAATTTTGCTGCGGGCAACCTCACAGGCTACGGGATTTAACTCATAGCCATGAATTAGCCCTTTAAATTGAGTTTTCAATAATGCATTAATCACAGGGCTACCATCTCCAGCCCCAAACTCAATCACTAATTCGTCATCAGCGCAATTCTTGAGAACAAGTTTTTCTAGACATTGAGAATAGAAATGAGATTCTTCTGGACAAAAAAATACTTGATTTGGCGAATACGATTCGATCGCCGTTTCTGCATTTAACAATGCTTCCTTCATGGTGAAACCTTTGTTTAGTTCAATACATGACATTGAAGCTCCGATCGCATGTATGGAGCTTAATATCACTGTCTTAGAATGGGCTTGCAATTTTCTTTGACGGGAAATAGTTTGCTAAACGCGCACTGAAACGAATCACTGTGCGAATTAACTAATACAACCATAGAGGAAAAAATATTGTTTCTTCGTCCATCCTCAGGCAGAAAGATTAGAAGGATTAGAAAATTTATTATCTTCCAATCCTTCTAATCTTTGTCTAATCTCTATTTTTGAAGATGTGTTTTAACATCCACTGCATTATTCCAGGAAAAACCTCATTTGCTGTGGCACTTAGCTTAGCCGAACCCACTAGCACTTCCTTCTCTTTATTCTGTACAGCTTTCCAAATTGCCTGCGCCACATCTTCAGGTTTTTCAACCATAGGAGCATTGAGAGTCTGGCTCACTTGCCGCCTTCGATCGTGAACGTCCTGAGCATTCTCTCCGCGAAAAATGGCGCGTTCTAAGAAGCTGCTTTTGATTAAGTTTGGATAGATGCCGCAGACATGAATCCCCTTAGAGGACAATTCTGTACGAAGAGCTTCAGTGAATCCTGTAACTGCAAATTTACTCGTGGTGTAAGGCGTTAAATAGGGAACAGCAACCTTGCCCCCGATTGAACTTACGTTAACGATCGTGCCGTTTCCCTGCTCAACCCAATGGGGTAGAAGTGCATGAACTGTATGAATATATCCCCACAGATTCGTATCAATGGTTTGATGCCAATCTTCTAAAGAAAATTGTGCCACTGGCCCAGAAATATAAATTCCGGCATTGTTCACTAATACGTCGATCGACTTGTAGTAATCTAGAGCAGTTTCAACTAAGGCATTGACTTGATCAAAGCTTCGCACATCGGTGGGCACTGCAAGGGCCGACTGACCGGAAGCCGTGATGGTCTGACAAACCTCATTGAGACGATCGGCGTGACGTGCTGCAAGGACAATGTTATAGCCTTGTTGGGCAAACAGTAATGCAGTGGCTTTGCCGATTCCTTGTGAGGCACCCGTAATGAGTACAGTAGAAGTCATGGTGGTTATTCAGATGTTCACTGCCGCCCCGATGGTTGACCTTCTGTGGTAGCAATTTCACCGGCTTCCATGAGTTGCTTGAAGCGGCTCAAATCATCTCCGATTTGCTGTTCTGGTTCTTCTCCAAACAGTTTGGCAAGGGCTGCTCCAATGGCTCCTGCGGGTGGAGTGTATTCCAGGACAACTTTCACTTCCGTTCCGCGTCCAGCCGGTGCGGGTTGAAAGCGCACAAAGCCAGAATTATCTACATCTGCTCCTTCCACCGAAGCCCAAGCAATCAGCCAGTTTTCCTGATCGCTAATGATTTCAGCATCCCATTCTACTTCTGCTCCAGCAGGTGCATTGGCGACCCAGTGCGATCGACGCTCATCCAGCACAGTAACAGACTTCAGATGTCTCATGAATTTAGGCAAGTTTTCAAAGTTACGCCAGATTTGATAAAGCTCTTCAGGGGATTTGTTTAATATTGTTGCAGACTTTTCAACTTTGATGCTTTGATTCGTCCCTACCGCATCCCCTACTCGTTCCTGCATACTTTTTTGACCTGATGCTCCGTGATAGGCTAATCCGCCTCCAGCAAGTGTCATTAAAGCTCCTCTTAAAGAGCGTTGCCGCAAGCCCATCAGGACGAGCGCACCGCCACCGACTAGAGAAGCCCACCGTTCTGCATCGCTGAGTTGACCGCCCTGTTCAGAGGGTTGATTTTGGTGATTTGTTCTTTCTTCCATGATTTTGTTCTCCTTGAGAGTGAATGACATTGGGGTGTGAATGGGTTTGTTTCTATAAATGGAAAAGAGAGTGAATGGAACTGCGATCGACAAGGATAATCGACATTGCTAAGAATACAAGAATAATCTGGTAAGGCTCAAAGCTCATTGTTCTTAAACATTGTCCTTAAACAGAGGGGAAGCTAGCAGAGCTAAAGCGGTTACTCCAACAATTGAGCTAGCAATTACGCTGGTTTTAACTGCTGGATGTCTCGCAAACCAATCAGAAAGGCTAGGGATAGTCAGATGATCAAAATCGCCTTTGACTCGATCGTATTGAGGCTGGGACTCGTAAAGGTTATGAGGATCGTCTTCTGACTTTAATTCATCTGTCTTTTGCAGTGGAAATCCCGCCAGCAGCAATAGTGAGTCTACTAATGAGGGCGAGAGACGTTGTAGTAAATCTAAAATTCGTCCGACATCCCCCACAATAAAATCGCGAGTTGGATGTTCTGCGGTGTAGAGAATCGCTTCAGCAACTAATTCTGGCTGATAGTAGGGAGGAATTCCAGTTGGTTTTACGCCTAGCTTGGTGCGGGCATTGTTGTAAAACGGTGTGTTGATCACAGCAGGTTTAATGCTAGTGACACTGATAGGGAGTTTTTCGTGTTCTAGCTCTACTCGTAAGGATTCAAGGAAGCCTTCAATTCCGTGTTTTGCTGCTGAGTATGGGCTTTGCAACGGCAGGGCCCGTACACCTTCCATCGACGAGATATGAATTAGGGCACCCCGTCCCTCTTGCTTTAGGTAGGGCAGTGCGGCTTTTGCTCCGTAGACTTGTCCCATTAAGCTCACATCAATGACGCGCTTAAATTCTTCAACGCTGATTTGCTCAAATGTGCCAAAAACGGCTGTAGCGGAGGCATGTACCCATGTATCAATGCGGCTGTAGGTTGCGATCGCTTTGTCTGCAATCGCTTGTACTTGTTCAAAACTAGATACATCCGCAGTAATTGCAGTTGCATTTCCTCCCATTTGCTGAATTTCTTCAACAAGCGATGCTAATCCTGATTCACTGCGGGCAGAAACAACGACTTTTGCTCCTCGTTGAGCAAATCGCAACGCTGCTTCGCGGCCAATTCCGCTAGAGGCTCCTACAACAACAACAACCTGTTGTGCGATCGGTTTCAGTTGCATTTCTATAATGACTCAACGAATTGTGGCTAAATGGGTTAAAGACTTTGGTGAAAGGAAGTAGAAAAGGAAGTAGAGACGTTCAGTAACATCTCTACCTGTTCATCAAATGAGTTCGCTCAATTTAGGACTCTGCAACGTTGGATAACTGTCACAATTACGCGCAATTACAGAATGCTTAGAAACTCTTGGAACGTTCCGACATTGACTAACAGGGTGTATGCGACGATCGCTCCACCAACCCCACCCAGGAAAAAGCCTGTTGCATATTCATTCCAACCTTCCTCTGTAGTAAGGGCTTGAGGAGGGTTCGGAGTGGTAATTGTCGTGACGGGTTTCGGCGGATTGCTGGCTGCATACAGAGAGATGGCGAGGGTCGAGATTAAAATTAATCCGATCGCTGAGAATAGTCCAGCTAGCGGCCCGACATCTGTATAACGCAACGGATTAAATGTTACAAAGGGCCCAACCAACCAGTAGCCATGGGCCAAACCAACTTCCAAACCTCTCCGGATGGGAGAAAGTCCACGTCGGTAGGCAGGCAGATTATTAATAAAGGCGCGAGTAAAGCCAGAGGAGTTAATCGGAGTGGCAAGGTTTCCATTCTGCGGGTCATTTGCAGGATGAACAACCTCACGATTTCTTAGATCGGAAGGGCGATCGTTTGACTGTTCAATTTTGTCAACAAAAGTAGCCATTACTTACGATTCCATGAAGATCGTCATTTTGTAATTACGGTCATCTTAGGGAGTTTTCCGCTATCAAACATCTTTCCTAGGCTGCATCGTCGGCAGGTATGGAATGATATTAGGAATACATCCTGCGTTAACATTTCGAGGCGATCGGCTCTAATGAGTAGAGTGAGGTCTGCCTTCAAATGTTTGTATGGGATCTGGAATAGAGGCTAATTCTTAAAAAGAAACAGAAATACTAAATAGTTAATATTGAATCTTGAAAAATGAAGGTTATATCAAAACAGTGATTGTTTATTATTTACTTTCCTTCCCTATTGCTAATTGCTGACTATCGATGTAATCGCTCTACTATTGATAGTAAGCTGGGGCTGATAAAGATAAAGACGCTAAATCTGGAATTTTACTCTTTTAATTTTTATCTCTCAAATATTTCATCTGCAAAATATTAAAAATTCTGTAATTCTTGTCACTCTTCTTATTCTAGAGATCATTACTCTTGATAGAAGTCTCCCATTATTTTCGTTTGTTAGAACAGTATGCATATAGCATCCTATTGTTTCTGAAAGCTGAATCAGTCATGTGAGTAGATTTTTCTCCTTTGCATGCTGTCATTCAAATAGGCTCGCTATACTCATAAACTTGCTTTAAGTTTATGGCGAATCCACCCAATGCAAATCGCTTAAAAGGAGTTTGAAAATGGCTGGACAAATGAGCTGGCTCTCCGCATTTAGTTCTGATGGAGAAAAGATTCTACACTTACGGCTTGAGCCAAATCAACCTTGGCGATCCTATCTTTCCTATCCTCAGTTTTCAGTTCCAGATTATCCTATTCCCGGAGGCTCGAAAGGCTGGGCAACTTATCAAAAGCTGATGAAAGCAGGCTGGGAGCTAGTACCTAGTGCGAAAGCTCAAAAATCGGCATTAGTTGCAAAGTAAGGCGTTATTCCGTTCATACCCTCAGTTAGCAGGAGGATTGGCAACACCTCAGGGACGTTAAAGATCCTCCTTTACTTACATACTGCAACTTGCCAAACTCTACCTTTGGTAGAACGCAATACAGTCAGCAGTTGTTAGGATTGTTAATAATTGTATAGACTTGAGATAGGATGCCTGTCTTATCTGGGTCGCCTCTTCTTGGTTCGCTCCAAAACTTAGGTTTGGTTAAGCTCAGTAGCTGTCTATTCAGCTACAAAATCTTTGCATCCCTGTTTGTTACGTCTCTACTTACTCCCCGGCAGGTTGCGTCTCTACTGCTTCCCTACTACTTCTCTAAAAGATCTTACCTTCATCTAACCATTCAATCCAACTAAGGTTTAAGGAACTTTAACATAATGAAAAGTGATATCTACATGGATTCATCTGCTGCTGAAAGTCCTATCCATAAGTTTAGGAATAACATTTGGATTTTAGGAATATTCTCTTTGCTGTTTGGAGTTGTGGATAGAGCAATAACTATCTATTCTGATAACTACGTTTCAGCGATCGAATTTTTGCAGCTTCTTATCCCGACGATTTTACTCCTTGGGTGGTTATATCTCAAACCTGAGGAAGATTGGGTAAGTAATGGCAGTGAACAATTGCAACAATATCGAGAGAAAAACCTTTCTCATCAAGATAAAGTTTATCTGTCCACGGCTCAGGCGAGAATGGATGAACTGCAAGCGCAGCATAAAATTAGTCAATGCTATGTGTTGCCGTTTCCCTATCTCTGTCAAATTTACCATTTGCTTAATTTGAAACATTTAGAAAATGTTCACAGTTTCAGTTTAGGAAATTTGCGGGTGGTTGGTATTAGTGATGTTCAACCCACTGCGATCGGTGGCACAGTCAGTTTCCAAACGGTTTTAGACTCACCGATGAATGTTTTACGTATCTGGCGACGACCCGTTGTAGAGGTGGATTTGGTCTTGCATACGCCCTATATGGTTGAACTGAGTGTTCCAGTTTATGGGGAAAAGCGAATCATTATTATCTTTAATGTTCTTCCGATTAATGAGGCGGAGCATGAATTCCTCATTGATATCTATAGCGATTTGGAAGGGCCTAAATTTTTGCTGCAAGCTCTACTTCACTTTGCTGCTTGTTTGACGCTCTTTGAGGATCTACCCTATTTACGTCAATTAGCAAATCGGAATTTGCTGCATGCGTTTCGCTCCAGTCAGTCTTCAGGTCATCAGACCATGTGGCTCTTTAGAAGATTCGTTGATTTGTATGGTTCAAACCGTTCATCTCAACATTCTGCAAATCAGCTAGAATCGGCACGTTAAGGATAGTGAAGTTGTGCAACTCCAAACGTATCGTGATTGATTCAATTCGTTATTTTGTTCGCTACGAGGTTTAAATTCATGCGTCGCAATCAATCTTTGGAACCTGTACAACGGCTCACTGTTAAGCATCGGATCTGGCTTTTTGGAACCTCTGCCTGGATTGTTGGAATGATCGATCGCACGATTGCTATTTTTTCCAATAATGATTTAACTGCCATTAATATCATTCAATTGCTGTTGGCAACGGTCTTCTTCATCGGCTGGCTTTACCTAAAGCCTCGCTCTGCTTCTGAAAAAGTGTTTGATTTGCCTCCTCTGGATGAAATGAATTCAGAGCATGATCTGTTTGTGGCTTTGGGCGATGAGCAGGAGGAGCAATCCACGCATAGGGAACCTGCCAACCAAAATTGTTCTGAACAATTGGTACTTTGTGAGACTGCAAGCAACCGATCGCCCTCCGCTTCAGAATAAGGGAAATTGTCAATTCTAACTGCTGTTCTATCTGCCTTAATCAGGGGGACGAGAAACACGGAAACGAGGCGATCGAGGGTTTGACAAACTCTGTTGCCACAAGCGTTCATACTTTGTAGCCATTGCCTCTGCTGTAAACTGTGCTAGCGCGAAGTTGCGTGCTTGGTTGCCGAGTTGAATTCGCAGTTTAGGATTATCGCGTAGTTCTTGTAATGCTCTTACTAAGCTCTGCACATCATTTTTTTCAATCAAAATTCCAGTTTGATGATCAAGGATTGCTTCAGGCATACTGCCCACCCGTGTTGCAATAACCGGACGAGCGGCTAGCATTGCCTCAACCATTGCCAACGGAAACCCTTCTGAGCGTGAAGGCATGGCGACGACATCAAAATTAGCCAAATAAGACTGCGGCTGCTCCACCCAGCCCATCAGCTTGACTCGATCGCTGACTCCCAACTCCACTGCCAATCGCTCCAAACTCGATCGCTGTTCACCTTCGCCCAGAATCACGGCAGCTACTCCCTCAACCTCAGCGATCGCCTGGATGAATACGTCGTGGGCTTTCATGGCATCCAGTCGTCCAATGCTGCCTACAACCATCCATTTGCCCTGAGCTTGATTGCCCTGAGCCTGAGTAAAAGCACTCTGAACAGCACCCGAAGGCGCAAAGTCAGGAACACCATTTGGAATAGAAATAACCGTATTACGTCCCAAGGCATAGAAATCTTCCATGCGTCGTGCACTTGCCTCTCCAACTGCAACATGAGCATCAACACGTAATGATAGTAAGCGAGTTCGCCATAGGGTGAGTATATCTGTGGTACGCAGAGGTAACTGATCAACCCGAACAGTGCGAACCTGGGGTAGGAGAAGTGCTGCCATAAGACCGATTGCCCCAGCCCAAGGACTACAGAGATTAATATGAATGATATCAGGACGTAATCCGTAGAAGGTATAAATATGTTGTAGGAATGAAAAAAATCCGCGATCGGATAAGATCCTGCGATTTGTGGTCGGACGACGATCGGCAATGAAGTTTACAATCGGTTCTGATACCCCGACTACTGTAATCTGAATCTCCTTGGATACTGTTCCAACCAGATGCCCCAAGCTAATTTCTGCTCCACCCAGACCGGCTGAATCCGTGTAAACAACAACGTGAAGCGATCGATCGGAAAGGATTGGTTTCATTGCGAGGGATAACCTACTGATTGGTAAATCTTCATATGAGCATCAACAATGCGTGGCCAGGTAAACTGTTGGCTAAATTCTGAGCTGGCTGCGGCAAGGTGCTGTTGGAGGGGCGCATGAGTGAGTAGTTCAGTCAGTGCAGTAGCTAACTGAGCTTTTTGTCGAGGTGCAACTGTTTTTACGAGGGTGGAATGATTGAGCTGTGGGTCGGGCGGTGTGGCATGGCTGGCAATGATAGGTAAACCGTGAGCCATCAACGTCAGTAGGGAGCCACTTTTGAGTGTTACGCCATGATTGAAGGGTAAAACGCCGATGTCGGACGCTGCCAAATAGGTGGAAACATGTTTGGCATCCAAATAGCCTGTCATATGAACGACGGAACCTAACCCCAATTCAGTAATCTTAGAGCAAAGTTGATTCCAGTATTGAGTTGCCTGCTCTTTAGGCAAAGCAAGGGTTTCTACGCCACCTATCAGCAGTAACCGCGCTTGGGGATGGGTTAAATAAACCTGCTGAAAGGCAAGCAATAGTGTTTCCAATCCTTTGACCGGATGCAAGAAACCAAAAAAAGCAACGATCGCCGTATTTTCTGACCAGCCAAGCCGTTGCCGGATTGCTTGACGTGCTTGTAATCGATCGCACGGTGTCACTTCTACATTGGCAGCGATCGGGATGCGATGAACCTTTGCTTTAAGGTGTGGCAGGCGATCGTGAATCATTTGCTCAATGTCGGTTGTGGTTGTAATGATGGCATCACTCTGGGTGAGTAAAAATCCATCTTCTCTGTCCCACCATCCCCGTTTCTGTCCCCAAGTTTTGAGCCATTCAATGAACTGTGGTGGAATGCCCTTAGGTTGCCACTCCCACCAACCGTATTCATGAACCGTTGTGATGATAGGTGCGTTCCATCCAGTTTGTTTCAACAGGAGCGGTAGGAGGAATAAAGCGCGATCGAATCCATAGGTTCCGGCTGCATGCTGAATATGTAAAAGTGATGCATTTGTTTTGTGAATTGCCCGGATGAGCGGAATGAGATCGGCTAAGTGCCAATCGTTCACAGTGCCAAGTACTGTTTTATCTTTTGTAAATCCTGTGGCGGAATGAGTCGTTAGGACAAGAGAAGGAATTCCTCTTTGCGCCAATCGATCTCGTAGATGCGCTGTATAATGGGCAACGCCACATCGATTAGGTTGGTAAGAGCCAGCCACAAATGCAATATCAGACATGCTCATGAGCTTGAATATTTCACGGTATTTTTTGAATCGCACTCTTCAAGAAGTTCTAATCCGGCTGTAACGATCGCTTCTGGCTCAATGTCTAAACATTGCCGTTCATAGGGGCAGGTAAAGGCATAGCATGGACTACAAAGCGTAGGACGACGTAAAAGGCGAGACGGGCTGTTGCGGGGTTGCCATTGGCACTCTATTTCTGTCCCTGCAAATAAAATAATGCTGGGCGTTCCCACTGCATCGGCAATGTGCATGGTAGAGGTGTTATTGGATAAGAGTAATTTTGCTGCTGCAATTAACGCCACCAGTTCTGACAGATTAGTTGCCCCCATCAGATCAATTACCCGATCGCCTAATCTTTCCAAAAGTAACTGCGATCGACTGCGGTCTTTCTCAACTCCCGTCATTACCACTGGATACCCCGTTTGATCACTCAACTGCCGGACTGCTACTGCAAAGCGATCGGGGTCATAGTTACGCGATGGGCAGGTTGTCCAGGGGTTAAATAAGAGAAAATTTTGGAGCGTGGAGGAAGGAGAGAATTGGCGTAGGAGTTGCAAAGCAGTCTGTTGACTGGCAGGAGGAATGTGCAGAGCGAGGCGGCGATCGGAAGTCTGAAAGCCAAGGGATTCAATCAGGCGAAGGTTGCGATCGACTTGGTGAAGGGTGTCAGGTGCGGGTGGGAGCGCGTGAGTGAGGGTTCCGGTGTCTACTTCTTTGGACTCTCCCATCCGGACTGGAATTCCGGCCAGGGCGCAGATGAAGGCGGGAGGATGAGGGCTTTGGCTGAAACTGGTAAAAATAATGGCGGCATCAAACTGACGGGATTTGAGAGTTTCAATCAGTTC
>PVWD01000027.1 GCA_003003615.1 filamentous cyanobacterium CCP2 | reverse complement strand
GCCCCCGTCCCTGCACCCGCCCCATCACCAGAGCCAGCTCCTGCCCCTACACCAGAGCCAGCTCCTGCTCCCGCCCCATCACCAGAGCCGCCTGCTCCCCCCGTTACAATCAATCCACCTGCTACTCCTGGCCCTGTACCCGACAACTCCGAATCTCCAAAACCCACAGAAGTTCCTGAACCAGGAGCGGTTACGGCTCTGGTATTTGCCAGCGTGGGTGCCTTCAAATTCTTGAAACGGAAATCCAGTGAGGCTTAAATCATTACTGCTGCACGTTTGCAAGTTCGGCTCTGATGATTAAGTTGTAATGATTTGTTTCGGCGGGGGCAAACTCCCGCCAATTTTTTTGGACAGCCTGCTATGAGTCTCCACCAAAGACTTCTACATCAGAAAAGACGCAAACTGGGGAGCCGTGCCCCACGCGGATAGCTTGGTTGGGTTCGCCCTTGCCACAGTAAGGTGTACCGTACATTTGCCAGGTTGAGTCGTTGCCAATTTGGGTGAGGCGATGCCAGAAGTCGGTAGTGGTCGATCGATAGTTGGGATTTCGCAGGGTTTTGGTCAGCGTTCCATTCTCAATCAACTTGGCATATTCACAGCCAAACTGAAATTTGTGGCGTTGATCATCAATTGACCAGGACTGGTTAGACTCCATGTAGACCCCATATTCAATCTTCTGAATCAAGTCTTCAAAGGAGTCTGTACCTGGCTCTAGGTTAAGGTTAGCCATTCGATCGATCGGCGGCCGATTCCAGGAACAGGCTCGCGCACAGGCAACTCCTGGAATGCCCAGGCGGTTTTGGCTCTCTAAGCTGCCCAAGCCCCGTAGCAGCACACCTTCCTTGATTAAATATTCGCGGGTTGCGGCTGTACCTGTGTCGTCAAAGGAGTAGCTCGCCAGTTCCCCCGGTACCGTTGGGTTAAAGGTAATGTTCATCAAAGGGGAACCATACACCAGGTTGCCAAAATCGCTGGGTTTGACAAAACTGCCACCAGCATAGTTCCGCTCATCTCCCAAAATCCGATCGAGTTCTAAAGGATGCCCCACACTTTCATGAATTTGTAGCATCATTTGGTCGGGAGCTAAAACGAGCGTTGTGGAGGTGTTTGGGCAGTCTTCCGCCGTTAAAAGCTCTACCGCTTGCTCACCAATCTGCTGGGCCCTCGCCCAAAGGTTGGCATCTGGAAACAGTTCCCACCCGCCCTGGTAGCAGTTTGCCAAAAACCCATTGTTGGTGCGCTGTTGCACCACAGAACCGTCTTGAGCCGTCACGCCATAGTGGGTTTCCAAAATTAAAAAGCGTTGATACACCTCAGACCCATTACTGCTGACTAACCACGACTCTTTCTCATTGGCAATGGCGATCGCGTTGGTCTGCACAATTTTGTCAGATACCTTCAGCGTTTGGCAAAGGCGAATTAGCAGATCATTAATCTCACCTGGAGTTAGGGCATCCAGGGGCTTGACAAAAGGCGAAGTATATTGGCCAACTACCTTCGGGCGTACCGCAGGCGTGAGGGGATGCACCGCCCACTGGCTGGCAGCTAAGGCCTGGTGATAAGCAACTTTGGCAGCCGCTTGAATACTTTCTAGGGCAAGAGAGTTGGTGGCACCATAGCCAATTTGCCCATTGACCAGGACTTCAACCATCGCCCCCTGGCTCACAGAGCGGCTGTTGTTCTGAGGAATTTCATCTCGCACATGGCGATATTTTGCGGTTTCTTTGACGGAACGCAAACCTACCCACTCCGCCGGAATATCCAAAGATGCGATCGTTTTTGATAGTTCAGCCAGCATGAATTAACTCGACTCGGTTCAGTGAACTCGCCAATGTACAAAGCATAAATGAAGGCAGGAGAGCGGTCTCCAGAGTGAATGCACCCAATATCTACCCAACGTTTGTAGTCTAGATCTAAATCCTGATCTTAAATTTTAACGATATTGGCGATCGGATGCTGCTGGTATCATTCTACTCATTGACAGAAATGGAATAGTGAAACTCATCACTGTTCTGTTGCTTCATTAACCTTTTCTTAGGGTTTCGCCAGCATTAAATCAAGTTTTTCTGAAATAAAAACATCCCTATGGTTGCCATCAGAATTCGCTTTGAAGTGAACGGAAACTGAAAAATTTTATACAAAAAGTTAGAGGAAATACTGAAAAATTGACAATAAAGCGGTTGGGTCGCGCAAAGAATCAACTAAAGCTCTGCTCTTCTGTTCATTAACTGGAAGCAAAAGGGTATGGTGCATCAATAAACGGTTAGGATAGCTGGAGTGGATGAATCGAATCGGATAGGAATGTACACAAGTGTGCAAAAAGTGTGCAGAATAAATGTAAAAAATGTTTCCTGTTGTTGAGCTTTTGCCGATCGTAGAGTGAGTCGGTTCAAAAAGTTACCAATTCGCTGCTTGAAGTACAGATTGATGGGCAAGCTTGGTATATCCTTTTACTCAGAATCTTCTTCTACCTAGTATTTTTTATGGTGAATTCTCGATCGCAAAACCCCGTGACCGATTTGACGATGCAGCGGGCTAAGAACGCTTCTGTTCAAACCGCTCATCCCAAGCTGGAGGTTCGAGGTCTATTTAAATCCTTTCCTGCTCAGGGAAAATCATTGCAGGTACTAGACAATATTCATTTGCAACTGCACTCCAGAGAGTTTGTCTGTTTGGTTGGGGCTTCAGGGTGTGGTAAATCGACGCTGCTCAATATTATTGCTGGACTGGAACAGCCTTCCTCTGGAGAGGTTCTAGTTGAGGGTGAGCGGGTTTTGGGGCCAGGAGCCGATCGGGGGATGGTGTTTCAAGGCTATACGCTATATCCCTGGCTGACCGTCGCTGAAAATATTGCCTTTGGGCTACAACTGCGTAAGCTGTCTAAGGTTCAGCAGCGATCGACGGTTTCCTATTATCTAGATGTGGTGGGGCTGACGCAATTTGCCCAGGCTTACCCAAAGCAATTGTCTGGAGGAATGAAGCAACGAGTGGCGATCGCCCGTGCGCTGGCCAATGAGCCAGAAGTGCTGCTAATGGATGAACCGTTCGGGGCATTGGATGCTCAAACCAAAGAGCAAATGCAGCAATTTTTGCTCAATTTGTGGGCAGAAACCCATACAACGGTACTGATGATCACCCATGATGTGGAAGAGGCAATCTTTCTGTCTCAACGGCTCTATGTCATGAGTAGTCGTCCGGGACAGTTAAAACTAGAAGTGCCGATCGCGCTACCGGAACAGCGAGACTTAGAGATCAAATTGTCGCCCGAATTTATTGATATTAAACGCCAGGTTCTCCATGCTCTGCGAGGACAGTAGCCCCGTCATTTATCCCCTCTTTTGATTCATCGTGCCACACTATCAACCCGTTAACGCGCTAGAATTTCCTCGGTTTACCGGAGTTCGTACCTTTGCCCGTCTGCCGCATATTCCCACCACCGATGATGTAAACATTGCCGTTGTGGGGTTGCCCTTTGATACGGGAGTGACCTACAAGGTGGGGGCCCGGTTTGGGCCAGAGTCAGTGCGGAGTGCATCTGCCATGCTGCGACCCTACAACCGTGAACTGAAGGTGAATGTGTTTGAAACCCTGTCCTGTGTGGATTATGGGGATGCTCCAGTTGTTCCGGGCTACATTCAAGACAGCTACACTGCCATCACACAAACGGTGCAGCCGATCGCAGAAGCTGGGGTGATTCCGCTGGGCATTGGCGGCGACCATAGCATCACCCTGGCAGAACTGCGGGCCCTGGCGGCTGTACATGGCCCCTTGGCACTGGTTCACTTTGATGCCCATTGCGATTTGTGGGATGGGTATTTTGGTCATCAGTATACCCATGGAACCCCGTTTCGCCGCGCCGTTGAAGAAGGGTTACTTTTGCCAGAGCGATCGATTCAGTTGGGAATGCGGGGGCCGGTTTATGACGAAGGGGATGCCCAACTCTCGGAGCAATTTGGCTTTTTGGCACTTTCCACAACGGAACTGCTCACCCATCCGCCGATCGAAGTTGGGGCAATGGTGCGGGAGCGGGTAGGAGATGCCAAGGCGTTCCTCACCTTTGATGTCGATTTCTTTGATCCGGCGTTTGCCCCCGGAACCGGAACTCCGGAAGTGGGTGGGCCGACCAGCTTCCAGGGATTGGCTTACCTGCGGGCCTGTGCTGGGCTGAACTGGGTGGGGGCAGATGTTGTGGAGGTTTTGCCTGCCCATGACCATGCTCAGATTACGGCTCAACTGGCTGCCCAAGTGGGGTATGAGTTTATGTCAATGGTGGCGTGGAATCGGCAAAAATCCCAGGTTGCTGAGTGACAGGACGGGCAAGATACCCATCTCACAGGAGGCTCATTGGGAGCATCCCATTTTATGCAAATGGATCGATTGCCGTAGCGCAGGCATCTTGCCTGCCAGGGAGATATAGCCCTACGCAAGCACGTTAAGACAGTTCCGTAATGCCAAACCTATCCGTTTTGGGTTTCCGTCACCTGAGATTGTCCTAACCTTTCCATCCGTTGCCATATTTGTCACGGAAATGCAAAAGTGGGATGCACCCAGACTCATCTCACCAGTTTCTCAATTTGCACAAAGTGCATAAAAAGTGCATAACTTTTATTCCTATTAAGTGCAAGGGTGCGGATCACTTTTGCGCGAAATTTACAGAATTTTTATCTTCATTTTCCTTCTGGTCGTGTTTTCCTTCGTAAGGTGTACCAGTTGTATGTATGTTCTGTAAGTTGAGTATTAACCTTAGTAAAGATGACAATTACTTATAATCTAATACTGGTTATTGTTTCTGCATTAATTGCGATCGCTGCTTCTTACGTGGCGTTGGAGCTGGCAAATCGGCTGATGGTGGCCCGGAAGACCAATCGCCGCTTTTGGTTAATGGGTGGGGCGATCGCCATGGGAACTGGGATTTGGGCAATGCATTTTGTGGCAATGCTGGCCTTCTCCATTCCTCTATATATCACTTATGACTTGCCGATCGTTTTGCTTTCCTTGCTGCTAGCGATTTTGGCATCCCTGCAAGCTTTATTCATTGTGGGTCGTCCCCATGTCAGTACGTTTGCTTTGGTGGGTGGTAGCCTGTCCATGGGGGTTGGCATTGCCATGATGCATTATTCTGGGATGGCAGCAATGCGAATGCCTGCGAACATTGGTTATAACCCTGGTTTGTTTGCTTTGTCTGTTTTGGTGGCGGTAATTGTTTCCTTAGCCGCATTGACCCTCGCCGTTTTGTTTCGGGAAGAAAAATTTTCCCAGCAAATTGGGCTGAAGATGATTACAGCCTGCGTCATGGGAGGAGCCGTACTGTCGATGCACTACACTGGCATGTCCGCCGCAAATTTTACCCACCAACCCGATATTTCCGTTGCCCTGTCTGGGTTAGACAACTCCTGGTTAGCTGCGATCGTCTGCACGTTTACGCTGCTCGTTTTAGGGGCAATGGGAGTCATATTATACGGTGAAGCGAGGACGGCTCACTCTGATTAGGGGGCATACATTCCTAAAGCGCATTCACCAAGGAATCGTCGTATAAATTGGCTGCATCTACCGGACTTGCAATTAAGCCGATCGCCTCGCTCGTTTCCGCCGCAAACTCCAGACTATCCATCACGTTGAGCGGATCATCTGGGTTAAAGCCGATCGTTTTATTGTCTTCGATATCAAACAAGCGAACAGTGCTAAGCTGCTCCGGAACTTCTTCTGGTGAAACTCCAAGCTTTTCTGCCACGATCGGATTTGCCTCCTCTGGGTTGTCTCGCACAAACGCAACGCCCTGATCGAGTGCCCGCATAAATGCCAGAATGTCTTCTCTTCGGTCTGCAATTACCGACTCTTTGGCCACAACGCCCACCGGAATGATATTTGTGTCCTTAGAAGAAAAAATAACTTGTCCTTGCCCTTGGCTGGCTGCGGTGGTGAGCCAGGGTTCATAGGTAATGGCCACATCAATATTTTGAGAGGCAAAGGCCGTTGCTGCTTCGGCGGCCGTAATAATTTGCAGATTAATATCTGCCTGCGTCAAGCCGCCACTTTCCAAATATCGCTGTAACAACAAGGCTTGCAGCGGTAAATTTTCCCAGGCAACGTTTTTTCCTCTTAAGTCCTCTGGACTGTTGACATTTCGGGCCAAAATTCCGTCTGCTCCATCGGAATAGTCGGTGAGCATAATGAACCGCAAGGATGGATCTTGGCTGGCCATAACCACCATATCTGGGCCGCCTGTAAGAGCCAGATCGAGCCGTCCTGCGAGGAGTGCAGTGTTGACATCGGTGGCAACCTGAAAGTAATTATCCGTCACCGTAATTCCTTCTTCGCTGAAGAAATCTTGAGCGACCGCAACATAGTGCCCTGCAAACCCTGGCCAGGGTGATGAGCCAACTGCTAAGGGTTGGTTGGAAGTTTGAGTGGTGCTGGACTGGGGATTACAGGCAACAAGTAAGCCAAACGTGATCAGACTTAGAGCCAGAAACCGAACCGATCGCCGAATCAAAAATTTCAACATGGGTACTCACTTCCTCATGGATACAAGAAAACTGGAACACAGCCTAAAGAATGGTTTTCGCGCCGTCAACAACGATGGAAGCACCCTGCATTAGAGATGGGGCATCACTGGCTAGGAAGAGAGCCACCTGAGCAATTTCCTCTGGTTTTCCCAGTCGCCCGATCGGCATCGTATCAATACCTGCGGCTCTAGATTGTATCGGATCATCAGATTGATCAAATTCCTGTTGCAGCATGGGAGTGTCGATGGGCCCGGGACACAGGGCGTTAATCCGAATATTATCCTGGGCATATTCCAACGCTAAGGCACGAGTCAAGGACAAAACGGCTCCTTTACTGGCGCAATAGGCTGCATAAAGGGGTTGGGCCACGATCGCCAACTCTGAGGCCGTATTAATAATCACACCGCCTCCCTGGTGCTGCATTTTAGGAATCACCTGCTGACAAAGATAAAAGACGGACTTGAAATTCACTGAGAGCATGCGATCGAGGGAAAGCGCGTCCGTTTGAGTAAATGGCTCTACGGTAGAAATCCCTGCATTGTTATAAAGCACATCAATTTGACCATAGGCCGCACAGCATTGCTGAACTGTTTGGATACAGCTTGCTTCGGTGGACAAATCAGCTTTGAAAAAACGAAACGTTTGGCTGGAGAGCATGGAGGTTAGGGTTTGCCCAGCCGCTTCATCGCGATCGACCCCAAACACAACGGCTCCCGCCTGAGCGAATAACAGGGCTGCTGCTTTCCCAATTCCCGACCCAACCCCTGTAATTAACGCTACTTTATTATCTAACCGGCCCATTGAAACCTCACACTCTTTCCTTTGATATACAATGCAGGAAGAGTATAAGACCGATTCGTATTCTCTGATACTACTTTGCAAACGCAGAAAAAGATATCAGAGTGAAGAGCATCTACCAATGGCAGGAGAGGACTGGAATTTATCGTGAGTTTGATCATAAATTCAGTACTAATGAGTTCTCTCAGTTGGACGACCTATCAAGAGCGTTTGCGCGATGAACGGCTGGTCTTATTTCTTCCCTGTGGTGCCTTAGAACAGCATGGGCCACACCTGCCGCTTGGAACGGATACCCTGTTGAGTATGGCGATCGCCCAGTCGGTGGCTGAGCAGGTGAACGGTCTGGTTGCTCCTGTAATTAATTACGGGTATAAATCTCAACCCAAATCGGGGGGGGGACAATACTTTCCCGGAACAACAAGTTTAGATGGGCAAAGCCTCAGCCATATCACACGAGATGTGATTCGGGAGTTTGCCCGACATGGAGTGAAGCATCTTGTGGTGGTGGATGGGCATTATGAAAACCAGTGGTTTCTAACGGAAGGCATTGACTTGGCTCTGCGGGAGATTGGCCCATCTAGCAGGCTGAGAATTATGCGTTTGGAATACTGGGATTTTTGCACGGAAGAAACCTTGAGTCGTGTTTTTCCAGATGGATTTCCTGGATTTGCCCTGGAACATGCAGCAGTCATTGAAACATCGCTCATGCTGCATTATTATCCCAATTTGGTGCATCTCGATCGCATTCCTGTTGACGACGCGGCGGTTTTTCCACCGTATGATCTCTATCCGCCGTGTATTCACTGGGTTCCGTCTTCTGGGGTGCTGTCGTCTGCAAAGGCGGCCAGTGCTGAGAAGGGAGCCGTCATTGCCCAGCAAGTAACAGAAAGTATTGCGAAGGCGGTAGTACATGAGTTTATGTCTGAGAAGCTGAATGATGGGGGATGAAAAGGGTGCCACGTTTAATGAAGGGGGCAGTGAGCGGATGAGTCAGTTATGGTAACGCAATCTGCATCCTTGAGTTTTAATTTTTCATCATTCATCAGGTCGATCGGTTGCCCAAGTCACAATCGCACCAAAGTGAGGCTGATTGTCTTTGCAACGATCGCTACTGGGTCATGTGTTCGTTCGACTGTGTTTATTTAACTGTGTTCGATTGCTCGTTTCATTTTGACAAATTACTTACCGAAAGTAGGGGGAACTACCACAATGAATACGCCAAAGTTCGATCGTTCGCGCAACCGTTTTCTAGGAACATGGACACGTCGCCAAACGCTTTGGATGCTCACTGGAGCAGCGGCGGGGGTCACTTTGCATGGCTGTCAATCTACAGGGACAAGTACAACCGCTTCTTCAACATCTAGCGAAGCCACAGCCAGTTCTGATGTGATTTCTGCTTCCATTGGGACGACCACATGGATTGGCAATACGCCCCTGTTCATTGCCAAGGAGAAGGGCTTTTTCAGGGAATTAGGGCTGGATCTGGACATCAGAACGTTTCAAAGTGTCGCCCAAGCGTTCCCCTCTTTTACGGCTGGTCAACTCGATGCCCTGACACCCGTTACCTCTGAGGTGGTTTTGCTGGCAGCACAAGGAGTTGATTTCCGGGTGGTGATGGTGGAAGACGTGTCCTCTGGAGGGGATGTGATTCTGGCACGGAATAGCATTCAAAGTATTGAGGATTTCAGGGGGAAGCAAATCGCCGTAGAGTTGGGCGGAGTGGGGCACTTTTTTGTGTTGCAAGTTCTGGCTGAAGCCGGACTGACCGCCGAGGATGTAGAGTTGCTCAACACGCCTCCAGATGCTTCAGCAGCAGCGTATCAGGCAGGTAATGTTGAAATTGCCTATTCCTATTCACCGTTTAGCGACAAGGCAAATGAAGTCCAACCGGATGGGCGCACCATTTACAGCACGAAGGAAATGCCCACTGCAATTGCCGATTTCTACAGCTTCAGAACCGATTTCATAGAAGCGAACCCGCAAGCGGTAACTGCCTTTGTTCAAGGAATTGCCAGGGCGATCGATTTTCTGGAAACCGATCGGCAAGAGGGGTTAGAAATTATGGCCAATGAGTTGGGAATTACGCCAGAAGAATTGGATGAGCAGCTTGAAGGCATCCAACTCCCTGATCTGGATACAAATGTAGAAATGCTGGCAAACGCAAGCAGTGATCTTTACATGGGGAATTCCTTTGAAAGCATGGCGCAATTCATGCAGGATCAGGAGCAAATTGAAACGATTCCCGATCTTTCTAATGTGATCGATCCACAATTTATCACTGCTGCAAAGGAAGGTGCATAGACAGAATTTAACCTGGCAAGACTCTTAAATTAGAAATCATGAGTTAAGCTGAAACGCAAAATCTAAGTAGCTAAATAACTTTAATCGATGGGGGCAAAGGAATCTGTCTGCCCCTTTTTTCTGTGTGTTTACCTTTACAATCTGTTGAAAGATTTAAATTTGCCCAGCGATAGAAGTAGAACGCATCAAGATCATGATTTTCTGGCCTAGGGTTTGCTTGGCGATTTGCAGTTTGATGAAAACTCGATCGAACCTGGTATTTCTGAATATTAATGTGAGGTTGTAAGAAGTATTCATGAATTGGCAATACTTTTGGCATTGGCTATACGTTGCTGGTATGGCGATCGGGGCACTTTATTTTGCTGCGATCGGTAGAAACACACGCGGACTGCCTAGATTGGAATACTTTGTTGCAACTTTTATTCCAGTTTGGTCAGGTTTAGCTTATTTATCTTTAGTGATGCCAGGACAGGATATAGAGTTTGGCAGGATTATTGCCTTCAATGATCATGTTGTTTTTTTAGGTCGCTATATTGATTGGATTGTCACTACGCCCTTGCTGCTGCTGGCATTAGGCTGGACAGCAATGCATCACTTAAAGCACAAAGATTGGACAACCATATTTTCAGTCATGGCCACTCAGGTTATTGTGATTGCATCGGGCTTGTTAGCCGATCTTTCCTCTGTTCCTGATGTGCGGTATTTTTGGTACATCACCGGCACGATCGCTTTCTGTGTCGTTCTATGGATCATTTGGGGCCCCTATCGAGATATTACCCGGAGGCAAGGAGACCCTGAACTAGAACGATTTTACGATCGCCTTACCACCTTCTTCACTGCCACTTGGATTTGCTACCCCATCATCTGGATTTTGGGGCCTTCTGGTTTGAATTTGTTCGATCGTACTGTTGAAACTTTTTTGTTTTGCTTCGTGCCCTTTCTTTCCAAAGTGGTCTTCAGCTACTTAGATCTAAATGGACTTCGCAGCCTGGGGGAACGTGGCCCTCGGACAAATGCAGAACAGTTTGTTAGCGATACATTTCAAATCAGAAACGCCCAACCTGCCCGCCATTCTCGCCAAAGACGATCGCGCTATCTGCCTGGAGAAAATCTATAGTGGCAAGAATATTAGGATTGTGGATTAAATAACCTGTCTACTGCTCTTTGCATTCCTCAACTTATCCGTTTCAGATTCAATCCTCTTGACGATCGCAGCTTTTCATCCGTTTCCAGGTTCAATCCGATAGAGTCCTCCGTTGGATTCATCTGTAAGAACATAAATCGTTCCGTCGGGAGCTTCCCTGACATCGCGAATTCGTCCGATTTTGCCGAGCAAAAGTTCTTCTTCGTGGAGTACTTCGCTATCGTCAAACACGACTCGACGAATGCGTTCACTCCGCAGCCCGCCGACCAAAAGATTTCCTTGCCAAGCTGGAAACCGATCGGCCGTGATGAGAGCTAGACCTGATGGAGCGTGGGTTGGCAGAAACTCATAAAATGGTTCAGTCAGTCCTTCCATTCGGCGCGCAACTGCATCGGGGAAGGGGTCTTCAGTGCCGTAATCCAACCCCAACGTCACCAGCGGCCACCCATAATTATTGCCCGGTTCAATTCGGTTCAATTCATCACCGCCCCGCGGCCCGTGATCCGTAACCCAAATTTCGTTTGTTGCTGGATCAACAATCATTCCCTGGATGTTGCGAAGTCCGTAGGCGTAGATTTCATCTAAAGCTTCGTCGTTGTTCACAAAGGGATTGTCTTCTGGAACCGAGCCATCATCGTTGAGCCTGAGCAGGCTTCCGGCATGGTCGGTCAAATCTTGCGCTCTGGGTGGTTCTGACCCTCGATCACCGATCGTCATCAGCAGTTTACCGTCTGTTGTCCAGGCAAGGCGGGAACCGTAGTGTCGTCCGGGCTGAGAGTAACGGTTTTGCACGAAAATATCTTCTACATCAACCAGCGTTGTTCCTTCCAATCGTCCCCGTGCCAGGGCTGTAGCTGTCTCACCGTTGCCGTTGGGTTTGGAGTAGGTCAAATAAATCCAGCCGGTTTCTTCGTAGTTGGGATGGACGGAAACCTCCAATAGCCCGCCCTGCCCCTGGCTTTGCAGTTCAGGAATGCCGGTAATTTCTGTCACTTCACCATTGGTAAGCAGATTTAGCCGTCCCGATCGCTCTGTCACCAGGATTTGCCCGTCAGGTAGGAACGCAAATGACCAGGGGTGCTCTAATCCGCCAGCCACCTCAACCACGCGAATCGTTTCGTATTCTGTGTTTTCAGTCAATTCAACTAAACCATTACTGGAAGCGATAGCGTCTTGCTGTTCGGCTGCGCTGACCTCATTGGCATCCTTCTGCACAGTGCAGCCTATTCCCAGTAAGATCGCAAAACCCACGATCGCGATTTGTGTTTTTACAACCATTGCAAGCTTCAAAATTTCCTTAACAACCAGGCTCTACGGGAGATTGTTACGAACGAAGGGAATGCTGCTCTCTATCAAAAGATAGAACTTGTGACAAAGATAAAAAAGTTTCCCTTCCTCCCTCCTAAAACCAAAACAAAAAGGTGGACAAAATGCCCACCCCACAAGCGTTTGATTTGTCTTACGACACGATGAGACGACCTGCTTGTTCCTGGACGTATTCCTGAAGCTCGATCGCCACAGGTTGAACTTTCCAAATGTCTTCGCAGTAGTCGCGAATGGAGCGATCGGACGAGAATTTGCCCATCCGAGCCACATTCAAAATCGACATCCGCGTCCAGTGGTCTTGATCGCGATAGGCTTGGCTCACCTGTTCCTGACAGTCGATGTAAGACTGGTAATCTGCCAGCAGCATATAGGGATCACCGTAGAGCAAATTATCGACGATCGGTTTAAACAAATTGGCATCGCCGTGGGAGAAGAAGCCAGACGCAATGCGATCGATGACTAGCTTCAGTTCGGGGTTGCTGTAGTAGTAATCCATTGGCTTATAGCCTGCTGCTTTCTTGGCGTAAACCTCGTCGGCCGTTAGGCCAAACAAGAAGAAATTCTCGGCTCCCACTTCCTCACGGATTTCTACATTTGCTCCGTCCAATGTGCCGATCGTCAAGGCTCCATTGAGGGCAAACTTCATATTCCCTGTGCCCGAAGCCTCCTTTCCGGCAGTTGAAATTTGCTCTGACAGATCCGCCGCCGGATACACTCGCTGGGCAAACTTCACGTTGTAATCTTCCAGGAAAATCACCTTTAGCCGTCCCCGCACATCAGGGTCACGGTTGACCACATCGCCGATCGAGTTAATCAGCTTAATGATCAGCTTGGCCATGTAGTAACCGGGAGCTGCCTTGCCGCCAAACAGGAAAGTACGGGGCGTGATGTCAATGTTTGGGTTTGCCTTAATCCGGTTGTACAGCGTAACGATGTGGAGGGCGTTCAGGTGCTGGCGTTTGTATTCGTGAATCCGCTTGGATTGGATGTCAAAAATCGAGTTTGGATCAACATCAATATTCGTGTGCCGCTTAATGTAAACCGCGAGATCTTGCTTGATCGCCTGCTTAATATCACGGAATTCTCGACGAAATTCAGGGTCATCCACAAATGCTTCCAGCTTGCGGAGTTCATCCAGGTGTTTGATCCAGTTGTCGCCAATTTTGCGGGTAATCAGCTTTGTCAAACGAGGATTGCTCAACACAACGAAACGACGCGGTGTCACTCCATTTGTCTTATTGTTAAACTTCTCTGGATACATTTCGTAGAAGTCGCGCAGCACGCCTTCTTTCAGCAATTCTGTATGCAAGGCTGCCACACCATTGATGGCAAAGCTGCCCACACAAGCCAGATTCGCCATTCGCACATAGCGCTCGCCCGATTCATCAATCAACGACATTCGCCCTAACCGCCCCCAATCATCCGGGAACTTGAGCCGGACATCATCCAAAAACCGCCGATTAATTTCAAAAATAATTTCCAGGTGACGCGGTAACAGTTGCCCAAACAAGCTAAGTGGCCAGCGTTCCAATGCCTCTGGGAGAAGAGTGTGGTTTGTGTAAGCCAAAGAATGGGTGGTAATGTACCAGGCTTTGTCCCATTCCATGCCGTGTTCGTCCATCAGCAGCCGCATCAATTCTGCCACCGTGATGGATGGGTGAGTATCATTGAGCTGAATGGAAAACTTCTCGTGAAACTGCTCTAAAGGAATGCCCTGCCGCTCCAAAATCCGAATCATGTCTTGTAGGGAGCAGGACACAAAGAAAAACTGCTGCTCTAATCGCAGAATTTTTCCTTGCGTCAGGTTGTCGTTGGGGTACAGCACCTTGGAGATGGTTTCAGAGGCCATTTTCTGCTGAACGGCTCTGGAATAATCTCCGGCGTTAAAGGCATCAAAGTCAAAGGTTTCAGGAGCTTCGGCAGCCCACAGCCTAAGGGTGTTGCAGGTGTTGACGTTGTAGCCGGAAATGGGAGTGTCATAGGGGATGCCATTGACAACCTTGTGGGGAACCCAGCGCACCCGATACCGCCCATGCTCATCGGTAAAGGACTCCGTATGTCCACCAAATTTGACTTCTACCGCCCATTCAGGACGAGACACCTCCCAGGGGTTGCCATAGCGCAGCCATTTGTCGGTAATTTCGACCTGCCATCCGTCTTGAATGCGCTGATCAAAAATGCCAAATTCATAGCGAATCCCATAGCCGAGAGCCGGAATTTCCAGGGTGGCCAGAGAATCCAGATAGCAGGCCGCTAGCCGTCCTAAACCGCCATTTCCCAGACCTGGTTCTTCTTCTTGCTCTAGCAGTTCCTCAAAGTTTAGCCCCAATTCATCTACGGCTTGTTTCACCTGATCGTAAATGCCCAGGTTGATCAGGTTATTGCCCAAATGGGGGCCCATCAGGAATTCGGCGGAAAGGTAGCAGACAGAGCGGGATTGCTGATTGCCATAGGTTTCTGCTGTTGTAATCCACCGCTTAAATAACCGATCGCGCACAGTGTAGGCTAGGGCCATGTAATAGTCGTTGAGGGTGGCGATCGCCGGAAATTTGCCTTGAATGTAAAACAGGTTGTCGAGGAATGCCCGCTTTAAAGTTTCAATCCCTAAGCCTGTGCGATCGTCTTCAATCCGCACAGTTTCTTGTGTCGGATTTGGTGCTGTTTGCATGAGCTTCACTCCCAAACTCATTAGGTTGTTTGCAATCTAACTTGTGTCTGCGAAGTGAACGTGACTTCACTCACAGCACATCCACGTTTCCCTGCCTAAACTGCGCGACATACTTGGATCTTAATCAACATAAAGACAGTGATCCACTGGCAGTATATATGCAGCCGTTATGGCAGATAGGTAATCTGTCATACTCAAGGCTAACTCGCGTACCAACGAATTCATAAAGACCTAATGGATGTATTCAGTGTTACAAATTTTTGGCGAATTGGATGGAGCAAGGCAGCTTTATTTCTTCCCTAGTTTGCCGTCTAAATTCTTCGATCGCCGCGTTTTTCGCTAAAGTCTTAAGTTTCCTCAGCAAAATTTCCAGAAGGAAGTTCATCAAAAACTGTGTGTTTTGGTACAAGTTTTTGTCCCCCATCCCGCGTAACTTGAATGAAAGGCGATACGGTCAAACGGGTCGCTTGTTTCGCTCAACCTTTGAACTGCTTTTTGATCAAAACTGCACTCTTTTAAGTTGTGGGTAGCCTATGTTTACGTTGCCAAAACCTGAAACCGTCAATGTAATTGTTCGCCCTGCCACTCACCAGGATATTCCTGCCATTGTAGAAATTTATAATGATGCCGTGATTCATACTACCGCTTCCTACGATTACTATCCGACAACTCTGGATGCTCGGATTGCCTGGTATGAAGCCCACATTCGCAGCCAGCATCCGATTTTTGTGGCAGAGGACGGCAGGAAGGTGGTGGGTTGGAGTGCGCTTAGCTCTTTCCGCCATGCGGATGGATATTGCTATTCGGCGGAAGATTCGGTGTATGTGTCGGCAGGACAACGAGGCCGGGGAATTGGCAAACTGTTGATGAATCCTCTGATTGATACGGCGCAGCAAATGGGGCTACACACTGTCATTGCGGGGATTGATGCGGCAAACGGGGTCAGCATTCGGCTCCACGAAACCTTTGGCTTTCAGCAGGTGGGCTACCTCAAAGAAATTGCCTTTAAGTTCGATCGCTGGCTGGATCTAATATTGATGCAGCGGATGTTGTGAGCTTAATTTTGAGTAGGGGTTGGCATTGCTAAACCGCTGTGAGAATCGGGTGAGCGTCCCATTCCAACGAGGGTAAATGCGATCGGTAGGGCTGAATCGCCTTAGAAATAGCCATTAGCTAAGGTAATCAGTCTGATAATAAAGTGATTCATCAGGCGATCGTCTTTCCTTTCGCCGTTCGTGATAGCCTGGGAACAGTTAATAAAAAATTAAACTGTTCAAGTTGAACTTTTTTTAAAGTAAACCAGTTCTTAAGTTTGTTTCTCCAGGCTGCTCGTGAATCCAATAGCGTGAATCCAATAGCGTGAATGTCGTGATTGAGTGTGTGATCGAACGTGTAACTGAGCGAGGGAGTTCTCGTCGTCTCGCTCCCCCCTGAGCCAGAAAATTTTCAAGAAATGGAGTCAGGAACGCTTCACCTCCTGCCGATTATCGCGCTCCTTTTCTGCCATTCAGCATGTCCTTTAAGCAAAGCATCAGGGATCAGCCGATCGCCTGCTCGTCTACTCTGCACCTCTAGCCCTTTCTCTGCCTTATGTCTTTTTACATTGCACCTCGGTTTCTCAACAAGCTTGCCATCCACATCACCAAGAACTTTCTTGATCTGGACAATGTTCGTGTACCGCTGATTCTGGGAGTTCACGGACACAAGGGCGAAGGCAAATCGTTTCAGTGTGAACTAGTTTTTAACCTGATGGGGATTGAAGCGGTTCACATGTCTGCGGGAGAGTTGGAAAGTCCGGATGCGGGCGATCCGGCGCGGTTAATTCGGTTGCGGTATCGTGAAGCGGCAGACATCATTCGCAAGCGCGGCAAAATGGCAGTGTTGATGATCAATGACATTGATGCTGGGGCGGGTCGGGTTGATGGCGGAACGCAGTATACCGTCAATACTCAGTTGGTGAATGCCACGCTGATGAACATTGCGGACAATCCGACGAATGTGCAGCTTCCCGGCAGCTACGACGATGAACCGTTGCCCCGTGTGCCGATCATCGTGACGGGAAATGACTTTGGGACGCTGTATGCCCCTTTGGTGCGCGATGGGCGAATGGAAAAGTTCTACTGGGAGCCAAACCGGGACGATCGGCTGAATATTGCCTACGGAATTTTTGAGGCAGATGGACTGTCGCGGTCAGATATTGAAAAGCTGGTCAACCACTTTGATGGTCAATCGATCGACTTTTTTGGGGCGTTGCGCTCCCGGATTTACGATGAGCAAGTGCTGAACTTTATTCAGTCGATCGGCTTTAACAAAGTGGGTTCTAAGTTGGTGAATGCCAAAGAGAAGGTTAACTTTCAGAAACCGAACTTCAATTTGTCTCACCTGATTGAAGAGGGAGAACTGATGGTGATTGAGCAGGGTCGGCTCCATGAACTGCGGCTGGCCTCTGCCTATAACCGCGCCATCTCTGAAGCTCAGGCAATTCCCGATCGTGCTCCTTCCCGCTCTACTGGGCATTCGGCTGAACATCGGGCTGGATATCGGGCTGAACATCCTGCTGAACATCGGGCTGGCAATGGCAATGGCTCATCTCGTCTACCTGCACCCCCCTCCCAGGCAAACTCTGCTCAGACAAAACCCGATCGCCCCACGGGGAATCCTTCTGGAAACCATCGTCTGGATGATGAGGTGCTGCAACAGGTGCGATCGTTGCTGGTTCAAGGCTACCGCATTGGTTTGGAGCATGTGGATCAACGGCGGTTCCGGGCTGGCTCCTGGCAAAGTTGTGCGACAATTCAAGCCCAAAATGAGGCAGAGGCGATCGATGCTGTCGAGTCTTGCCTTAACAATCACGTCGGAGAGTACGTGCGTTTGTTTGGAATTGAACCTGGGGCAAAACGGCGCGTGATGGAAAACATTATTCAGCGACCAGGGCAATAAATCGGATGCTGAGGAATGAAAATTCAATTACCTGAAACCCTTGTGGGGTGGGCATCTTGCCTGCCCAGTCAATAGAGCAGAATGATCGGTTATTTAATCTACGCTTTTAAGGATAAGCTAACCGAGAGCAATGCTGAATTGATATCAACAAGATGACATTTGCGATGCTACATTCGCGTTAGAGCAGAGATCTTGGCGAGCTTGCCTGCATCCAATCCCTTGAGGTCGTCAAGGTGAAGCCATCCTTCTTTCACTAACTCCGCAAAGACAAAGATTAGGGATGCATATCGATAGTCGTATTTGCCGTCTATTTCATGTCTGCGAGCATTCAAAAAGTCATTCAATTGCCAGATGTCGTCTAATCCTGCGATCGTACTGGCTTTGTCTCGAACGTCTCTAACTAATGTCTCAACTTCTCGCTTGTAGGCTTTATCAAAAGCTGCTTGAGCAATTTCTTTTTCGGTTCTAGACCAATCAACGTCATTCACTGGCATTACTAAATCTGAAATCTGGACAATTCTAAATTCTTGACAAACTAAGTTTCAAAGACTTGTGTGCAAGATTGTTTTTTATTGGTTCATGTCTTTCAAGAGGGAGAAGCACCCTTTTGCAAAAGAGTGCTCACCCCATTCATTGCGGCTAAGCTATACCTGAAACTGCTTGCGCTAGCGAACCAGGTTTAACAACTCCTTGGGAGATGCCAGTAGGTCGATCGCCACGAAGAAAATTTTGTTCTCAGCGTTGAGCAAAAATCTCCAAGCAATATTCATGCCAACCGCAGCCCCAAACCAGGGAGTTTGAACCTTTCCAGTCACCTTGATTTGAGTGTAGCCGCCCTCGACTGACTCAGACACGCCCTGTTCTGGCATCAGCTTCAAATTTTGGCACTCTTCCCGGAAAAACCGGGCGATGGCATCTTTGCCGACGATCGGTCTTTGGAAAGGGGGTTGCAACGCTCCATCGGGCACAAATAGCTTGATTAATGCCTCAAAGTCGTTAGCATTCATGTTGTCCATGTAGCTCAACACCGTGGGATTATTGATGCCCTGAATGGTTACTTGAGTCCGTTGCGATACTTCCTTTGGAGCAACAACTGGTTCAGAAATTCTGTCGTAGCTGCCGAGCTTATCTGGATCGAAGCCCATATCCACTACAGCGTTGCGCAAAACCGTGATTTGTTGACCTTGATCCATCTCTTTCAGGGCTTCCAGTACCGCAGCAGCATTCGCGGAAAGCTGGTAGCCAGAGGGAATTGGAGCGACGATCCCTTGCTCCATCCATTCTCCAAGCTGATTCCAAAAACCCAACTTAATGTTTGCAGACCATGTTGCATAGGTGCGGCAAATTGGCGTGTCAGCTCGATTCGCCAAGTCACACATCACCTGAGTTTGTTCAGGAAAAGACATCTGGCGGATTTGATTCAGCGTTGCTTCGGCAAACTGCATACTGGCAGCTCCTGGAGCAGCAACTGTAACCGTTTTGCCCATTTCAAGGAAAGCAAACCAAGTCCAGGCAAGCTGATCTTCGGCACTGAGCTGATTGAACCGAGCAGTTGTAGCAGGTACTACATCAGCCGACAACGTGTTCGGGAAAATGCCACGAGCCGAATCGATTGTATACGGCACAGTACAAACCTCCGTTGATAAACTGCTAAATCTTTGAAAACCGGCAACTGTGTAAAATGGCACAGCCGCGTTGGGGCAACAAATTTGCTTGTCTGTTATGAAACTATCACAAAAATGATACGAAAGTAAACAAAACTTTACATAACTCTCAGGACATACTCATCGACAGGCGATCGTTCTGAGCATCAGAAAAGAGATGAGACACAGAATTAGACTGTTGTTGCCTTTCTAGGCTGAGGATCGTGAATGAATCATCTATGCAGTGATTCTGTTCTGTTGACTGGGCGGGCAAGATGCTCACCCCACAAGAATCTCAGGTTATTCGATTCGCATCTCTTGGGGTTGTGATTGGAGAAGGAGCGATCGGTTTTTTGGGTTGAGGATTGGGGTTTTGAGGTGGATGGTTTAGGGGGAGAGGGCGATCGTTGCTGTTTAGAAGTGAATGGTTCAAGGTTTTTGCTCGGATGTTGTGGTTTTGAGGTGAAACGATCGGGCTTTTTGCTCGGAGATTGCAGTTCTAAGGGTGGAAAGTGAGGGGTAGAAGGGCGATCGAGTAACATAGAACTCAACTCCTGCTGCTTCTCCTCATGGACAATTCTGCTGTTATTAAGAACTACCTAGACCGACTTCTACAGAAATATCAGCAATGGTGGAAGTTGTACTGGCTGATTGATCAGGAGTATGAGCGATTTGATTTTGGTGTAGAGGTACAGACTGAGGAAGAAATTCAGGAGGATATCCCCACTCAACGTGGTTCAGAGAAGAAAACAATTTCGGTGCTAGATGGTATCGATCTCTATGCAAGGAAAGAGCCTGTTTTATTAGTAGGGCAACCTGGTTCTGGTAAGTCAACAGCGTTAGTGAGATTTTTGCTTAAAGCCGTGGAGCAGGCTTTGCAAGATCCGCAGGCTCCGATTCCAATTTTCATTGAATTACGGCGGTGTACGCTTCAATCGGGCGGAATATCAACGCTGATTCAGGAAACCCTGGAACGGCTTGGGTTGGAGGGTGCTGATATTAAGAAGTTGCGGTTTGGTAACAGACCATTTTTACTGCTGCTAGATGGTTTAAACGAATTGCCTTCTGGACAAGCTTTCACTAAATTGAACAATTTTCGAGAGGACTGTGCTGATCTGGGTATTCCGATCGTTGTCACAACACGAGTATTAAACGCTGGCAGCTTAGGAATCGAAAGGAAACTAGAGATCAAGCCACTCTCCCCCCTTGAAATTCAACGTTTTTTTCACATCTGCCTACCTTTTGAAAGCAAGCAACGGCTTCAGAAATTGAGCGATCGTCTACGAGAACTGGGACGAACGCCGCTGATGCTATGGATGCTCTATGTAGTGCTCAAGGAACCACAGGGAGAAATACCGAATAGCCGAGGAGAATTGTTTCGTCGATTCGTTTGGATCTATGAGCGCAAACGCGAAAAGATTTATCTGGATGAAGATAGCAAGCTGGATGATGAAACTCGGCGGTGGTGGACTCGATTACTCAAGCCACTTGCCTATGAGATGATGCGATCGGGCAAGTCTGGTGAGCCGACCGACTTTCGATTGGTCATTTCTAAACAGGATGCAGAGACTATCTGCAAAGACTTTCTGAAAGCTGAAGAAGTCAACAACTATTCTGATTTAGCAATTCGTTGCCTGGATGCTCTGATTAGACATCACCTGATTCAAATTGATCCAGAGAAACAGGAAATTGAATTTTGTCACCAATTACTTCAAGAATATTATGCTGCGGAATATTTACTTGAAAAGCTGCCAGAACTGCTTAAAAATGAGCAGGGTATGTGGAAGCTACAGCATGATTATCTCAATTATTTGAAGTGGACAGAGCCGATCGGTTTGATGATGGGATTGCCTGATTTAGCAAAACAGAATCTAGTCAAACTGATAGATTCAGCTCTAAAAGTTGACTTATTACTTGGAATCCAATTATTGAAATTAGCAAGATCAGAAGATAATCCAGAAATTATCCAGATTTCATTAGATCATAAAATACCCTGTAAACTCAAAACAAAACTAGAAACAATACGCTCAAGCAATATATCTTCAACAGTGAAGAGACAAATCCGGTCTTTTGACAAGGGAATTATAGATAAACTTGACAAGAATGAATATGAGCATAAGATCAATGATGCACTGAGAGCTTTGGAGGAAGGGCGTAACCATTTCATTAATAGTATGGATATTAACGTCTTCCTAAGTGCTGTTGCTGATCCCAAACTATTACCTAAGCTATCAAACTTACTTCTAGTTGAAACAGCAGATGTTGAATCTGTGATCCGAATAACTTCAGCAACTCAAACGCAGTGCCAATTCTATAACTACACGATCGCCACCCAATCTCCTCCACCTCCACCAGGGCAACAGACTTCTTTGAAAGAACGGTATGAAGATATTCTGGATACTATCTATCATACGGGGCGAGAAATAGAGCGTAAACCTCAGACTTATCAAAATATGGGAGAAGAAGCACTTCGAGATATTTTTCTTGTAGCGTTAAATGGTAAGTATCGAGGTTGTGCAACGGGAGAGACATTTAACAAAAACGGTAAAACAGATATTCTGCTGCGAGATGATGGCAGGAATCTTTTTATTGCAGAATGCAAAATTTGGGGTGGTGCTGAGCTATTAAGAAAAACACTTGATCAACTACTCGGTTATGCGACGTGGCGGGATACTCAACTAGCAATGCTTATCTTCAATCGAAACAAAAATTTTTCTGCTGTTCTTAAACAAATACCTGATGTAATCAGAAAATGTCCACATGTTGCAGAGCGGGTTCCTGATGAATCTTATGACGAAACAGGGTTTCGATTTATTCTTCATCATCCTGATGACTCGGAACGCAAACTGCTTCTAACGATTCTGGCTTTTGATGTTCCTTAGAAGAAGGGAGACTTGCTGACTTGAAACTTCCCAACTGGGAGCAGGCTTACATTCAACCCCAAAAACTGACTGGATACTTGCTATCCGAGACGCATGACGTAGGACGTTCCAAAGCTAAACTGCTATGAGCTTTCGGCTTCAATGAGGAAAACGTCGCTATGCTAGAGCAAGAACTGTTGCAAATCACCCAAACTCAGGAGGTACAAGAGACGATCGCCACCCCTCACGGCATCAAATATGTCATTGATGGTACGATCCACACCCCACGAGGAAAATCCTTACAGCTTCGTACCGTTTGGATTGTTGATGCCGGACAAACCGAACCACGCTTTGTTACTGCCCGTCCCCTAAAACCTGCTCAGGAGGAAATCCCTGATGAACCAAAAGCTTGATGCCCCTATTCAAGAGCTTGATACAGTCGTTCTGGCTCACGATATTCCCGAAGATCATCTCAAGCAGGGAGAAAAGGGCGCAGTCGTTCACTGTTACTCAGATGGGGCGGCATTTGAAGTGGAGTTTGTGAATCCTGAAGGCGACACCACAGCCCTTCTAACCCTCACTCGCGCAGATATTGATAAACCGATTACCCACGATCGCCCCAATTCATCCTCTCACACAATGTCAGATCCTCCTAAAGTCCAGATGAACTTCCATGCTCCCGTTTATGGAGCCGCCGGAAATGTTGAAGGGGATCAGGTGATCCATTCATCAGAGCACTTCCCTGATCCCAAACAAGCCGAAGCTACCCGAAACGTTTCTGAATTGCTCCAGGATATTCGCAGCCGTCATCCTCAAGCTTCCGATGTTGAGATTCTGGGCATTGTTGACAGCGGTTTAGCAACCATGCAGCAAACCAATCCACAGAAATGGCGCAGATGGGTTGACGTATTTAGCGTCATGTTTGCAGGCGGTATAGAAGCCGTCAAAATCGTCGCTCCAGTATTAGGCATTCCGATCGAAGTTTGCAAACGGCTCTATGAAATCTACGATCGAAACCGCAAACAACTTCCCGATCACCAAAACCATAGCAAATGACATGAATATTAATTAGCGCACCTGTAAAGGACAAAGACCCATTCGATTCATCTCGGTAACTGCGATCGGCTCACTGGCAGGCAAGATGCCTGCGCTACGGATTACCCGATTAAATGCTTCACTCCCATAAATGGGTTGAATTCCTTCTTTATCTGGCGATCGCCCCAGTCCAGCTTCAGTGGGCTTTCTCAGATAGCCCGCGATTCATCTGCGGGTGATGGGAGGATAGAGTCGATTTTCATTTCAGAGAACACATTCAATCGCTCGGCAAATCCTCAACCTCAATTCCCATTGCGCGACATATTTCCTTCAAAGAAACATTCAACGCTCTAGCCAAAGCAACAGCGCGATCGAGTCTAGGGATAGAGATTCCCTTCTCCCAATCCCAAATATTGCGGTCAGAAACCCCAACTTGTCTACTCAGTTCAGCTAAAGTTAAGCCCGCATTTTCCCTAAGTTGTCGCAAATTCGCTTTGTTCTGGCTTCCAGTTTCGTTAGTCATTTTGAAGTAAAGTTCATGAACTTTACTTCTTGACTCTTGGAAGATCATGAAGTAAAGTTCATGTTAGACACCATTACAAAGGGCAAACAACCAGAACGCCATCTGGCTGTTCGATCGCCCTGCCTTCAGTGTCTCATTTTATTGACTCACAATCATCTATGAGCTACCAAGATTCCCTGCGTCCCTGGGTGATTTACCAGCTTCTACCCAACTGCCAACGCCTCACCGTCGATCGCTTCCGTCATCGCAGCGAAGCCGATAACTATCTGCGAGTGCTAAAACGCCTTCAGCCCCATGCAGAATATACGATCGTCTTTGAGATGGAGGTATCCCTGAGTTAACGCTGCGGCACCAAAACCCGCTCTCCGTCAAACCAAGACCGATCGAACGCACAGCCCAAATGTTGCTGAATCCGCAGGACATCTTTTTCGGCATTGCCTAAACAAGTCGTGGCACCGGGAGAAGGCGTGATATTGAAACAAAGCCCATTTCCAGGGTCAATTTCTGCCTGTCCTAGAATCAGTTTGCGCTCCGTGCGATCGATGAGTTGAGGACGCACACCGCCCACCCCTTGAGCAAATTCCAGATCTGCCAGTTGCAAAGAGGGAACGATTTTACGGGCATCCTTCAAAAACAAACGGCGATCAAGTAAGGGCACTTCAAACGCCATGTTTTTGAAAATATAGTTGCGAATGTCGGAGACTTTGAATAGATCCCACAGCACACCCGTAACAGTGCGATCGAGCTTCAACACTTCCAGATAATCGATCACCGTTTTAAGGTTATTCCGCTCCAACAAAGGTAGAGGAAGAGCCGTTGGGCCGAAGCGCGTTTTCCCTGGTGCAGTGATATCTGGATCGCCATGAATTGCAGCAAACGGTAATTTATCATTCTGAACCGTGTACACTTTACCGTTCAGCACTTGGGGCGTAAAGTAGAAATTTCCAGCAACGGGCAGGCAGGAATAGTTCAGACCAATGCCCATCCGATGAGCAAACAACAGGCTGTGTCCTCCTGCTGAAACCACAACAAACTTTGCTGTCAAAGATTCGTTCGCCGTTGTGACACGATAATTCGCTCCCACTGGATCGATCGCCTGTACTGCCTGCCCCAATTTCAGGTCAACGGTTTTTCCAGAAGCCGATTGTGCCTGTTCCACAAACGATTGAGACAGCGTACCGTAGTTAATCGCGGTATAGTCTCCCAAAATGGATAATGCCACTAACTCTTCCGGGCGATCGTGTCCATCTACCTTAACCACATTGGGTTCTATCTGGGCAATCTGGTCTTTTTCCAGCAGTTGCATCTGAGGAAAATGCGGCTGAAAGGTTTCGTATCGCTGCCGCAAAATTTTGCATTCTTCTGCCCCCACGCCCAGCACCATTTTGTCAAAGCGATGAATGATTTGATCGCGTTGCACAGGGGGAAGCTGTTCGGCGTAGCGCACCAGCATTTCAGCCGATCGCCGCACCTTGAGGGCTTTTTCTAAGGAATAGTTGGTTTCAATATCGCCACAGTGGATCGTCTGGCTGTTGTTCGTCGCTCTTGAATTGACCGATGCCACCTGCGAATACTTCTCGACAAGCGCAATTCGCTTTAAGTCTGTAAAAGCTGCCAATGCATAAAGTAAGGCGGAACCTGCCACACCACCGCCAACAATTACAACGTCATATACTTGATTTGTCATTCCAGAGCCTTAAAGTGCTAACTATCTTTTTTACCGTATTCCATTGTGCCCTAGCGTAGGTCGGTAGAAGGACTGATTTCTTCCTCCAAGTGGGCTAGCTCGTTTGTGCTTTCGCGATTATGCTGGGTACGGTATGCTGCTTTTGCCGTCTTTCCCATCCCCTGAATCCATGCCACACCCGACACCGCGCTTGATTTTGGAATCCTTGCTTCCCCATTTGCGGGTTGCTGCTGCCTATGCCCAGCATATTCAACCTCATATTTCCGCCCGTCCTGACAAAGAAGCCGATAATTTCTTTGGCGCAGCTCTCAGTGATGCTGATCTCTCAGTCCAAACGTTTGTAGAGGTGGCTTTGCTGGGTTTGTTTCCAAACATCCGATTTTATGGTGAAGAATATGCCCGATCGTACAATACAAAATACTTTCGGGCGATCGATTTAGGGGAGCAGGATGATTATCTGGTGACGCTTGACCCGATCGATGGTACGCAGTTTTACTTAGATGGGCATTCTAATTATCAAATTATTCTCAGCGTGCTGAATCGGGATGATTTTGAAGCGGTGCTTGCCATTACCCCTGCTCAACAGACGTATTATTATGCGTTGCGTGGTCAGGGCTGCTGGCAAGGTAGGCTAGAAGACTCCCTGGAAGATTGCCAACCCTTACGAATTCAGCCGTCTAGCTCAACCATTTTCCTGGGATGGCAGATGCAGGCATTGATCCCGCAATTAACCGATCGCTATACGGTGATTCATGCAGCTACGTCCTATTCCAAAACCGTGCAGATCCCCAGTGTCAACGGCATTCTCACTGGAGAACTAGATGGTGTCGTGATTCGCAAGGGACAATTTATTGATGGTTCAGCGTTGGCATTTTTGGCAAGAGAAGCGGGAGGGATTGCCACCATTCACGATGGTAGCCCGCTGCCGCCGTTACACGAGTGTGAAAACTATCACCGTCCTGGTCTAATCATTGCTGCCTCTCCAACCGTCCACCAGGATTTGCTGGAAGCGATTAGGGCAGAGCAGGAGCAGGTTATGATCAATTAGATGGTTGGGCTACAATCAGTTTGTTTTACCATGCAAATTACTCAGTATCTTCACACCGCAATTTTAGTTGCTGACCTCGATCGCTCGATGCACTTCTATGGCACTGTCTTGGGGCTAGAAAAGGTCGATCGTCCGCTCAAATATCCAGGGATCTGGTATCAGCTAGGGGACATTCAGGTGCATTTGATTGTAGACACCGCTTTTTCCAGTTCACTACAAAACCCTCAAAAGTGGGGGCGCAATCCCCATTTAGCCCTTGGTGTTGCCGATTTGGAAGCTGCTAAGGCCCATCTCACAGCCCATCAATGTCCCATTCAACTCAGTGCTTCTGGACGTGCTGCTTTATTTACCCAAGATCCAGACAGCAATGTAATTGAGTTGACGCAGGTTGAGTGAAAGACAAGTCCTGTTGAAGTTGGGTTTCAAGCGTAGGGGTTGGTGTTGCCGAAACGCTGACTATCAGGCGATCGGGGATTTGCTAAACCTGCCCTTACTTCGGTCTAAAAAAGCTTGAACAAGTCCCTCGATCTCGACTGATTTACGGGAACCGATGTAATTAGCAGACAAGGGAATTACTTTGCCACCTTGCGCCTGTATGTAAGGTCGAGACTGAGTAACAGTTCGCCTATAAACGGTACCTTCACAGGTTTCAACCCCAACCAGAAAAATATCATTGAGTGGCAATGTAATCGTTTTGGTTCGGATACCATGAAAGGTAAAGGTTGCCACACCGAGGGTTTTGTTAAAGCTACAAACTGTCACTTGAGTACGTACCCACATATCAGCAAACATAAAACCCCATCCCATTGCCATCAATCCTAAAAGGAATATTAACCAAAGATTAAAGCCGCCTGTAAAAATAGATGCTATCACTACATATATCCATAAAACAGCACCAACCGAGTACAAGGGTAAAAAAATCGCAGCATATATCCAAGTTCCAATCGGTCGCGCTCTCAGAGTTAGAACTTGCTGATTATGTTCCAAAATCTGTATCATAATGGACTCTACTAATTAGATACACAACCGATATTCAATGCAATCGTTGCCATCAAAGTGAGTAGAAATTTTAAGGATGTTTTGCTCGGTTTGCAGTTCTCTCAATGTCTAAAAAGGATGGAGGTTAGGGAGTCGGAAATGAGCTGGCAATGGGCATATTATTTGCTCTTTTAGCCTTTTTGAAAATCTAAAATGTTGGGCCTTTTACAAATCTAAACCAGACGGCTTTGAGCTATGCCTTGGATGGTGGCGAAGCGTATCCATGTAATCAATAGGGTAACTTTATTTTAAGTTAAGTAATAATGAAACCGCCAAAACTCGGTTTTAATTGAATTTCTTAGTGATAAAAATCACCTGATATCTTCGTACTGTAAACTGAATAGGATTGCGGCTGATTTGACAAGGTAGAGGGAAAGTCTAAGTGCTGTTGACTGGGGATGGTAAAAAATTGTGGTGAGAATTCCTCTGAGTGAGCCATAATGGTGCAGATGTTCTATTTTAGAACCAGTTGCGCGCTGCCTGTTTTATGGAAATCCTCTCGGTCACGCTGAAAAACTTTAAATCCCATAGCGATCGGGCCTTTCGGTTTCAGCCCGGCACAAATGCCATTTGTGGTGAGAATGGGGCAGGCAAAACCAGCATCTTAGAGGCGATCGCTTGGACACTGTTTAATTACCGGGGAGCGTATAAGCTAGAGGATCTAATCCGGAATGGCATGAGTAATGCCCAGGTGATTGTAGAGTTTGTCTCAAAGCGAGACGGTCGGACTTATGTTGTGAAACGCTGTACGACATCAGGGTATACCATTTTTGATCCGCAGTTAGGTGAAAACCTGGATTATAAGCGGATTGATGATGAAATTATGCCTTGGCTGCGGCAACATTTGGGCGTGGCCCCAGGAACTGATTTAGGGCGGCTATTTGCTAATACGATCGGCGTTCCTCAGGGGACATTCACCGCTGACTTTTTGCAGGCCCCCGAACATCGCAAGAGAATTTTTGACAGCATCCTTAAAGTTGAAGAATATCGCCAAACTAATCAGCAAATGCTGTCGTTGGAAAAATATGCTAAAGCCCAAGTAGAAAGCTTGGAACGGACGATCGTCCAGTATGAGGAAATTCTGCAAGAGCAAGAACCCCTCCAGCAAAAGCGGCAGTTCCTCAGCCAGGAAATAGCCCAGGCAGAAACGACCCTTGCCCAACTGCAAACCCAACTCACCCAACTGCAAACTCAAAAAGAGCAACTCACCGCCCAAGCCAAACAGGTGCAGCACCTTTCCGCCCAAATTCAGCACCTTTCCACCCAGATTGAGGGAAAACAACAGACGATCGCCTTACTCAATCAGGCAATGCAGCGGGCACAGCAATCTGTACAAATTTGCGAAGCTCACCAGACTCATTATCAAACCTACTTAAAAACCCAAACTACCCTAAGCCAACTTGATCAAAAAGCGAAACAGCGACAAGCGTTGCTGAAGCAAAGAGAGACTCATCTCAGAGTAATTTCTGAACAGCAAACAGAACTTGCTCGCCTCCGTTTCAAGCTCGATTCGCTCTCTAATGCTTCTGCCGAAATTACTCAGCTTCAACCTGCTATTCAACGCCAGGAAGACCTGGAACAGCAGCAAATTACGATCGTTGAACACCTTAACCAAATCCAGAGTTGCAAATCAGAACAGCAAAATCTCTCCCGCCAATTTGCCAAACTTCAAAGCCAAAAAGCTGCTCTAGTCGAGGAAATTGAGCGCATCCAGGCATTCCAAGCCACAGTGAACCAAATTTCTGATCTGGAGCAAAAGCGCGATCGGCTTCAGGAAAAACTGAGCCGTGTGGAAGCTGCAAAGCAGTTTGAAGCAGAACTCCGCCAATTAGTCGCAGAGGGTGAAGAAAAGCGCGATCGACATCAGCTTAATGCAGACACCGCATTAGTAACGCTACGAGAAATGCAGCAATTCGTACCGCTTTTAGCAACTGATTCTGTTGAATCTGCATTAACTGCCATTCAGGCTGGCGTTGACCTCAATACGGATTTGCTGAATACCCTCTGGCGGATTCTGGCAGATTTGTCTGAGCAAGTTTCTGTGCCCAAGCTGCAACAGCAATTGCGGCAGATCAAATCCCAGTTAGAAACGGCTTATCACCAACGGGCAGAACTTGCAACGCTGGAAGCAAAGCAATCTCAGCATTCCCATTTCCGTGAAGAAATTGCCCAACTGCAAATCCGCCTCAGCCAACTTCAAGATTTCCTGGATGCAGAATCCAATTGGCAGCAGCAACGACAGCAGGTTCTAGCCGAACTCAAACAGCTTAGCGACCCCCGCGGCCGGGCCCAGCTTTTGAAACGTGAACTCCATCAGCAATCCACCCTCAATACTCAACACTTGGCCCTCAGCAGTCAGTACACCACAATCCAAACTACGATCGGCAACTTAGACACTCAATTGGATCAATTCGCCGAGCTAGACGAACAAATTGAATACCAAAAAGAACTGCTGCAATCCCAGCAAGCAGGCTACCTGACTTATCTGCAACACCAGAATGATGCGAACCAACTTCCCCAACTACAGGCAGAAATGCAGTCTGCGATCGAACACCTTCAGCAACTAAAAACCGATCGCCACACCGCTCAAACGGACTACGACCAACTCAGTCAAACCTTTGATCCTCAGCACCTTCAGCAAATTGAAACTGCCTACACTGCCGCCCGCAGCCAAGCAGACCAAATTCAAGGCGGCTTACCCCAGCAGCGCAAGCTGTTAGATGAACTCGATCGTCGTTTGCTGAGTTTGCAAGGGACGGCTGAAAAGTGTAATCAAGCCAAACAAGAGCTAAGTCACAAAAAGCAAGTGCAAAAGTTCATTACCTTTGCTCGTAAAGCCTATAAAGAAGCTGGGCCACGCATCACCGAACGCTATGTTCAAACCATTTCACGAGAAGCCGATCGTCTCTTTCGCGAATTGTTGAATCGGTCAAATGTTGCTTTAAAGTGGACACGCGACTACGAAATTCTGGTGCAAGAAGGGGCCCACGATCGCCGTTTCATTAATCTTTCTGGAGGGGAACAAATGTGTGCTGCTTTGGCGGTTCGCCTTGCCCTCCTGCGCGTCTTGGCAGATATTGACATTGCCTTTTTTGACGAACCCACCACCAACATGGATCGCCCGCGTCGAGAAAGTTTAGCCGAGGCAATTTCTAACATTAAAACCTTCCGTCAACTGTTCGTGATTAGCCACGATGACACCTTTGAAAAGGTGACTGAAAATATTATTTTTGTGCAGCGAGAAGTCTAACTAACAAATATGTTTACGCAACTGAAAAGATTAGGACAGTAGAAGTTGCTGCAAATCGCATTGGTATCTCCTTCTAGCGGCAGAGTATTCCAGTTCACAACGAAATGAAACATTCCCTCATCCCTTCTGGTGGAGGAAGAACGGAATGCCCAAACGCTAAATTAAGGAGAGCCTTTTATCGCAATAGACGAAATGGTTCGGACAGCTTCCGTATTCCAAACTGAATCCGTTGATTGGACTCAGCAACCTCAACTAGCGAATCCAACTATCCGTTGCCATCGCCTCTTTTTGCATTAAAGGTTTTCTGTTGTTTAAGGAATTAGGAGAGTCGCTATGCAAGCAAAGCGAACAGCAACACAAAACTTTGCTTTGATTATCGGCATCATGTATTTGCTGATTGGATTTATGGGATTTATCTCAGCTTTTGTGAGAGAACCGATCGTTTCACCTGAAGCAGCAGGTCTTGGCTTTACGGCGGGATATGGCTACCTCATGGGCTTATTTCCAATTAATGCCCTGCACAACATTATTCATATTCTTGTTGGCATTCTAGGAATTGCGGCATCGATTTCACTAGACAGTTCTCGGCTCTTTAGCGGTGTCCTGGCCCTGTTCTACGGCTTGTTGACCATCATGGGACTCTTCCCGCCCACCCAATCCACATTAGGGCTGGTTCCCATCTTTGGCAACGATGTTTGGCTTCATGCTGCAACGGCTGCGATCGCTGCTTACTTTGGCTTCATTGCGACTCCCAATTTAGCAGATATCGGGAATAGAACGCCCCAAGATCCAACAGGTAGCCAAAGTTAAACTGCTAATCAGGAATGCTTTTTGAAGAGGAGAAGACAAAATGGTAACAACTTTAGATGATGAAAAACGGTTGATGATTGGTGAACGACTTGCTGATCTGAAAGCCTTTCAAGAACTCATTATCTCGAACGATCAAAAGTTAATTCAGAACTGCCCCTACGAAGATGTTCGTGAACGTCTTCAAAATATGCTAGAGGATGACCAAAAGAACCTGGGAATTATTGAAACAGTCATTGTTCAGTATGGCATCCAGGCTGAGCCGAGTGCTGCAACGGAGATATTCACTAATCAGTTTCAGCAAATGATGTCAGGAGATGAGTTTACCTTCTATCAGAAGCTCATTCACCATGAACTCATGAAGCATGGACAGTCTATGAGCGGCATCACCATCCATAAAGCTGCTCAGAAGGTAGGGGCTGACATTGAAGTTGCGATTTCCCCTTTGAATACGGTCAACTTTGAGGGGCGTGCCCACCAAGAACAGCTAAAAGGAATGCTGGAGCAGGTTGGCGTTCGGGAAATGACGGGACAAGATGCCGATCAAGGGTTGTGGGCAAGAGTCCAAGACTCGATCGCTGCATTATCCGGCGTTGCAGGTAGTGTTGTCACCCAAAACACCGATAAAGAAGACATGAACATCCAGACCCTGATTCGGCTGGATCACAACAAGGTGAACACCATTTTCACCGAGATCGGTGCCACTAAAGATCCGCAAAAACTGCAAGAATACTTTGGGCAACTCTACAAAGATTTGTTGGCTCATGCAGAAGCCGAAGAAGAAGTGGTTTACCCCAAAGTGCGATCGTTCTACGGTGATGACAACACCCAAGAACTGTTTGATGAGCAAGCTGAAATGAAGCAGATGCTTGACGAAATTCAGGCGATCGATCCGAATTCAGCAGATGCATTCAGATCAAAAATTAAGCAATTGATGGATGCAGTCGGCGATCACATTCGGCAGGAAGAAAGTACGCTTTTTGCTGCAATTGATAAAAATTGTAGTACGGAGCAAAAAGAGCAAATGGCAACCGACTTTAAGGCAGCCAAGAGCAAGATTCAAAAAGAAATGGCAGCAACAAGATAGCAAAGCCAACATCTAAACCTTGTAACAAATACTGTTTTTGCCTGCACCACAATGCAGGCATTTTTATTTTTTAACGGCAAACAAATATTTCTTTGGCGATGCAAATACAAAAAGCAAATTGCAAGTCTCAATGAATGATTCTGGTAGAGCAAATCAATGTGAAATTATTGCATTTAAAAAAGTAATAAAGAGTAATGCAAAGTACCCTCACGGGGAATGCAGATCGGAAAAAATTTTTACAAACTGGAGTAATAAATCACTCCACACTGAGTTGAGTTGATGAAAATTAAGAGGATGCCATAATGGCAAGTAATCGTATTATTGTTCACGTTGCAGGAACTCAAGCAGGCAAGGTAGAGATTGATGTTCACCCTATGTTTTTACCGCCTTTAGTTCATGAAGATAATGCTCTAATTATCCCCCATCACTTTTGTGGACTAAGAATTCGGAAAGCAGGAGAATTTCTTTGGTTAGATGAATCAGGAAAATTAGTTGAGGCAGAAAATCACGGAAGTGTATTGAAGTTAGGGGAAGAATTTTATCTGGGTGGAATTGAATTTACTGGGCCGATTAATACTTGCAAACAGAATCATCCCTGGCATTTTCCTACTCCCCTATCTTTTGGAGGAAATGGCCCACAATTTGGTGTAACGCGGTTGGTCATTCAACTGGATGGTGAAACAGAACCGATCGAATTTATCGATCGCGCCCGTAAGCCCATCAATCTTAAGGACTTGTACGATTGGGAAAAATTCCAGGACTTTGAGGATAAGTTTGAAGCTCTCAGAGATCCCTGTCAAGTTCACCCCTTCAAAGATTTTTGTGACTGGGATGAATTTGAAAAATGGGCAGTTGAGTTTAGAAAAGGCAATGTTGGAGGCGGGACACCTCCGAGCGGAAACAAGCCCTCTCAAGCAAGACATGGACTTTCTGAAAGCCAATATCAAACCCTCACTTCACAACTTGCGGAACAAGGTAGTATGCCCGACTGGATTAACTTCTACACAGTCGGCTCACAGGTCTTTGTCAACGCGGTCTACCGTCCTGCTCAGGTGGGTTGGTTGGCCAGACACAACCTAACTGGCAGCCAGTATCAATCCCTTTACGATGAAAACATCAAAAATGGCTCCTTCAAGCTTAAGCAAATAGATAGTTATGTCAGGGATGGTCAAATTTGGTACGCTGTCGTTATGGTGCGAGGAAGCAGTGCTAATATGCCCGCTTATCATGGCATTACTGCTGATGAACATCAGAAAAAATTTGATGATTTGACTGCAAAAGGCTTTGTTCCAGTCAATATTTCGGTCACTTCGATCGGGGGTCAGCGTCGCTATGCGGCCTTCTACGAAAAGAAAAATGTAGGGGGGTTAGCAGTTCGATCGTTCCTTACAGGTGAACAGTATCAAGAGTTTGTGAATACCCAAGTGCAAGCTAAACGGGAAATCGCCTATTTGAAGACCTACAATCACAACGGCAACATTCACTACTCTGCCATTTTTTACGGCAACATTAACCGATCGCAGATTTTACGACACGGTATGAGTTCATCTACTTACCAGAGTGAATTTAATCAGCGAGTACGGCAAGGATTTGGGTTGAAAATGGTTACAGGTGCAGCAAGCCAAAATAACCACAGATTTGCAGCCGTTTGGCAACGATAAATGGAATTGATTAGCGATCTAAGAAAAATAATAGATCGCTCTGCCGTTTGGAGCGCAGTCATGAAAATAGAATTAGTTTTTCCGAACCTTTCTAACGACATCAAAGATGCGATCGCTGATATTCATATTGAAAATCAAAGCGAGGCTGATGCTCCATCTTTGCGAATCACATCAAAGCGCATTGGCCCATTCACTGTCAGCAAATCGCAGCCTTCATTCATCACCAATCTAGATCTAAATCTAGATCAAAATATTCCAAGTAACGTTGAGGATCTCTCTCTACTTGTGCGCGTCAAAAGCCGTACAGCAGATGAGCAACCGATTGAATTTTTGAACACAACAACAACCTCCCTGCCTAAAAATCCAAGTGCGTCACTGCGGATTGTTTTATCCCGTATTCGATAACTTTGACTTCTAGTCAGGATTCCAATTCACCCATGAAAGGAACTTATTATGACTCAGATGAATGAACTAAAAGATGAAACTAAAATTGGCTTAACTGAACCGACAGATGAACACATGGCAGCCAGCCAAGAAACTGGAAAAGGATATCTAACTGGGCCAGGACTACACGAATTTCCAGTTGATTATGTCGTAGTGGATGGTTTAGCGATTCATGATGGCTGCATCGAACTGGGAACAGTTGAAGAAGTAGAAGCAGAAGCCGCCCAGATTCGTGCTGCTCACTTGAGCCATAAAACCACCGAAGCAGGAGGTTCTAGCGATAATCTGACTGAACTAGATGTTCAAATGGGGGTTGGGCTGCCTCCTACTTCATCATTCCTTTGGACAAATGGCATTGTTCCTTATACCATTGCCAACGATGTTCCAGATCAAGGCCGAGTCAGTGATGCAATTCGGCACATTGAAGAAATGACCGCAATTCGCTTTGTTCGGCGCACCACCAGCAATGCCCGCCAACATCCTAACTACATCGAAATCATCAGTAACGGAAATGAAGGATGGAGTTCCTCAGCCATCGGAATGCGAGGTGGTCGTCAGGTCATCCGATTTTCCGATCGCCATTCTTGGCAAATTCTTGTCCATGAGTTTCAACATGCCTTTGGACAATTCCATGAACAATCTCGTTCCGATCGCGATGAATTCGTCGAAATTCGTTGGGATAATATCCAGGATGATGCGATTGGCAATTTCCAAAAGAAACCTGATTCCGTTGATTACTTCGACTATGACTACAACTCGATCATGCACTATGGGCCACGATCGTTTGCCAAAGACTCATCCAAACCCACGATCGTTCCCTTAAAACCCGGTGTGACAATTGGACAGCGAAACGGCATGTCCTACGGCGATCGGCAGACGATCGCTAAAATGTACGAGCGTTTCTTTGCACGGGGCTATGCTGGCGTGTGGCGGGCAGGCACTGGGCGTTATGGGTTGTGGGTAAACGCAGAGTGGGCAAGCTTCCGCAGTAAGTGGGAAGAGTGGAGCAACCAGGGGCTACGGCTTCACGATATGAATGTGCGGCAGGTTGGTGGCAGAACCCTGTTCTCTGGCGTATTTTTGCCTGGAACTGGACGCTATGGACTGTGGGCAAATGTCGATTGGAATAGTTTCCGGGCAAAATGGCAAGAGTGGAGTAATGATGGGTTACGGCTCGTCAGCCTGAACACTCATCGCTCCGGCAACCAAACTCGTTATTCTGGTGTATTTTTGCCTGGAACTGGACGCTATGGACTGTGGGCAAATGTCGATTGGAATAGCTTCCGGGCAAAATGGCAAGAGTGGAGTAATGAAGGACTGCGACTTGTCAGCCTTGATGTTCAGCAAGTGGGGAATGAAACTCGCTACTCTGGAGCCTTTCTACCCGGTACAGGCAGATATGGACTTTGGGCTAATGCCACTTGGGATAGCTTCGTGGCAAAATGGCGGGAATGGAGCGGACAGGGCTTGCGCTTGGTTAGTCTGAGTATGCATCAGGTTGGAAATTCGCTGCGTTATTCTGGCGTATTTTTGCCTGGAAATGACAGCCATTACCTCTGGGCAAATGTCACTTATGAAGGCTTTCGGGCGAAATGGCAAGAACTGGCTGAACAGGGATTGCGGTTAATCAACTTTGAAATTGCCAATGTTAGCGTTGGGGCAACCGATGCTGCGGATGCTGACCCGGCAGCCAATTTAGGTGAGGCGGAAATGTTGGATTTGCACGGAGAACTCAAGGAGTTTGGCGGCATTTTTGGCGAAGAGGTTTCCACTCAACCGATCGACCCTGTCCTTGTTTTAGAGGAGGGCGGCGGCGGCATCGGGACTGGCAATGGTGCTAGCTCTGAAGAAGTAAATTTACCAAATGTCGAAGACAATGGGGGTGCTTTCTTCCCACCCTCGGAGACTGAATCGGATAACGAACAGCAAACCTTTGGGGGTGCCTTCTTTGAAGATTCGCCTAATTTATCCAGTAACGGGCTTGAAGATCACAGCAAGATGTTGCAGCCCATGACTTCGCACTAGTCCATAATTAGCCAACACAGCAGGGTGGGCCATGCCCACCTTTACTTTTTCAACTTCCTGTAAGCCGACTCCGCCGTTTACTCCGCCGTGGCTCTTCTTCATTCCGCCGACTCCGATCGACCCCTCTCCCTCGACCACGAGAACGGTTAGATGGGCGATCGATCGGTTGATAATCCTCTTGGTAATTCTCTTTTTCGGCATATACGAGCCGCCGACTGACATCCACAAAAACATCTCGCTGCACATAAGGATAGTCAGATACCCAAAGATTATAGTCAGCCAAATACACGTCGGTTGCTTGGGCAATTCGGCTCAAATCAGGACGGTTGGACACCACCAGCATTTGCGCCACATCTCCCGGACGAATCGCTCGATGATCCCGCTTGAGAGGCACCTGGAGCTTGGTATAAAACCCCGTTTCATCCCCCACTTCCAAATTCAGGCAGCGTTCGCGGTTTTCCACAATCACCAACTCGCCCCGCTTGTTCACCGTTTCCTCTGTGCCCACCAATTCCTCAGAAACAAACACGTCCAGCACTTCCCCTTCCCAGAAGCCACTGTAAGGGTAGCGACGCAGTTCTCGGTTGCGCTGGCTGGCGATGAAAACAGGGGCCCACAGCCAGTAAAAGCCCCCTGCAAAGCCGATCGGAAAAAGGAGCAGATCAAATCCGCCCGCAAGCACAAAATGAATGATGACAGCAATCACAACCGCTGCCAGCAAGATGGGCAACCGCCTTAAAACATCTGAAGGCTTACCCCAGCAAAATTTATACTGATCGCCCGTTGCAACGACAGGAACCAAATCTTCAAACTTTTCGCGCGTCAGGGGAATTAACATAC
>PVWD01000192.1 GCA_003003615.1 filamentous cyanobacterium CCP2 | reverse complement strand
GGATACCCCCTACCCCCCGTCTCTCCCCAGGGCACGCGCGTGATCTTGCTCCGGCATGGGCGCAGCACCCTCAATGATGCAGGCTGCTATCAGGGCAGTTCTGACCATTCACAACTCACCGACAAAGGGCGCGTAGCCTCGTGGCAGGTGGGACATTACTTACGCGACTGCCCGATTCATCACCTCTACACCAGCCCGTTGCAACGATCGCAGCAGACGGTACAGGAGTTGTTACCTCAGTTGAAACAACTACGATGGCAATCCCCCATCACCTTAGAACTACTGCGTGAAATCGACCTGCCCACCTGGGAAGGACTGCGCTATGAAGAGGTGAAAACCCGCTTTCCTGATGCCTACCACTGCTGGCAGACGAACCCGGAGCAGTTTGCAATGGAGCGCAAAAGGGAGGAGGCGGAAAATCAAACAACCTCGAACTCTTTGATTTATCCAGTACAGGAAGTGTATCAGCGGGCAAAAGCGTTTTGGATGACAACGCTGCCCAAACATCCAGGGGAAACCCTGCTGGTGGTGAGCCACGGCAGTACCATTCAGGCGTTAGTGAATACCGCACTGGGTGTGCCAATGGAGCAGCATCACTGTATGCAGCAAACCCACAGTGGACTGACGGTCATTGATTTTTCCGCCCCGGTGCTGGGCACAGGACATTTGCATTTGCTCAACCTGACTACCCCCATCGGCGAACGCTTGCCTAAACTCAAGGCAGGCAACCAGGGACTCCGCCTGATGATATTGCCCTGTCAGCCAGATATTAAACCCGATCATTGGCTGGCTGAGTTTGTGCAGGGACAACCGATCGCCGCTTGTGTCGTGGAAGATCATCCGTGTTGCCATCCCAACCAGCACTCCCTGCTTGCCCACCATCCTGAAACAGTGACACTATCCGTTGGGCGAGCTGACTTTTTGCATCAATGGCAACGATCGCTGGAGCAATCCCTTAGCCAAATGCCGTCCTCCAAGCTGATCACGGTCGTCGCTGTTTGCCACCAAGCTCACGCTGAGTCTTTCCTTCAGGGGGTGATGGGTCGCCGCCTGCCCCTCATGCCCAACGCCTTCACCATCCTCCACTACCCCAGCACGGGAATACGCCCTATCTTGCAGACCCTCAATAGCAAACCTGTGCCCATCAAACGGTAATCTGCTGGCAGCAAAAACCACTAGGATGAGCGCAGCGATCGCTTCTGCCTGTATAGCCCTACGCAAGCACGTTAAGACTGTTCCATAATGCCAACACCTGGGATTGTCCTACCCTTTCCATCCGTTGCCTGTAGTACCATGTCTTATTCAATCCTGGTAATCATGCAACTATTGAGGATTACTCAAAACGGTACGGCGAACTAGCCTCAACCCTTAATAACTAACTCTACCTATCCCCTCAACCAAGGGCAGAGGCAGGCGAACAGTAAAGATACTGCCTTTTCCAAGCTCACTCTGAACGGTGATCGTACCGTGATGCCCATGAGCAATGGATTTGGCAATGGCTAATCCTAATCCGGCTCCCCCCGTTTGGCGCGATCGATCGCTACTAACTCGATAGAACCGATCGAAGATGCGCGATTGGTCTTGGAGCGAAATCCCAATTCCTGTATCCTGGACTCGCAGTATGGCGTGATGGTCGTCTGGTTGCAAGCCGATCGTGACCTGCCCTCCCTCTCTCGTGTATTGAATCGCATTGGTCATCAGATTCGTCACCATCCGGTAAAGCTGTTCCTCGTTGCCAAACACGACCAAGGGGATAGGAGACTGAATTGCTTTGAGATCAACCTTTGCGGCAATGGCTAGGGCTGCAAACTCCTCAACCAGATCCTGAACCAAGTCATTGAGGCAGCAGGGCTGCTGTTTGGGTGGAAGATCCTGTAAGTCCATGCGAGACAGGAACAGTAAATCCTGCACCAGTTCAGACAATCGGCTGTTTTGTCGTTCCAGGGTGCGGAGTGTATCCCAAGCTTCAGTTGCATCAAGAGAAGCTGGAGTGGTCGTTAACGTGGATTCCAGAGTCGCTTGAATGGCGGCCAGAGGGGTTCGCAGTTCGTGGGCGGCATCTGCTGTGAATTGCTGCATCTGACGATAGGAGTTGTATACAGGCTGCATCGCTTGTCCCGCTAACCACCAGCCTGTTGTGATCACCAGCACCATCGCCGTGGGTAAACCGACCAGCAGAACGACCCTCACCCGGAGCAAATGCCCCTCTAAATCCTGGAGCGATCGTCCCACTTGCATATAGCCCCAGGGCACCTGATCGGCTGTTTTGAGTCGGAGAGAAATTTGGCGATAGCGCGTACCATCGGATGCCTCTAGGGTTTGCCAAGGTTCCGCTTCGATCGGGTTGGACAATTCAGTCGGAAAGTCAGTCGGAAAGTCAGTCGGAAGATTTCCAGCACTGGCTAACAACCGTCCAGAAAGATCGAGAAAGCGAATGTAGTAGCCGTCTTCTTGAAACACGCCCAACTGATGCAAGTTTGGAGGAGGTTGGTTCGCACAATCGGTTCCGGCAATGCACAGAGTGGGTAAAAACTGCTGCATAATGGGTTCCAGCGTACCAGGCTGTCGGAGTGAAACTTCTAGCCCATCATGTAATGTCCCTGCCACAGACTCCAGTCGATGATTGAGTTCACTCCAATGGCTGTGGGTCATTGCCTTATCAAAAACCACCCCCCACAGGATGAGAATGACTCCCATGGTTCCGGCATACAGTCCGGCAAGGCGTAAGCGAGTGAGGCGAAAAACATTATTCTGATTCATGGGTATTAAAGCGGTATCCCATGCCATACACGGTTTCAATCAGATGATCCAACCCATACTGCGTTAATTTGCGTCGGAGCAGGCGGGTTTGTGCCGCCACCACATTGCTGACTGAATCCACTTCAACTTGCCAAAGCTGACTCAGGATTTGGTCACGGGAAAGAATTTGGTTGGGATGTTGCATGAAGCATTCCAATAGCTGGAATTCTTTGGCGGTGAGCGGAATTTGCTGGGGGGTTCCAGTGGCATCAAGAACCGATACTGTTGAGGTTTTGTAGTCAAGCACCAGGTTTCCAACCTGTAGTTGAGTCGGTTGTAATTGGGGCGATCGGCGTTGCAGTGCCCGCAATCTTGCCAACAATTCTGCCATGCCAAAGGGTTTAACAAGGTAATCATCTGCGCCTGCATCCAACCCTACGACGCGGTCTTCTAGACGATCTCTGGCAGTCAGCATCAGCACGGGCAATGGGTTTTGACTAGACCGTAACCGTTGGCAAAGTTCTAAACCCGTGATTCCTGGCAGCAGCCAATCGAAGATCGCGAGCGTGTATTGCGTCCAGGGGTTTTCCAGAAACTCCCAAGCTTCAGTCCCGTTCATCACCCAGTCCACCACATATTTTTCGCGCTTCAGCGATCGTTCTAGAGCCGCTCCTAAATCGGGTTCATCTTCAACCAACAAAATCCGCATGGCAGTGTGAGCTTTCTCGTTCAAGACAGAGCGTTGATTCTGGATTTACTGGTCGCTTCCTCATTTTGTCAGGTAATTATGAAATTGGAATGAAACACTGCATCGGCTGCCGTGCTTTTCGCATCAACTGAGAGCCGCTTCCCAAGGGTGCGATTGATTCTCTCTAAATAAAAGTAAATTTCATCCTGATTTCATCATTGTATGGAATCCTGGTGAGAGATGATACTAAATTTTTAAGAAGCTGACTTTCCAAAGCGATCGAACTGGCTTTCCATGACTGTTATTGTTAACTATCAACATCAATGCAGTGTTTAATTCAGACTTTTTGCTTTTGACTAATCCCTTATCCTTGGTTACAGAACCGCTTATGACTTGTCAGCCTAGACGCTCCTCTGTTTTGATGCCCCTGCGTCAACTTTCTGGCACTCTCCTCAGTTTAGTATTGATGACAACCCCAGCGGCTGTGTTGGCTCATGCGGGGCACGGGGATGAGTTCCACAGTGGAGAGCAAACGACTCCATCTACCAATACGATTCAGGTGGATGCCGAAACCGCCGATCGCCTGGAATTAAAAGTAGAACCTGTGACTCGTCAACGGTTGCCCTTTGGGATTCAAACGACGGGACAGATTGAAGCCTTGCCGAGCCGTCAAGTTCAGGTGACGTATCCCGTCAATGGCACTGTTGTGCAACTGTTTGTGCAGCCCGGAGACTCCGTGGAAGCGGGGCAACCGTTAGCGGTGATTACCAGCGGAGAATTGGCGGAACTGCGGGTCAGTGCGCTCGATCGCCAAGCCGAAACCCTGGGAACCGTGCAGGAAGCTGAAGCCAATTTACGGTTAGCACAACAGAATTACGAACAGCAGCAGCAAATTGCCCAAACTGCCATCAATCAAGCCCAAACTGAAGTTAGAGTGGCTCAAGAACAGTACGATCGGGATCAAGAACTGATGGAACAGGGGGCGATCGGGCGGCGGGAGGTTTTAGAATCAGAAGCCCACTTGTCGGAGGCGCAAGCTGCATTAGCGGCGGCTGAGAGTCGCCTAGAGGTACTGGAAGCTAGAAACCAGTTAGAACGGGCACAAACCGCATTAGAAGTGGCTCAGAATCAGGCAGAACTGAGTACTGCCACCTACAGCACTCGCTTAAAGCAATTGGGTGCAGATGCAAATCCCGATGGCACAATCACCATCACGGCTCCGATCGCGGGTCGAGTGGCCGATCGCGAAGTTACGTTAGGACAATCGGCAGAAGATGCGGGAACCCCGTTGATGACGATCGTGGATGACCGAACGGTGTTGGCAACGGCAAACATCTACGAGAAAGATTTAAACCAGGTGAAAGTGGGTCAGTCAGTACGAGTGATGGTATCAGGACTGCCCGATCGCTTTTTTCAAGGAGAAATTACGGTCGTGGGTGCGGTGGTAGACGGTGAAAGTCGGGTGGTTCCGGTGAAGGCAGAACTGGATAATCTAGATGGCTCACTGAAGCCAGGAATGTTTGCGGAATTGGAAGTGTTAACCGATCGCACTACAGAAGCAGTATTGGCGATTCCACAATCGGCGATCGTCAATGCGAATGGACAATCCCTGGTTTTTGTGCAGAATGGCAACTCATTTCAACCTGTTGAAGTGACTTTGGGCAGAACCGCAGGCGATAGGGTTGAGATCGAAACTGGATTATTTGATGGCGATCAAATTGTGACCCAACGCGCTAACCAGTTATATGCTCAATCTCTACGCGGAGGAACGGCAAAATCCGAAGATACAGAAGCAAATGACGTGAGTGAAGCCAATGTCGCGGAAAGATCAATGCCCTGGTGGTTACTGGGATTAGGCGGCAGTGCGATCGCAGCCACCACCTTTGCAGCAGGGGCTTTCTGGTCAAGTCATCGAACTAGAAAACACGTTATGCCAATGGGAGGAGAATTAAAACCCGTAGAAAATCACCCCAAGGATCATTACCCTGCATCGCCTACGGGTGGCCCTGTTTTTCATACTTCAGACGGTCGTACACAAGAATCTGAAGCTCAAAATCCACTCCGGTAGCATCACGATAGATGTCAGTGAAGACCATGCTTGAATCTCTGGTTGAACAGCAATATGATCAACTGGCCAGAATATACGATCGACGTTGGAATACCTATGTTGAGAATACATTAAACTTTTTGAAACAATGGGCAGAGATTCCAGCCGATGCGATCGTTTTAGACCTGGCCTGTGGAACAGGAGAGTTTGAGCGATTGCTCTTGCAAGACCATCCACAGCAGCAGATGATTGGAATTGACATTTCAACGGAAATGTTGGCGATCGCTCAACGCAAATTCCAGGACTACGCTTCAGTAACGTTTCAGCAAGGAAGTGCGACAGCAATTCCCTCGAAGGATGAATACTTTGATGTCGTGGTTTGTGCCAGTGCGTTTCATTATTTTGAATATCCTCTGGAAGCCTTGTTGGAAATTAAACGAGTGCTGAAGCCGAATGGGAAAGTGGTGATTTTAGATTGGTGTAAAGACTTCTTCGTGTGTCGAGTTTGTGATTGGGTGCTGAAGCGCATTGATCCTGCCCATCAGCAGTGTTACACCCAGCGAGAGTTGCATCAGTTTCTTTCTGCGGCTCACCTTACCATTCAAGCGGCTACAACGGTTCGATTTGGACTGGTGTGGGGATTAATGGTTGCTACTGCTACTAAAGATTAATCGTTATGCTCAATGCAATTTTGAAGTGGTCGATCGTCCAACGCTGGCTGGTGGTAATTGGGGCTGTTGTTGTTACTTTCTTGGGAGCATACAACCTCACCCAAATGCCCCTGGATGTGTTTCCCGACTTTGCCCCCCCCCAAGTAGAAATTCAAACTGAAGCCCCCGGTTTGGCTCCCGAAGAAGTTGAGTCCTTGATTACGCTGCCGATCGAAAGTGCCGTGAATGGCACACCGGGTGTGGAAACAGTGCGATCGTCCTCTGCGGTGAGCATTTCAGTGGTAAGAGTGATCTTCAACTGGGGCACGGATGTTTATCAAGCACGACAACTCGTAACCGAACGGCTGCAACAGGTACAGGAAAAGCTGCCAGAGGGGGTGGGCACGCCACAAATCTCTCCGGTGTCTTCTCCGGTTGGCACGGTAGTAATGTATGCCTTTACCGCTGAAACCACGCCATTGATGGAAGTACGACGACTGGTCGATCGCGATGTCACCAATCGGTTGCTGGCGATTCCCGGTGTCTCTCAGGTGATTGCCTATGGGGGCGATGTGCGGCAGTATCAGGTATTGGTTGATCCGGCTAGACTGGCGGCCTTTAACGTCTCACTGCAAGAAGTTACAGAAGCGGCGGAAGCGGCTAACGTCAATGCCGCCGGAGGATTTCTCACGACCCCTGATCAGGAAATGATCATTCGAGGAGTGGGCAGACTGGAATCGATCGATCAATTAGAAGAATCGGTGGTGACGGCGCGGGATGGCAAACCTGTATTGCTGCGAGATGTGGCAGCGGTGCAAATTGGAGCCGCCCTGAAACGAGGAAATGGCAGTGTTAACGGTCAGCCTGCCATCGTCATGGTGGTGAACAAACAGCCGATGAATGACACGCCGACTGTCACGCGATCGATTGAACGGGCGATGGAGGAAGTCAAAGCTGGATTGCCCGCAGATGTCACGGTGATAGAAACGTTTCGTCAGGAGAACTTTATTGAAGCCTCGATCGAGAATGTGCTGGGTTCACTGCGGGATGGGATTATTATCGTTTCGATCATTCTGCTGTTGTTCTTGATGAACTGGCGCACAGCCGTGATTACCCTGAGTGCAATTCCGTTATCAATTCTAATCGGTATGTTGATCCTGAATGCGTTCGGGCAGGGGATTAACACCATGACCTTGGGCGGTTTAGCCGTGGCGATCGGCTCGGTGGTGGATGATTCAATTGTCGATATGGAGAACGCTTATCGGGGACTGCGAAAGAATCAGTTAGCCGGTACACCAGAACATCCCTTTAAGGTAGTGTACGACACCTCAGTGGAAGTGCGCGTCAGTGTAATTTTTTCAACCGTAATCATCGCCGTGGTATTCGCACCCATCTTCAGCCTCACGGGTGTGGAAGGTCGCATTTTTGCACCTATGGGTATTGCATATTTGGTGTCAATTTTTGCCTCTACCTTTGTCGCCATGACGTTATCGCCTGCGCTCTGCGCGATTCTCTTAGCGAATCGATCGTTGCCCAGCGATGAAACCTGGGTTACATCTTTTGCACAACGGCTTTATCATCCGGTACTTAATTTTGCAATTCGTCGCGCTAAGATCGTGCTGATGATCGCCATATCATCCTTGATAGCTTCTCTAATTGTGTTCTCTAGTTTAGGTCGAGTATTCTTACCCGAATTCCAGGAACCATCTCTCGTCAATGCCATGCTGCTGTATCCAGGCGTGTCACTAGAGGCAACCGATCGAGTGGGTCTAGCGATGCAAGATGCCCTCAAAGATGATCCGCGTTTTACCTCGGTGCAGTTGCGATCGGGACGAGCACCGGGCGATGCCGATGCGGGAGGTGTGAATTTGGGGCACCTGGATGTGGAGTTGAGCGCAGAGGGCATGAAGGATCGCGAAGCCTCGGTGGAGAAAATTCGTGAAGAGTTTGCCCGCATTCCCGGCATTGCACCCAGCGTCGGGGGATTCATCAGCCACCGCATGGATGAAGTCTTGTCCGGAGTAAGAAGTGCGATCGCCATCAAAATCTTCGGGCCCAATTTAGATCAATTGCGATCGATTGGCAGTGAAGTGGAAGCCACAGTACGGGATGTGAATGGCTTAGTTGATTTACAACTGGAACCTCAAGTCCCGATCCGACAGGTTCAGATTCAGTTCGATCGATCGGCCGCTGCCCGCTATGGTCTGACGGTGGGACAAATTTCTGAGATTGTCGAAACTGCTTTAAATGGTCGAGTCGTCTCTCAGGTGTTAGAAGAACAACAGTTGTTTGATTTGTTGGTCTGGCTACAAGATGAATCGCGGAACAATTTAGACACGATTCGTAACTTACTGATTGACACGCCTACCGGACAGAAAATTCCCCTGGCACAAGTCGCTCAGATTGATTATGGAACCGGCCCTAACACCATTAACCGAGAGAATGTGTCGCGTTTGCTTGTCGTCTCTGCGAATGTCTCTGGACGTGATCTCGGATCGGTCGTGGAAGAGGTGCAAGCCAGAGTTAGAGAAGCCGTGCAACTGCCATCAGGATATTTCATTCAATATGGTGGACAATTTGAATCGGAACAACGAGCCAGTCAGAATTTACTGGTGTTTGGCGGTTTGGCGATCGTCGTCATCTCTATCCTGATGTACTTTGCTGTGAAATCCGTAGCCGGGATGCTGATGATTATGATCAACCTACCGTTAGCATTAGTAGGAGGCATCTTTTCGATCGCATTGGGTGGCGGCATTGTTTCCGTTGCATCCCTTGTGGGTTTCATCACCCTGTTTGGGGTCGCTACTCGCAATGGATTGTTGCTAGTGGATAATTACAACAATAAATTGGCGCAGGGAATGTCTCTACGACAAGTGATTGTTGATGGCTCAACAGAACGTCTAGTTGCCATTTTAATGACTGCGTTAACCTCCGCACTGGGTATGGTTCCGTTGGTGATTGGAACGGGGGCTGGGAAAGAAATTCTGCAACCATTGGCGATCGTTGTGCTAGGAGGATTGTTTACCTCAACGGCTCTGACGCTGCTTGTGATTCCAGCACTGTATTCCTTGTTTGGTAAATTCCTGATTCCAAAACAGGTAACATCAGTTGAAGTGGTAGAAGAAAGCAACTCGCACAAATCGAATGCAGTAGTATCCAACTGGTTATGAAGTTTGCTCTGATTTCAGTACTGTTTTTTGATACAAGGAGTGTTCATGTTGAAATTCAATCGATCGTTTTTTGTCATGCTGCTCAGCTTAGGACTCCTAGCTGGAAGCTGTGCCAACGGCAATCAGACGACCGCTGAAACGGAAAGTAGCCCGGTAGCTGAGTCCCCAACGACTGAACCCTCTGTAGCCGCATCTCCTGATACTCCGACTGCAACCACTGCTGATGCAGGAACAACAGATTCCCACGGTGGACAGGGTGGACAGGTGATCGAGACGGGAGAGTATCATCTAGAACTCCTACCCATTAAGGAAGCAGACGGCATTCATCTTGATTTCTTCTTGCAGGAAGGGGATAGTCATGAGCCAATTTCCGATGCTAAAGTCACGGCTCAGGTTCAGTTGCCGGATGGTTCTCAACAAGCCCTAGACATGGAATATGATGTTGCAGGAGAACACTACACGGCTTTCCTCCCAAGCTCTGTGGCTGGCGAGTACAATATTGCCATTTTGTCAGATATCAATGGTGAAAAAGTAAACGGACGCTTTACTTTCAGTGATTAAGTGAGTTCTTGTTCAATGCTTTTCTGTCCCAGTTAGCGATCGCTCCCTTGTGTAGGCGATCGCTTTTTAACAGCTTATTGCAACATCAACGCAACTTGTTTGGCGAAATACGTCAAAATTAAATCTGCCCCTGCGCGTTTCATGCTGGTTAGCGTTTCCAGAATCACCTTGTCTTCATCAATCCAGCCCTGGGCGGCAGCGGCTTTGATCATGGCGTACTCTCCACTCACGTTGTATGCTGCAACTGGTAAATTTGTGTGCTGCTTAATCTGGCAAATCACATCCAGATATGCCAGAGCCGGTTTGACCATGACAATATCTGCCCCCTCAGCGATATCTAGATCCACCTCTTTGATCGCTTCTCTAGAGTTGGCTGCATCCATCTGATAGGTTTTCTTATCGCCAAACTTTGGTGCTGAATCCAGGGCATCGCGGAACGGCCCATAGTAAGCAGAGGCATATTTGGCAGAGTAGGCCAGAATTCCCACATTGAGCCAACCTTCAGCATCCAAGGCTTTGCGAATCGCTCCCACTCGACCATCCATCATGTCAGAGGGAGCCACAAAATCGGCCCCAGCTTCTGCCTGAACGATCGCCTGTTTCACCAACACCGCAACCGTTTCATCATTGAGAATTTTGCCGTCCTGCACAATGCCATCATGCCCTTCGCTGCTGTAGGGGTCAAGGGCAACGTCGGTGATCACCAAAATACCAGAAACCGCTTGTTTGATCGCTCGCACAGTGCGGGGAATTAAACCGTCTGGATTGTAGCTTTCTGTACCCGCATTATCTTTTTGAGCGAAGGGAATCAGAGGAAACAGGGCAATCGCCCCAATCCCTAACTCATCCGCCTGCTTTACCTCATCCAGCAGCAAATCCAGTGTGTAACGGTAGCAACCAGGCATCGATGGGACTTCTTCCCGTTGTCCCTCCCCTTCCATCACAAATACGGGATAAATCAAATCTTCAACCCGCAATCTATTCTCTCGTACCATCCGGCGCAGGGTTTCTGTCCGGCGCAATCGACGAGGACGATGTACGGTTGCTGAAACAGAAGACCTGGGTTGGCGATCAGGGGCAGATTGATCCGCTTCAGACTGAAGATATTGTGGCTCAAGGGTAGAAAACTCAGTCGATGACATAGAATATTTTGAGAATGATAATCATTCGCTTATTCTACAGCACCTGCCGTCAAATTAGAAACCTGTCTCCAGTCCTCGATTCTTTTCAGAATCTACTTTCACATCCTGGAATGCTTTGGTTTAGGTGAACTCTGCATTTCAAACCGTGCCACATGGGATGACACGGTTTCACCGACATTGCATATTGGCTAAGCAGCGATCGTCCGTCGAGCCACCAGCGCAGCACTGAGTAAAGAAATACCGCTCATGAGCAAACTAATTCCCACATACAAACCAATCAACCAAATCGCGCTAAAGGGCCATTGATTGAGCACCAAAATACCCAAAATCAGGGTGACGATTCCATTCAAAGCGACAAGCCACGACATCCCGTTCCCTGTACGGTTAGTGAATGCCATGATGATGGTATAAATTCCTTCAACAAGGAACAAAACGCCAAAGGCAAAAGTCAGCGCAACGATCGCAGCTCCTACATTAAATAGAATGTAAAGGCCCGCTATCACGTACAAAATTCCAACAATCAAATTCAACCAAAACCCTCTAACAGGTCTAGACTGAAACGCTTCAACCATCATGACAACGCCGCTAATTAACGTAATCCAGCCAATGAGAATCGTGAAAAACGCTGAAGCAATCCCCGGTGACACGATCGCCAGAATGCCCAAAATTATCAGCGCAATACTCAGAAAGATTAGCCAACCTGTTGCTTTACGAATCTCAACCCCAGATTGAACATTTACCGTCATAATGACACCTCAAATTTTGCAATTGGTTTACTGTTTATACATTCGCTACTGACAATTCAAACCTGACTCCATCTGTGCTTGGGCCGCTTCTACAGTCGCCACTTCTTCAGCAACTGAGTCTGTCGCCTGCTGGAGTGTTGCTGTATCCGGAATGCCTTGAATCGCTCTGTCCAAATTCTCTTGAGCTTGTTCTAGCTCAGTCACTCTCGCCTCTTGAACGCGGGCAGCCGAGGTTTTCACCTCAGTAAAGGTTGATTTAACCTGCTCTTGAGCCTGCTTCAAATCACTCACCGTAGAATTCGGACTCAGACTTCTCAGGGAGGCAACAGATGTTCGGAATCTTGCCAAATTTGTACACAGTTCAGCTTGTTTTTCTGCCGCTGATTGAGTTGATTCACTGGTGCAGCTTGCCAAGGAAAAAAGTAAAAGTGTAGTTAGAAGAAATCTAAATGTTTTCATGATCAATCCTCAACTTTACAAAAAAGGTGTAGCAATAAATGGGTAATGAAAGAGACACAAATCAATGGCTGAAAAATACTTTCGTCTTGATCTAACCGCTCCTTTGGAAAAAATTAATTGGAATCATCCTAGTGATTCATGGTCTGTATTTTGACTGCTATACAAAATCTGGATGATTCGGGAACCCGGTTCACTGAGAGCATCACGGGCGATCGTCGCCACTTCTCCCGCCACATTGACTGTATATTCAGCCAC
>PVWD01000191.1 GCA_003003615.1 filamentous cyanobacterium CCP2 | reverse complement strand
CAAACCAAAGCAATGAGCCAGGACTTTTGCCAAAAAATTAACCAAGCCCTCAACGTTCCCACAAATCGCACCTATATTGAATTTGCCGATGCCAAAGGCTCAATGTGGGGCTGGAATGGCGGCACGTTTTGAGGACTGAATTCTCAAGCCAGACGGTAAAACTCAGCCGATTCCCTACTCCCGAAGCTGCCCATGCATCATGGTTAAGGTCTGAACCAGTCCCATCAGGCGGCTTTCCAAGGTTTCCTTCTTTGCCATTAGGGTACGAAGTTTCTGGTAACGAGCGATCGCCAAACTAACGTAGGCAACCTGTTCAGGAGGGCAAGGGCGCGACCATACTTTGCCATCTGGATCTAGCCCACACAGGCGATAGTCCGTACGGGAGGCATCACCTCCTGCGGTCTGACCAGCCTGACACAGTTGCTCAATAAACGCCATGAGATATTCCACATCGGCATGACGCAGCAAGGACATATCCACAGGAGGCGTAATGTGCTGTCCACCAGAGGACTGCGACTCCAACCACCCTTCTACGATCGGCCCTTCCTGATAAAGCGCGTGGATTTGCTGCACAATTTCCTCTAGCTCTGTTTGCCAGGTTCGCACCAAGGTTTCAATCTCTTTCAGCAACCCGATCGCCAAGTTAGGGTTTGCAGCATGGCGATGACTGCTGATGATAGGCATTTGGGAACGAGGCAGGGCAGGGGAGGACGAACCATCAGTTGGGGCAGTTAGGGGTGGGGCAGGAGCAGCAGAGGCATTACGAGCCGTAGAGGAAGCATCCAATTCCTGGGCATGGCTCAATTCAACGTTTCCTTTTGGCAGTGGAAAGGGTTTAATCGTGTGCGTCTTGGCCTGGGGCTTAGAGAGCGATGAAGCAGACCGGCTCTGAGTACCACCCCGCTTTGAATTTTCGGCAGGGGCGACAACGCCTTCACCAGCAGGGTCTTCGCTGGCAGCATCTTCCAATTTAGGTTGGATGCCAAGCTGATCCAGCGTTGCCTCGATTCGTTGTAGTCCAGGTTTCATCGCCATTTCCCCAACTGCATTTTTTTCGCTATTAAATTTTAATGATCTTTTGTGATTTTAGAATTGTAAATTCAATACCTTGTCAAGTAGGCACCCAGCAAGGATTAAGACATTCACCGCACCCAACTGAAAAAACTTTTCTGAGAGATATTGAATTCGATCATTGTAACGACTTTGCCGGAATCAAGCCCACTGTTCGCCAAATTTTGATTGTTATGCTCCTCCTATGACCGAATCTTCTTCCACCCGCCCGCCCATTTTAGTAACGGGGCCAGCCCGATCGGGTAAAAGTGAATGGGCTGAACAGTTGGCAATGCGATCGGGTAAGTCCGTCACTTACATTGCAACGGCTCAAGTGAACCCAGAAGATGCCGAGTGGCAAGCCCGCATTCTCCAACATCAGCGTCGTCGCCCCCCGCACTGGAAAACGATCGCTGCCCCCGTTGATCTGCTGCCTGTCCTTCAATCCTCCACCCTATTTGATTGCTTATTAATTGACTCTTTAGGAACCTGGCTGGCAAACGTCTTAGACCAGGATGAAGCAGCCTGGGAGCAAACGGTTCAGGCTTTGCTGGCTGAATTGGAGCAAACATCCAGTTTAGTGATTCTGGTTGCTGAAGAAACGGGTTGGGGTGTGGTTCCGGCTTATCCAATGGGGCGGTTATTTCGCGATCGACTGGGAGCTTTGACGCGGCAGGTTGGGCAAATAGCTGATCCGGTTTACCTTGTGACGGGAGGGCACGTCTTAAACCTGAGTGAACTTGGCCGCCCTCTTAATGAAAGTTTCAATATAGGCGATGAGTGAGTGTTCGGTTAACCTTAATCTTTGTTGCGGAATTCAACGTCGTGACGACCAACCCAAGTCGTTAGGATGGAAAGAGTAGAACATCCGTTTGAATCTAGATTTTACGCAAAAGATAGATGCAGACAATCAGGAACCTGTTATACATTGGTTCATTGCTTTATCCGAAAACCATTAAACGGGTGGCTAAGGAGAGCAAAATTAGCGGTTGAGACTTTTGAGACTTTATGGCATCTCCAGATCAGGTTAAACAATATCTTGCCTACTGGTTCCAGTTAGGTAAGTCGTTGGTCATCAACAATGGGGAGAAAACGATTTTGCCTGACCCTGTGATTCAAGGCGATCGATACAGCCCTGAGTTTGAAGCGTGCTGGCAATCCATTACGGAGGCGGGTTGTAAAGACGCTTACCTGGAAGGCACAATCCAAACGGTGGGTGAGTTGCTGTCCTCAAAGTGGGAAATTACGGGTTGCTCCAGGTGTGATATGCCCGTGCCAACCCTGAGTTTGGGAATTCAGCCGGCCAATTGCCCGTGTGCTGACCTGCCTTCATGGCCAAATATGGAACTGCCAAAGCCACGCTCTCCGGTGGACAGCCGGGCCCAGTTAAACTCTATTCGCGATCGGCTGAGAACAGGGCAATTTCTACATTTCAGGTCGAATGACGAGTCTGAGGCAGAGCCGCTCCAGGAACGCTAATTGCCGAAGCCTTCCTCCTGACTTTAGTGAGATTTGCCTTACTTTGCTTGAAATAGGCGACCGTTTCGCAGTTGTAATACGGGATGATTCGACTGACGGACAAGCTGTTCATCGTGCGTGGTGACAATGACGGTGATGCCGATTGAGTTGAGCTTTTTCAAAATCTTAATCACCTGCCACGAGTTGTCTGGGTCAAGGTTTCCGGTGGGTTCATCGGCAAGCAGCAGAGGAGGGGTGCTGACAATGGCGCGGGCAATGCTAACTCGTTGCTGTTCTCCGCCAGAAAGCTCTTCAGGGAAGCAATTTGCCTTGTCTTGCAGCCCCACCAGCTTTAAGGTTGGCAACAGGCGACGGTGAATTTCTTTGCGGGTAAAGCCCTGCGCCCACAGCACAAACGCCACATTTTCTAGAACCGTCCGACGCGGAATCAGCTTATAGTCCTGAAACACGACACCAATCTGACGACGTAGCTTAGATAAGTTATTCCCTCGCAAACCCGACAGTTCCACCGAATTGACCAGGACTTTTCCCGTCGTTGGGCGTTCTCCACCATACAAGAGCTTCAGCAACGTAGACTTTCCAGACCCCGACGGGCCCGTGATAAACAGAAAATCTCCACGTTTGATTTGCAGGCTAAGGTTTTCAAGAGCTTGACAACCGTTGGGATAGGTTTTGGTGACGTGATCTAAGCTGACGATTATATTGGTAGCAGCATGATTGGCAGCAGAATGGGCTTGCCCAGAGGACGCAGTAGCAGGAGCGGGCTTTTGGGACGATCGCGATCGGGTTGAACTTGGAGACATAGGACAAGCGATAAATGGCGATATGGCGATAGATTGATTGCAAAAACGCTCTCAACGCTGCGAAATGCTAGGTTAGATGAAGTAATTTGGATTAGCTAATATTGAAATTTGTTTGGCTGCCTGAAGCTTGGGAGCTTGCTCAGAGCCTCAACAGCCTATTTATAATAGCGGCAACGTTTAATGATTCACTTTTTAGACGGTATATTGTAACGATCGCTGTCTAACGTTGGTTCACGGTGCATCTAGTTAAGTCCATCGCCCATCAACAACGCAACCTAAGGACATGACTGAACACGCTAACCGTATACCTCGCCCTCCTAAACTCATCGCGATATTTCTGGCGGCGATCGCACTGCTAGAAGCTTGCCAACTTCCAGAAAACGCCTTCATTAGCAGCGAGGATGATCCAACTCTGGAAGATGAACCACCAGCCGTTGTGGAAGTTGAACAGGGATTAAAGATTGGAGCCGTCTTGCCCTACACAGGGGCTTTTGCCAGAAGTGGGCAATCCATGATTGAGGTTTTGCCATTATTGGTGGATCAGGTCAATGCGTGTGGTGGGGTCAATGGTAAAAGTGTCAGCTTGGTTGTGGAAGATGACCAATCTCAACCGCAACTGGCCGCTTCTGCCTTGAGCAAGCTAATTGATGTGGATCAGGTTGATGCGGCGATCGTCGGTTTTGTGAATAGTTCTTCGCCAGAAATTATCGATATTGCCGTTCAAAACCAGATTCCTGCGATTTCTCCAGGAACCACCAGCCCTGTTTTTACGGAACACGCCCGCCAAGCAAGATTTAACGGGTTCTGGGCCCGTACTGCCCCCTCAGATGCTCACCGGGCAGCCGCTTTGGCCAAAATGGCGATCGATCGGAGATACCGCACTGTGTCTCTGGTTGTGGCAGATACAGATGATGGAATTAGCTTTGAACAGGCATTTATCGCCCATTTTGAAAAGCTAGGCGGAACGGTTCTTGACAAAGATTTTCCCAATCGGTATGACCCGCAAGCCACCTTTTTAAACACTGCCGTCCTCAACGCTTTTTACCCCTACGGCGGCACACCTGATGCTGTGATTGCAGCTTTAGACCTTGAGGGGGGTGCCCTCCTGCTCCGGACGGCTCATAACCTGGGGGCAACGGGCGGAACGCAAATCGTTTTAGCAAATAGCTTTCAACCTCGATCGCTCCTGGAACAGGTGGGTGTCACCTTTGACGGGAAGTACATCATGGCAGGCAGCATTGGGGCTTCACCGGGGGCCTCTGGGCTGGCCCTGGATAACTTCATGACCCTTTGGAAGCAGCGAGAAGGGCGATCGAATCCAGGGGTGTTTGTCCCGCATACTTGGGATGCGCTGGCTCTGCTGATGCTGTCGGCTCAGGCGGCCGGCTCAACGGACGGGGCAGCAATCCGCGATCAAATGCGCCTTGTGGCGAATCCTCCTGGCATTGAGGTGACAAATATTTGCACGGGGCTAAAGCTTGTGGAATCTGGACAAGACATTGACTACCAGGGAGCAAGCGGCAGTGTAAATCTGGATGAAAATGGCGATGTGGTGGGCAGCTATGATATTTGGTCAGTCAACGACCAGGGCAAGATAGAAGTGATTAACCAAATCCGGCTGGAGCGGTAAAAGAAAACAGCTTCATTTGCATCGTGTCCTAATTGATTGTTGCTGTAGAGACAGTCCTCACGATCCGATATGCTGCTTGGTGGTGTCGTTTACCGCAGAGGAAAACTTGATGAATACCAAGTGGCTGTCTCTTGTAGGTGTGAGTGTTTTTGTCAGCGTTGCTCCAGTACGATCGCAAGAATTTCCCGTTTCACCGAATGGAGTGAGAACTTTGTCTCCAGAAGGGGCGATCGAGCCAACGGGAACCTGGAATTTGGGAACGCGGGCGGGTGATTTTATTTTTGTGGCCGGAATGCGCGGCATTGATCCCGCAACCAATACGCTGGTTCCTGAACCGGAAGACCGGATTCGTCAGGCTTTTCTGAATATGCAACAGATTGCTGAATCGGAAGGAGCCACGCTTCAGGATGCGGTTCGCATTGTCGTTTACGTTACTGACATGTACCGTTATCGTCCGATCGTCAATCAGGTACAGGAAGAACTTTGGGGTGGAGCACCTTACCCGCCTCGCACTATTATTGAAGTCGATCGGCTGAACCAAGACGATATTTTTGAGGTCGAAGGAACGTTTTATGCACCAACGAGAGGGCGTAATCGTTAATGGGTGATGGGTGATGGCGAATGGGGGTAATAGGCAGGCAAGATCCCCACTCCACAACAAGGGGGAGCAAGCAAGATACCTATTTCACCGATCGCCCAGCCGCTTCATCCGTTACCGTGATGGAATGGGCAGGCAAGATGCTCACCCCACAAGAAGGGGAGCAAGTCACACGAATTACCCATCACCCTTTAAACTATCCCCCGATCGCCTGCCGCTGAAACGCCATCAATTCTTTGATTCCCTTTTCTGCAACATCCAGGAGTTGATTGAGTTGGGTGCGGGTGAAGCTGCCTGATTCGGCGGTTCCCTGAAGTTCAATCAGGTCTAGCTGTTCGTTGAGAACAACGTTGAAGTCGATCGCAGCGGCAACATCTTCGGTGTAGTCGAGGTCGAGGAAGGCTTCTCCTTCTAGTAAACCAACAGAAACGGCTGCAATTTGGTGGCGGATGGGCGATTGTTCCAGTTCGCCGGATTGCAAGAGTTTGTCGATCGCATCACTTAATGCGACAAAACCGCCTGTAATAGATGTGGTGCGGGTTCCAGCATCAGCTTGTAGCACATCCGCATCAACGGTGAGGGTTCTTTCGCCTAAGAGTTTCATGTCTAGGGCGGCTCGTAGGCTGCGCCCAATCAAGCGTTGAATTTCTTGGGTGCGTCCCGATAGCTTCATGGTTTCTCTCGGATGCCGTTGCAGGGTGGCAGAAGGTAACATCCGATATTCTGCTGTGAGCCATCCTTGACCACTGCCTTCTAAAAATCTGGGGACTCCCGGTTGGATAGATACAGTGCAGAGCACCTGAGTATTGCCGCAGTGAGCTAAGACCGAGCCTGCTGCAAAGCGGGTAAAGTTTCGATCGAATCGGACGGGACGAAGCTGATCCGATCGCCGACCATCAAGACGCTGCCAAACCATAGGTTAATTACTGTTAACAAATCCTCAATTAGGATACACCAGGGATTGCGGTGTGTCTGGGAAAAAACGGTCTGTTTCCTCGCTCTAACCCGGTTCAGTCACCTGCTCCAACTTATGTTTTTCCCAAAGCGACTGATACAGTCCTGGCTGATTCACTAGTTCAGCATGGGTTCCCGTCTGAACAATTCGTCCTTGATCCAAGACAAGAATGCGATCGGCCGAGGCAGCAGCAGACATTTGGTGAGAAATAAAGAGAACTGTTTTCCGGCGGGTTCCTTCTGATAAATTGCGAAGAATTTCTGTAGCCGTTTGGTTGTCAACGCTGGAAAGGGAATCATCCAAAATCAGCACCGGGGCATCCACGAGCAGAGCACGGGCCAATGCAGTTCGCTGCCGTTGTCCACCCGATAAAGTAATTCCGCGTTCGCCGACGATCGTTTTGTACTGCTGCGGAAAGTTGAGAATTTCTGCGTGAATTTGGGCTTGCTTGGCAGATTGTTCTACTTCGGGCAATTCGGCGATCGGATCACCATAGCGAATATTGTTTTTGATCGTCGTACTAAACAAAAAGCTTTCCTGCGGCACATAGGCAATTGCCGATCGCAAATCCTTCAGCCGGATTTTGGTAATATCTTGCCCATCTAAAAACAACTGTCCAGGGGCAATGTCCAGCAAGCGCGGCAACGCATTCGCCAACGTAGACTTCCCAGAACCAATCGGCCCAACGATCGCCACTGTTTCGCCTGGCTCAATTGAAAACCGAATATTTTCTAACGCCGGAACGTCTGCCCCCGGATAAACATAGGTTAAATTCTGGGCACACAGCCAGCCCCTCACCTCCGATCGTTGTAAATGAATCTTATCTGCCTCATCTTTGATCTTGGGTTCCGTTGAAAGAATCGCTTCCAGGCGATCGATACTGACCTCGCCGCGTTGGTAAGCCGTAATGGTAAAGCCGAGCAAGGCCGTTGGAAACACCAGCCGTTCAGCAAACAACAGCAAAGCAACAAAGTCCCCCACCGACAGCGTATTGTTGGCAATCATCCCCGTGCCCAACATCAAGATCGCTAACTGGCTCAAGCTAGCCAACCCCCGCAGGAGCGGAAACAATGTGTTTTGCGTTTTGGAAAGGCGTAAGTTTGCCGATAAAAGCTTTTGGTTCAGGCCTCCAAATGCCCGCCGTTCATTCTCCTCTTGAGCATAGATTTTGATCAATGCCATCCCGCTCATATCTTCCTGAATCAAATCGCTCAGGTTGGCGGTTTCCTGCTGCACTTGCAATTGCTGATTCCGCAACCGACGGCTAAACGACTGCACCAAAATGAGAATGCATGGATAAACTGCCAACGCCGCAAACGTCAACCTCACATCAATTCCCAGCATGGCGGGCAACGTCAGGCTATAGGCAAACACCATATTGGCCAAACTCAGCACCGCAAAGCCCAGCAGCCGTCGAATATTATCGACATCACTGGTTGCACGGCTAATCAAATCTCCTGGCGTATTAACGGCAAAGTAGCTCGGCTCCAGGGTGAGCAAATGGCTAAAAATTTTCTGTTTCAGGTCAAACTCGACCTGCCGCCCCACCCCAAACAAGGCAATACGAGACGACATCCGCACTAACCACATTGCCGAAGCCAGCCCGATGATCCAAACAGAATAAAAAATGACGCGATCGAAACTAAACGTCGCTTGCAACTCATCCAGAGCATCCCGAATGAGCAGAGGAATATATACCCCAAGCGCATTCACCACAAAAAGCGACAAAATCCCCATCAGCACTTTACGCCAGTGGGGACGCATATAACCTGCGAGTGTTCTAAGTCGAGCGTGAGACATGGGCAGATGGGAGAGACGGAACGGAGGGCACAAAGAGTAGAGGTAAAAATCAGTAGGTTTGTACTAAATTTTTACACACTACCCTTCATTACTTTAGCCCTCAACGCTCATCCAGTGCAGACCCGTCTTTTCGTAAAGGCTTGCTGGGAGGGATCATGCAGGCTGAACAGAATTACACGCTCAAGGGATCAGTCAGCCACCCCCGCATGAAGTAGTACATCCAGGCAAAATATTCATCAATGACGCGAGTCGTAATGGCAAGGGCTTCAGCATTAGGGATGAGGTCAGTGAGGGCAGCCAAGCGCAAGCCGCCTTGAATTTGGAAGACGTAAAAGTCGGTGGGGCGAGCAACGACATTAAACCCAACATCGGTAAAGGTTGAGGTGGCACGACGAATCAGGATGGCAGGAGCCACTAAAACAACAGGAACAACCACGGTTGACCTTGTTGTAGGCAGTTCTTGAATGGAGCCATCGTCACACACAGAATAGATGGAGCAATCAACGCCCGATTCTCCCAGCAAAATCCGCCGAATGGATAGCGCACTGCTCCGGGGATCAAACCCTTCCGTATCGATAATAATTTGCTCTGCCGGAACGCCCATCCGTCCCAAAAAGGCATTAATCGCATCGGTAGCCGTCACGCCTGGACGAGCCAGTAAAGCCTGTGGGCCAGCACTGACAATAATGAGTGGACAATTACTCACGCAAGATTGGGCACTGTAGAGCTGGGCTGCAAAGGTGAGCCGCGATTCTAGGGCGACACTTAGCCCGTTGGCAGCATTACTTAACTGCGTCCGAATTCGATATACCGGGTCGCTGGGCAACGTGCCATCCCCCAACACCACGATCGCCTCCACATCACTCGTGACAGGACGTTGACTCAGTTCTAAAGCCGATCGTTGCTCGGTTTGAGCGGTGAGAAAGTAGGCCGTTAAAGGCAAGCTGGTAATTAACAGAATCAGGAAGGCGGCTAATATCTGCGGTCTGGCAACAGCAATCTTACCGCCCCAGCGCAGTGCATACCCCATCAAAATCAGCGAGAGTCCTAGCGGTCTGAGGGGAAAGGAAAGAATTCCCCAAAGAATGCCTGCCGTGCGGTTGTCAGGGCTAAGAAACACCATTGCCATGATCAACAGCAAAACCACGATCCCCAGCCAGCCCAGGTAAGCTCTGGGAATCAGTGTCCAAAAAAGAAACCGAATCAAAAAGAAAACACCAACCAGGATGATGATCTGAGTCAGCAATTCATACATTTGCGCCCCTCCTTACACCACCCCAACAAGCCAAATTGCACATCGCCCAATCAGCATGATCAAATCAGCCGCCAGTACTAGATAAATGAATACAACAAAGCGATCGAAAGAAACCTGTTTAACTCTACTCAAAGTCTGGACAAAACAATCACGTATAAGCAATTTGTTTAAGAAAATTTGTTTAGGAAATTTAAATGCATGAAAAAGGCGGGGAATTCCCGCCTCTGTGGTGTGAAGATGAAGGACAAGGTATATGCCCCTTTTAGTAGGCTCCTGAACGATTCAGCAAAATTGTGAACGTCTTCCACAATATTTCCAAATCGTAGAACGGAGTCCAGCGATGCTGATATCTCAGGTCTAACTTGACGATTTCCTCAAAATCTTTGACGGCCGATCGCCCATTCACCTGCCATTCACCTGTCAGCCCTGGCTTAACATTTAGCCGTTTCCAGTGGTGCTGTTGATATTGACGCACCTCATCATGGGTCGGTGGACGAGTCCCTACCAAGCTCATGTCCCCTTGCAGCACATTCCAAAACTGGGGAAATTCATCCAGGCTCGTCTTCCGCAAAAACCTGCCAATGCGAGTCACTCTGGGATCGTTTTCATTTTTAAAGATCAAACCCTTTGCTTCATTCGGGATCAATGCCTTCAGTTCGTCAGCATTATGAACCATTGAACGAAACTTGCGAATGGTGAAACGCTTCCCCCTTAAGCCATATCGTTCTTGAGCATAGAGAATTGGCCCAGGACTATCTAACTTGATGCCAACGGCGAGCGGAATGAAAATAATGGACAACACAAACAACCCCAAAATGGCACCTAAAATATCTACCCACCGTTTAAACCAAGACTTGGTGGAAGGATGCGGGGCTTCGGATACAGCGGTTTTGGGAGCATCTGAACTCATCGGCTCAGCAATAAGATAATCGGGCATTGTACGGAAAATCACAAAGGGAACGAGAGCGTACTTGAGTACAGGTACGGGGGCTATCTACTGGGACGGGGCTGTCTACTGAGACTATAGACGGTCTACTGGGGAGAATTCAGGCGATTGATTAAGGTTTGCAGAAACTTCGCATTCGAAGCAAATTCATCCCACAGCTTCATCATTTCTTTAACTATTAAATTTTCAATTGCTAGTCAGTGCATCTACCTTACGTCAGTCTTTTGGTTTACGACGGTAAGGTGATCTGAATCAAATACCTTGCAAGATGTTCCCGATCGGCTGCCCTGGATTTTCACACAATTCTGCAAAAGTTGGCTCCAGACTTGATTCTGCGAATTGCAGCCCGTCACCCTCGATCGGAACCACGGGGACATTCAGACAAAAGAGAATTTGACCCTCTCCCACTCACCTTTACCATAATCGCTTTTCCCAATATTTCTGCTCATCCCCTCGATCGCCTCCCGAATCGTGGCAGGATAGAAAAGCTGAAATTCCGCACTTCAGAAGGTTTCCTATGCATCGATTAGCAACCATTCCCGGCGGATGGACTCCCGATACCGAAGGAGTCATTTTCATTCAGCAGCGTCCGGCTCCTCTGGTGTTTCTAACGGCAGCAGACACCGACATCCAGCTTCTTGCCACCGCAAAAACTCGGCTTGCGGATGACTTTCCAGCCCTGCGGGTCGCAAATTTACTTCAGCTTCAGCAACACCTCGCCATTGACACCTACGCTGAAGAAGTGCTGTCCCAGGCTCAAGGAATTGTGCTGCGGCTATTGGGTGGGCGGGCTTACTGGCCCTACGGGCTGGAAGTGGTGAAGCAAACGGTGAAAAATACAGGAGCCACCTTGTTTGTTTTGCCAGGAGACGATCGCCCTGATCCCGATTTGATGAGCCATTCCACCGTTTCTTTGGCTGAGGTCGATCGGCTGTGGCGATATTTCACCGAGGGCGGCGTTGAAAACACCGTTAGCGCACTCCAGTTTTTTGCAAACCGTTGTCTCCAAACAACCTATCAACCTGCTTCACCGCAGATGATCCCGCGTGTGGGGGTTTACCAGTGGCAGCCCCAGAACCAGAATAGTGCAAGCGCAAAAACCAGCGTGGCAACCGCAAAAGTGGGAATTCTGTTCTACCGGGCCCACTACTTAGCGGGAAATACTGCCCCCATTGATGCACTCTGTCAGGCATTGGTCGATCGCCAATTGCATCCCGTTCCCCTTTACGCTTCTTCTTTGCGTGATCCCGATGTTCAGGCAGATGTTTTACAGATCTTCCAGGATGGGGTTCAGTCCCATGCTCAGAGCAATCCTGCCTCCATTCAAGTTTTGCTAAACACAACCAGCTTTTCCCTGGCCAAACTGGACACCGAAACGCCTAATTTAGACCTTTGGCAACAGCTAAATGTTCCTGTGATTCAGGTGATTTTGAGTGGTGGAACGCTAGAGCAATGGCAACAAACCCAAGGGCTGTCTCCCCGTGATATGGCGATGAATGTGGCATTGCCAGAAGTGGATGGCAGAATCATTAGCCGCGCCGTGTCTTTCAAATCGGTGCAGAAATGGCATGAAGCCCTCGAAGTGGAGGTAGTGGGCTATGAACCAGTCGCCGATCGCGTGGAGTTTGTTGCTGATTTGGCTGCAAACTGGGCAAAACTTCGCCAAACGCCAACCCATGAACGTAAAATTGCCCTGATTCTGGCAAACTATCCCACCCGCGATGGTCGCCTTGCCAATGGCGTAGGGTTAGACACTCCAGCAAGCTGTATTGCTATCTTGCAGGCCCTTCAGCAGCAAGGCTACCAGGTTTCCAACATTCCGAGTACCGGAGATGAACTAATCCAACACCTCACCAACGGCATCACCAACGATCCAGAAGGGCAAGATTTGCGATCGGTTCAGCAATCCCTAGATTGGGCAGATTACCAGTCATACTTCACCTCCCTCCCCCAA
>PVWD01000190.1 GCA_003003615.1 filamentous cyanobacterium CCP2 | reverse complement strand
TGGCCCGTCGGGCGTTGGCAAGTCTAGCCTGATTACCCATTTGATTCCATCGGCTGAAATGCGGGTGGGAGCAGTATCTGGGAAATTGGGTCGAGGTCGCCATACGACCCGCCATGTGGAATTGTTTGAACTGCCAATGGGAGGGCTGTTGGCAGACACGCCTGGGTTCAACCAACCTGACTTAGACTGTACGCCTGTGGAGTTAGCGGGCTATTTCCCAGAGGTGCGGCAGCGGTTAGCAAAGAATTCTTGCCAGTTTAGTGATTGCCTACACCGTGATGAACCCAACTGTGCTGTGCGCGGCGATTGGGAACGCTACGACTACTACCTGATGTTTTTGGATGAAGCCATTCACTATCAGGAAAGCCTGGATCAAACCAGAGATGCTGAATCCACAACCAAAGTAAAAGTAGGAGAAGCGGGACAACACCATGCGGAACCGAAGCTAGAAACAAAAAAATATCGTCGTCCGTCTCGCCGCAGCCAGAAGCAAGCCTTACAGGACTGGTATCAGCAGGATATTGATGAATTGATGACTGACGAGGAGGATTAGGCTTTTACCCGCTCGTGACAGAGCCACTAAAGCGATCGTTTTTGGGTAGCTTCAACGAGTTCATCCAGGGAGCATTGCAATACTTCTGTCAAGCATCAAAGGCTTTGATCCAACCGCGCTCCATTGCCCAGTCCAACACTAACCCTGCCCCTCCAAACAGCAACACGCTTTCTAACACACGCCCACCTGATAGCAAACCGTCTAGCTGAGCCATTTCGCTGATTTGAGCAAAGCCACGCACTAACCCGAATGCCATGACTGCCCCTGCTTTCAGTTGGGGATTATCATCCTGCCGCACAATATAGCGATAGGTGACTCCAAACAGGAACCCAGACACCAAAACAGCTGTCCCTGGTAATAAGCTGCTCCACTGGAGGGGAAGAAGGGGAAACAACCGATCGATGGGTGCATTAAATCCAAGCTGTAGCAGAATGAATCTGCCTGCTATCTCTGTTATTCCAAACACAAATCCAGCCGTAATTAAACCAAAAATGCCCGCTTTCAAAGATTCAATTCTTTCTGCATTTGTTTGATTCATTGTCCTGCTCAACGCGATCGAATGGGTGACATTACGGTATTTTCTCCCTCCCCAAGGCTCTATTTCAAAAGGTATATTTGTATCGATAACTACTAATCCTCACTTCTCCCACGTTATGACTGCTCTGGCAACTGGATGGCAACACCAATTCATCGAAACGAACAATATTCGTCTACACTGCGTCACTCAGGGAGAAGGGGATCTGGTGATCCTGCTACACGGATTTCCAGAGTTTTGGTATTCTTGGCGACATCAAATTCCGGTGTTGGCGAGGCATTTTAAGGTGGTTGTGCCAGATTTACGGGGCTACAACGATTCGGACAAGCCGGTACATGGCTATGATTTGGACACGCTAACCAGCGATATTCGCGGTTTAATTGAAAACCTGGGATACTTGAAAGCCCATGTGGTGGGGCACGACTGGGGCGGGACGATCGCCTGGAATTTTGCCCAACGGTTTCCCACTTTACTCGATCGTTTGGCCGTCCTCAATGCTCCCCATCCTCACCGCTTCACCGAGGAACTACTCAGCAATATTGATCAGTTTCGCCGCAGTTGGTATTTGCTGGCCCTCCAGGTTCCTGGCTTACCAGAGTGGGTAATCCAGCAGAATTTGCCCAGTATTGTGCGGAACCTTTTCCAGGGGCAAGCCGTTCGCAAAGGGGCATTTACAACGCAGGATACGGAAATTTACCGGGCAGCCTTAGAAAAACCCGGTGTTCTCTCAGCCGTTCTGAATCATCATCGCCAGTTTCTAGCTCCGCAGACCTGGTTGACAAACTGGTGGAAATCGCCGCATCCCATTACCGTGCCCACCCTGGTGCTGTGGGCGGAAGAAGACTTTTTATTCAGCCAAAAGCTGCTAGACGGCATGGATAAGCTGGTAAAAGCCCCAATGAAGCTGAAACGACTGCGCGACTGTGGGCATTGGATACAGCAAGAAGTGCCGCAAACCGTGAACCGTGAACTGTTAGATTTTCTGCGTTCATCTCGGTAAATTCCGACGATAGGCTGCAAAATTGTTGGATTCGGCGGGGTGATTCCCGCGATCGTGCGGTTCCTTTCCCAAACTGGGAACACTAAGCTGGATTTCAGCAGGAGCGTGTTCTTCCGGCAGGTTGAGTCAGTATGTCTTTTCCCAATGATTTAATTTCGTATACATCAGACCTTATGGAAACCTGTGATGGTGGAGAGTTGCAGCACCGTCTCAGGTTATATCAGGTTTTCCTGAAGCTTTATGAGCATCATCGGAGCTTGCTAGATGAAATTTTGAGTCTGGAGAACTCAGGCAGCAAAACCCTGTCCAAGGTAACGCTTCCTTACATCCAAGGGGTGACGACAGAGCAGCAGGTTTGTCTGACAACGAATCTATTGCAGGGGAAAACCCAAACCCTGATTCAGCCGCAATACATCTGGAGCATTGGCCGTGATCCTCGCCGCGTTTCGATTCCGGTTCAAGACACCCGCCTCTCTCGCTGTCATGCTGCCCTAAGGTATATCGAGCATCAGGGGTTTCACCTCATTGATTTGGGTAGCCGCAATGGTTCTTATGTGAATGGTGAGCCAGTTCGCCGATCGCGCCTGCTAGCAGATGGCGATCGAATTCGGTTGGGCAGCCTCACCATTGTCTTCTTTCTCAGCCAAGCCGTGAAACAGCTACCCCCGCTCTCCCCCGAAATCGTGAGCCTTTTGGAGCAGAGCCACTCTACCTTGAAGGTGGAGAATCCGGCGGTAGTGGACAATTTTAGACTGGAAGTGCAGTCGTTGAACATTGATGAAGACCCGACCGAAGGCAAGTTATCCAATGTCAATCCTTTAGAAGACACCTCCATGTTTATGCGATCGAATCCTTTCCATCAGGGAAATTTTTGATTTCGCCTAGAAACGACGATCGCGCAACCCCACACACCTGCTAGAATATCTCAGTTGTTTGTCAGTTACGGTCTTTGAGTCAGTCCATCGATATACCTAGAGTTGATGAATTTCTGCAAGAGCTAGCGGCGATCCAACAAACCGGGTCAAAGCGGATTGCTCTGCTGGGGTCGCGTCATGTGCCAATCACCCATCAACACTTGATTGAACTAATGAGCTATGCGTTGGTGCTAGCTGGAAATCATATTTTGACCTCTGGTGCTACAGGAACAAATTCTGCGGTAATTCGCGGTGCAATGCGGGCTGACGCAAATCTATTAACCGTGATCTTGCCTCAAAGCCTGGAGCGACAGCCGCGTGAGTCTCGTGATCAGCTAGAGCAGGTGATTCACTTAGTAGAGAATCCAACCAACGATCAGCTTTCGCTAGCCGAGGCAAGTGCGATTTGCAACCAGGAAATTATTTCTCGCTGTCAACAGCTAATTTGTTTTGCATTTCACGATAGCCATACGCTGTTGAAAACCTGTAGCGATGCAGAAGACCAGCGCAAATTGGTAACGCTGTTTTATTTTGACTAATTTTGCGATTGAAGTTCTTGTGGGTGGAAATTTTGCCCGCCTAGCCAATGAAGCAAAACGATCGTGCAGGCTACATAAACCCACAGTCCTAGGTGTTCGATCGGGGGTTTAAACTTCCTTTAGAGATTCTCTTCAAGTTCAGATGTATTGTGAATGTTGGCGATTTATTTTTTGTCAACCTAATCCTTGTGAAAAATGGCATTTTTACAGCAATTCTCAACGCCGATCACGCTGCTCTGGGGTATTGCCCTAGCGATGCTGCTCGTCTATGCGCCGTTTCTGGTGGTTGCCTCCGAACGATTGAAGCTAGGCTATGACATTGCTGCCCCTCGTGCCATGTTTGATAAACTGCCTGCCTTTGCTCAACGGGCGACTTGGGCTCACCAAAATTCGTTTGAGGCATTCTCGCTATTTGCGGCTGGAGCTTTGATGGCCTACGTTACAGAAGTTAATTCACCGTTGGCGATTGCCGCAGTCATTGCTCATTTGGTTGCCCGATTTTTGTATTCGGTGTTTTATATCTTGAATGTGCCATTGCTGCGATCGTTGATGTTTGGCATTGGCGGTTTGGGAACTGCCACATTGGTTGTATTGAGTTTGTTACAACTCCGGCCTTAGCTCTCCCAAACACACGCATCTAACAGTAGACTCTAGACTAGAGTTTGAGTGGATAACAGTTAGATTCGCCTATGGCTTCTTCATACTCCTTCGATGTGGTCAGCGATTTCGATCGGCAAGAGCTGGTTAACGCCATTGATCAGACCACTCGCGAAATTGGAACGCGCTATGACCTGAAAGACACCAAGACGACGGTGGAATTGGGCGATGATGTGATTACAATCAACACTGACAGCGATTTCACCTTGCAAGCGGTTCATACGATTCTGCAAACGAAAGCTGCTAAACGCAACCTGTCGCTGAAAATTTTTGACTACGGCAAAGTGGAGTCGGCTAGTGGCAATCGGGTGCGGCAGGAAATCAAACTGCAAAAGGGCATTAGCAGTGAATTGGGTAAGCAGATCTCTAAACTAATCCGGGATGAGTTTAAGAAGATACAGGCTTCCATTCAGGGGGATGCGGTACGGGTTTCTGCGAAATCTAAAGATGAACTGCAAGCGGTGATCCAACGGCTGAAGCAGGAAGAGTATCCTGTCTCACTTCAGTTTACGAACTACCGTTAGGGATGATTTTAGATTTTGGGTTTTGGCACAGTTTGCCTGACTCCATCCACCTCCCGATCGCCGATCGCCGCCCCCTGATCCCCAACTCCTCCTTCCAATTTTCCTTTCCTAACCAAAACCATTGGATTCAACCTTGGGAAAGCGTCCATTCAGTGGCATGATAATGAATTGAGAACTCGCTCAATTCTGATTAGTCAGCGCACAGCTTGGGGGTGCTGGCCCATATCATTTCGATGTTTTAACAGCCATGATTGATGCCTTTTGGTCAGTCCCCATTTTTTGCAGCAGGAGGAGTCTCTTTCTCCTGGAATGGAGTCCTGTGGTAGTCAGACTTAGAGAGATTGAGCCTCGCTGTGTTGAACTCATGTTGAACTTCCGATAACTGAGGACGTTTTCAAGGAGAACCATGTTTAAGAAATACATCTGGCTTGTTGCGATCGCCATCTTTTTTGCTTTTCAAACCTTTGTCGGGGGGGCGATCGCTGCTGAAGTCGATCAAGCAACCCGTACTGTATCGCTCAATGACAAGGGAGATACGACTGTCCTCAGCCTACAGCAGGTTTCTGAAGGAAAGCGTTTGTTTAACTACGCTTGCGGACAGTGCCATGTGGGTGGTGTAACCAAAACCGATCCCAATGTAGGTCTTGATCCAGAAACGCTAGCCAAAGCAACCCCGCCGCGTAATAATCTTGAATCTCTGGTGGATTATATGCACAATCCAACGACCTATGACGGCATGGAGTCGATCGCGGAATTACATCCCAGTACGCAAAGTACAGATATTTTCCCCAAGATGCGGAACCTGACAGAGGATGATTTGGTGGCGATCGCGGGTCACATTTTGATTCAGCCGAAAGTGGTTGGTCAGAAGTGGGGCGGCGGTAAAATTTACTACTAAACTTAAGGCTTTTATCTGAGTCTTAGGGCGAGCAGGTTGGGCAGGAATGCGGTTTTTAGCATTTTTGTCTGACCCTCTCGCCCTTTTGCCATTTCTAATTTCCCAGAATTTGCAGAATCGGCAGGAGTAGGGCGATTCGCGAACCGCCTCTCGATCGCGGAAAGGGAACTTTTCTCACGATCGCAACGTGTTACAGTTGGCGCAGATGCTCCAGTTGCATGACCTCAGTTGGTTATCTTGTAGGAGCAAACCAGCTTTTTGGTGGCTTGTCCGATCGCCTGTCAATTGAACTCAATTTTCCTCAACCTGCTGTGTCAGAATTTCCTCCCTTACAAACGTTGGTCGTAGAAGATGATCCGGTGATGCGAATGGGATTGGTTGATTTTTTTGAGAGCCAACCCTCAGTACAGGTGATTGGACAAGCAACAAATGGGTATGCTGCCTGCGATCGGGCCCTTCAGCTTCGTCCAGATCTGGTGATTATGGATATTGGGCTACCCGAATTAGATGGGATTGCTGCGACAAAGGAAATCAAGTCAAAGCTGCCGGAGGTGCGGGTGATGATGCTCACTTCCCATACCGCAGAGCATGAAATGGTGGCGGCCCTCTCTAGCGGTGCCGATGCCTATTGCGTGAAGGGAACGAGCTTAGAGCAGTTAATGCTGGCGATTCAGTGTGTGCAGGAAGGTGCAATTTATCTTGATCCTCGCATTGGACGGCAAATTTTGAAAAGCTTGAATCCGCGTTTACCTTCAGAACCGATCGCCCCCCTATCCCAACGAGAGCTAGAGGTGCTTAAATTGCTGGTTGAGGGGAAGAGTAATCCAGAAATTGCCGCAGCGTTATATCTCAGCGTGGGCACGGTGAAAACCCATATTCGCAGCATTATGAACAAACTGGCAGTAGACGATCGGGTTCAGGCGGCAGTGGTCGCTTTGCGATCGGGGCTGGTATGAGCCACAAGAGGAACGGTAAACCAGAAGGTTGAACCCATCCCCACTTCACTGCTTACATGAATCTGTCCACCGTGGGCTGCAATAATTTGGCGGCAAAGATACAAACCCATGCCTAACCCAGGAGAATGGCGTGTTTGAGGATTCCGCCAGTAGAGTTCAAACAAATGACGACATTGTTCCGGGGGAATTCCAGATCCATTGTCTTGAACGCTACAACGAACCATCCATTTCTCTGCAATTGCTGGATGGTTTGGCTTATTCTGATTAGATCGACCCGGTTTTAATTTGAGTCCTTTTCGAGACGCAGTACAGATCACGTCAGCATTCAAAACCAGGTGAATCTTGCCTGGATTATGTTTCACAGCATTGGAAATCAGGTTGCTGAAAACGCGGGCAAGTTGGGTGCGATCGGCATCAACGGCAGGCAGGTTATCGCTGATGTGGTTAGTGATGGTTGCCTGATGTTCCTTCAGGAATTCTTCTAAATCAGACACAACATCCTCTACCAAGAGGGCAAGCGGTAAAGGTTCACGCTGAAGGATCAGGTCTTGGGTTTCGTTGCAATGGATTTCTAACAGAGATTGAACTAACTGAAGCTGGCGAGCATTCCCTGCTAATAACTGTTCTAACTTTGGCGCAGATACCATCACATTATGATCTGCATCTCGATCGCGTCTTAAGAGATTTTGCAAGACGATCGATGTGCCAATGAGTGGATTTTGTAAATCATGGGTGACGGCATGGAGAAACATTTGTAAATGTTTGCGCGATTCAAACTCCGATCGCTGTAACCGTTCATACAAAGCGACTGCCAGGCAGCAAATTAGACAAGTCCAAAAGATGTTGAAAATGTCTAAGCCAACTGAAGCAACGGTGAGGGTTTCATCAAAATTACCAGGCTCTATTCCAGTCAAAATTAGAAATAACCCTGCACAAAAATAGAACCCAATTGAAATCACTTGAGACAGCAAATGCAGCCGCCAATGCACGGGCACTAGAACTGCTTGCATGAAGAAAACGTATTCCCATGCGGGACGCGCTATCGCACTCCAACCTAAAAAAACAATTTGAGGAACCAGGGTCATTGACCAGGAAATTGCCAGAAATAACAAAGCAGGAAAACGACGACTCCATCTTGTTCGTTGCAAAACTGGGCAAAGGGAAAGAAACCCCATTGCCACCCAGTGAACTTGTACAATTCGCCGAGAGTACGTTTGCCATTCCTCAATCATCTCTGGAGAGAAGGGGGATTGCTCTGGAAAGGTTGGAGGTTCGGGGTAGTGGTGAACAAAGACCACTAAAAGTAGGACTGCTGTTAAAAACAACGGCAGACTAATCCACATGTAGAGCCGCGATCGTTTGATCAAAAATTGATGTCGCCAAATGAGATAATCGATCGACTCACCAGACGGACGAACCAGCCACTTGAACCAAGCCCAGCATTTGCCAGCAAGCTGCTTAACCAAGGCTTTCTCCTTTACATTTTCGCGGGTCGGGGGAAAGACGATCGCTTCGAGAAAAACTCAGATTCTTTAAATTATCCTGCGATAAAAATCCTCCACATCTACCGACTGGCCTGAACAATCAGCAGATTTTGAGATAGCCGATCGTCCAGCACACTAGACCGATGCAAAGATAAATGAACCGCCCCTAGAGTAGAGCCAAGCAAAGTTTGATGCCCAACCCACTTTACTCAATTCTTTGTCTCAAGCTTCAATCCTTACAGCACTCATTGAGGTGAGCAACGTGAACGATCGTCTGTCTATTAACCTCCCAAAATGGTGGAAGCGCAGCCAACCAAGCTTACTTGTGCTTGGATTACTTCTGATCAGTCAAACCAGACTTGTTGCCCAGGAAAATAGCAGTGCCGCCGCCGATCGGCTTTATGAAGCAAGCATGCAACTGCTGGAAGAGAACACTGCGGAATCACGCCGACAGGCCTTCGAGAATCTTGAGCAAGCAAGGCAGCTTTTTGAAGCCGCAGATCATCAGGGTGGAGTGGCAAATACCCTCCTCAACTTAGGCAAAGTTTTTTATCTCTCTGGCGATTGGGAACAGTCGATCGTCTACCTCAATCAAGCTTTACCGCTATTTCAGGCATTGGGCGATCGCCAGGGAGAAGCTAGTGCGTTCAACGGCATGGGAGTAACATCCTTTGATGCAGGAGAAATAGAACAAGCCCTGGATTATTTTCATCAGGCGTTGTCATTGCGAAGAGCGCTGGGCGATCGGGAAGGGGAAGCCGCAGTGCTCAATAACATCGGCGGGATCTACTCTGCCTTAGAACAGTGGGAACAGGCGCAGGACACCTTCTACCAGTCATTGCAAACCAGTCGGGATACGGGCGATCGGGCAGGAGAGGCAACCACACTCTACAATTTGGGCGTTCTTGCCGACCAGCAAAACCAGCCAGAGCAAGCATTGTCCTACTACCATCAAGCCTTACCCCTAAAGCAGGAAACTGGCGATCGATCGGGGCAAGCGTATACGCTCCTCAATATTGGTGCAACCCATTACCATCTGGGACACTTTGAGCAGGCATTGGCTTATCTTCATCAAGCCTTACCGCTGTTTCGGGAGATTGGCGATTTACAAGGGGAAGCGATCACGCTGAATAATATTGACCTCGTTCTCCAAGCAATACAGGAAGTTGCCCTTCATTCTGGAGGCTTCTGATGTCTGAGCTAAAAAGATGGAACTTTATCACACTGATGGTTTCCACTCTTCTCATGAGCCTATCACTGGCGGTTTTATCCGGTCATTGGGCAATCATTGCCGCTGTTATTGGGGTAATCCTCACGCTCTGGTCGATCGGTTTGTACGGCGGATTGCCTTGCCTTATGCAAAGCCCAAACAAGATGGTTTTGTTTTTTGTCCATGCCATTGGGTTATGGCTGGTGCTGGGCGGCATTGGTTTGATCTTGGCTGAACGAGACTGGTGGCTGGGGGGGATCAATGTTTTTTGGGGTGTCAATGTACTGTTTGGCGTGACGCAAGAATAAGCCCTGTCTCCATCAAATTACATCAACAAAAGGACAGCAAAATGAAGCGAAAGTGGTATTCGTTGGGTCAATCGATTCCCATCTGGAATCAGGCTGAGTGTTGTACTCGCAAGATGAAATTCAAGACGCTACGAACGTCTTATCTGTGGGGTAAGTGGCTGGGTATTGCTTCCATTCACTGGCTGTTCGCCCTCGGATGGCTCCTCATAAACGATCCCCCTTCGCGCTGGACGATCGATGAAGTGGTACTGATCTCGCTGAGTGCCCTATCCAGCCTGATTCTTTGCTTCTGGACGATTTACCTATTGGGCGGATATTTCCGTCCCGTGGCTCGATATGTGATCCGGTTTCGGTTGCCCCTGTTTCAGGCGATTTATGCCTTAGGACGAGCGATTACAGGGTTGGTTGTGCTGATGGGTGCTGCGAAGCTCCTGCCCGGCGTGTTGCCAGACGGGGAATTTTTCCGTTCATCCGATCGTGAGTTTTTTTGGGTCATCACCCTACTGGCGATCGCCCAGGGATTGCAATACTTTTTCTATAAATTTACCTCTGGCAGCCCGTCTCGCCACAAGGGATTGTCTGATCAAATAGAAAAAGGTCAACCGATCGATTGGCGGTATCCAATGGGCGGTGAGATTGGGGTAGAACTGCGGCGATTACGCAGACTGGCCCAACGTTCCCGACGGCATCGTCCCCGATCGATTTGAGGAATGAAACCCAATTCGCGCCCAGACAGCTTGCTTCACTGTGTCGAGTTTTGGAGATCTACCATAACCGATCTGATGGTGCTGGAACGGTACAATCAGGTTGCATTTGTTCTGATGGGTTTGTGCTATGTCGATCGCGTCTCGTTTTGTTTCTGCTTGTCTAATTAGCCTGTTTAGCTGGTTGATGAGTTTTGCCTTGGTGACTTTACCTGCCCAAGCAGGGGCGATCGAGCCGTATGTGTTGAGATATTTGGACGCAAAACAGCCAGTTGCAGTAAGGGTGAACGAACAGGGGGAAACGCGATCGTTCTCGGCGGAAGACTTGTCCGAAGGACAGCAATTGTTTTCAGAGAACTGTTTGAACTGCCATGTGGGAGGAGCAACCTTACCTGATCCCACAGTGCCCTTGTCATTAGAAGCCCTAAAGGGAGCAATGCCACCTCGCGATACGCTAGATGGTCTAGTGGCATTTATCCGACAGCCGATGAACTACGACAGCACCGAAGAAGCTTACTTATGTCGGCAAGTTCCTGAAAGTTGGCTCTCCCAAAAGCAAGTTGAAAACCTGGCAGCTTTTGTGTTAAGGGCAGCCGAAAAAGCACCGGGTTGGGGCACAACCTCTTTCTAAAATGCCGAACAGAATTTCCAAAATACCGAATAGGAACGTATTTCGGTGAAATATTCAGGATAAAATCTCTAATGAGAATGGAATCCAACTTAAATCTCCAGAGGTATTTCATGAAACTGTTTACTTCCATTTCGCGGAGTTTAAGTCTTGCCCTTTGTGTGATCGCACTAGTGGTTGGCAGCTTCTTTATGGCAATGTCGCCTGCTGCTGCTGAAACGGTTACTGTCAAGATGGGTACAGACGGCGGCATGTTGGCGTTTGAGCCTTCCACAGTAACGATCAAATCAGGTGACACTGTTAAGTGGGTGAACAATAAACTCCCTCCTCACAACGTTGTGTTTGAGGGTGCTGCGGCAAACAAATCCCATCAACAGCTCATGTTCTCTCCGGGTGAGTCTTACGAAGCCACCTTCGATACTCCAGGAACCTACAGCTACTACTGCGCTCCTCACCGGGGTGCGGGTATGGCTGGAAAAGTTGTTGTGCAATAAGCCAACTTATATTGTTAGCAGTTGCAATCAACAATAACTGGGTTGGGGCAGTTTTAAGCTGTCCCAATTTTTTATTTCTGGTACAATACATTTGTACTAAGATCAGGTTTGAGAGATGGGTGAATCACATCAATCTGGTAACTCGTATCAATCTGAGGATGTTCTCCGACAGTTACGGGAGTTACAGCAGTGGCAATGGCGTGAAACAAAAGGCTTGACTGGTTTGGAAGATTTTTCACCTGTGCAGGGCGATTTGCCCCTTGATCCGTCTTTAGAACTGGCAGTGATGGCCCTGGTTCGATCGCGCTATCGAGGGGTTGCCCAGTGGCGAATTCACCAAACCTACAGCTTCACCTGCGAGGGAGTCTTCCTCAAAACCTATGTCGAATCCTGGGAGCCGGGTATTCCCATTCGCTTTACCCCCGAAGAGGCGATCGTGATTGCCCGTCATCTGAGTGAAGATGAGCACAACGCATAACAAGTTTTCGCTGAAGGTGGGAATTCCTCAGGTGTTGTCTGATATGCTGACAAGTCCTCATTCTGGTCGCCCTCTCTACAGTTCGATCGCCCCTGCTATGCCCGATCGCGGGAGTTTGGGTTGGAGAATCCAAGAGATTTGGAATGGGTGTTGCAGGTGTTGAAGCGGTTAGCGGAGTTGGTGGGTTAGTATTGCTGAAAACGACAGACGAATGAGGCATAGTTGAGGCGAGCGTTGAGTGTCAGTTCTAGATAGGGACTGAGTACCTGTGACCTTACTGCTATGACAAGCAACCCATCGCCAAGGTTTGTTTTTATACTGAATGTATTAGCGATTTGGGTCATGATGATGCCCACCTACGAAGAAGTGTTGGATTTGGCAAAACGTCTCCCTCCGGCGGATCAGGCTCGATTGCTGGAGGCATTGGCTGTGAGTCTGCCCCATCCCGTTGAGGTGGAAGGAACAGATGAAACAATTTCTGCGGCAGAAATCTCCGAAAGTGAAGCTGCGTTGCAAGAGTATTGGGCGGGACGAGATCCTGGAATTACCTCGGATGCTTTGAAGCAAAAGCTGTTTGGAGGCAATCTTGGCTGATTGGCAGTATGTTGTCCTAAAGCC
>PVWD01000189.1 GCA_003003615.1 filamentous cyanobacterium CCP2 | reverse complement strand
ATCGAGCTTCCTGCGAACGGTTGTCCCGAATTAAGTTAATACCGATGCTGGTCATGGCATGGGCCCAGGCGCGTTGAATGGAGGGGTGAATCGGAGTCAGGCGATCGTCTGCCAGGAAATGTTCATAGCAAAGAATATGGCTTTGTTGGCGTTGGATATTGGTGGTAGTGTTTTTGGCAGAGTAGGAAGAGGTATGGCTTTGGGCATGAACTCGGTAGCGCATAAGACGATCGGGGCAGTAGTATGCTCCGAGTCCGGTACGGGCACAAAGGTAATGGACATACATATCCCAGGCTCCGCCAACTTCAGCAGGGATTTCGTCCCAGTTAATGATGACTCGACGGATCACTGAAGAACAGATGGCGATCGGGCTGCCGACGAGTCCTAGCTGCCAGTAGGGTTGGTAAATGCCTGCTTGAAGCCGATCGCGCCCGTGCTTGCGGGTAAATTTTTCGGTTTCAATCCTGTCAATTTGTCCAGCCGTATCCACCATGTAGTGATCACTAAAAGCAATAACCAAGTCTGGATTGGCTTCCAGGGGCGGAACCAGCTTTTCTAAAAAGTTAGGTTCTAACTGATCATCATCATTCACGCAAACAACATACGTTCCCTGAGTTCGTTTAAAGGCATTCATTGTATTGGTGAATAAACCTAGATTTTTTTCGTTCCGAATAAAGCAAATTCGATCGTCTTGAAAGGAGTCCACGATCGGTTGTGGATTTTCCGGACTACAGTTATCCGAAACGATAATTTCTATGTTCGAGTAAGTTTGTCGAACAACGCTTGCCAATGCTTCCTTAAGATAATCAGGACGATTGTAGGTCGGGATGATCACGCTAACAAGCGGTGAGGGCTTTGTAGAATAAATGGATAGTTGATTTGTTGTTAATACGGTCATCTTTGTATCCTTAAATGAATCAATATGAAACGTTCTTGCCAATGCATTATTCTCATAAATGTTGATGTAATAATTTATCTTGGAGTAAGCGAATATCATTTCGGTTAATCAGTAAACTTGGAGGACGAACCTTCAGCACGATCGGGAAACTCAACAAAGCCAAAATGAGCCGCAAGCTGGAGGCACTGAGCAGTGAAATTCCGGCTCCAACTAAGCCATAGCGGGGAATTAACACCACCATGAGCGGTACACTGGTTCCTAAACCGATCGCTTGCAATAGCGTTGCAATTCCAGGCTGTCCTAATGCCATAAATGCCTGCGTCAGCACCCAGGCTGTGCCACCAACAACCACTTCCAACAGCAGTAATCGGAATACTGGAATTGATCCTAAAAACTCAAAACCATATAAGATCCGGAGCAAAACGGGCCCTAAAAACATGACTGCGATCGCCACTAGCAGCGTAAATGCCATGCTGATGCGGGCCGCCTGACCCGTTAGGGCAACGGCTTCCTGTACTGGACGGGCCGCCGCCTTAGGGAAGAGGACTGTCACGACGGAGCTTTGAAAAATGGCAATCATCCGCGACAGGCTTAAAGCAACGGCATACATTCCCATTGATGCCGGTTCCAGCAGTCCCACCACAAGGACTTGGTCAATTTGACCTGACAGCGTTCCCAGCAGATCAATGCCGTAGGCACGGATGCCGTAGCTCATTAATCGCCGATAGGTTGGCATCAGATTTTGCCAGACGGGTTGATACTGCTTCCATAATCGTTGAATCATCCAGAGGGCGATCGGCAGACCAGGCAGGAGATACGCAATCCCTGCGGTTACAGGAGTTAGCATTCCGGTGGCTACCAGCCCAAGCAGGATAATCAGGGTGGAAAAGGGAGCTAAATACCGGACTTGGTTAGCCGTTGTGAAGTCATCATTTGCTTCAAATGCTGCTGTAAAAACGACTCCTAACAGGGATAGGGGAGCCATGAGCATAAATAGCTGTGCCGATCGAATCACATCGGGTGAATACTGACTGAGCCATCTTGGAATAAACAAAATGCCGACAAATGTAGCGACAAATCCCAACCCAGTTCCTAAAAGCAATGCTGCTGCAAAGGTTTCCGATCGCTTTTCGGGATAGCGCTTTAAATTGTAGAGCAATGCACTTGGCAGTCCTAGCGTCAGTGCAAAAGCCAGAAATTGGGGCCATAAAGTAATCGCGGCCTGTTCCCCTCGCCCAACTGGAGCCAGCGTTCGGGCAGTAATGACACCTGTTGCTATGTTAGTTGTCAGAATCAAAAATCGAGTCATTACCGTTTGAATCGTGGCAGCCATTCCACTACCGCCACCTAAAACCCAACGAACACTGCTGGTTAAGCTTTTCATCAACAACTCCTTGGGGTTGCGAATTCTACTGCACTGGAGGCGATTGATTCTGGACAGTGCTGAATCAGGTCAGCGAGTCGGGCAAATAGCTGTCTTTTTGAATAGGAATTAGCTACCCTTTGTCGGGCTTCTTGTCCATATCGTTCACGATTGAGATCGCACTTAAGAATACCTTTCGACAAGGCTTCTGGCTGTCCAACTGGGACTTTTACTCCTGTAATATCATCTAAAACAAGCATGTTAAAAGCTGGAATATCGCTCGTTACAACGGCCGTTCCGCAACTCATTGCTTCTAACGTAACCAGAGCCAACCCTTCTGTTGCCGAAGGTAATGCAAATACACTACATTGCTGATATCGATTCCTTAACTTTGTTTTATCCTGAATGAATCCTAAAAACATGACGCGTTCAGCAACCCCCAATTCTGCTGCTAATGCCCGAAGCCGATCGCCATCTGTTCCAATTCCAACAATTTCTAATCGCCAACTCGTATCCAGGTAAGTAAGAGCGCGAATCAGATCAGAGGTGCGCTTTTGGCGATCGGTAAGGCGGGCAACGGTGAGAATAACTCGCTCTTGGCGCGGAACGGCTGAATCAGGATAGTAGAACTCCGTGTCTACCCCGTTGGGCAAAAGAACCGCATCACCGCCAAACTGTTTTACTTTTTCTACCTGCTCGATCGTTTGACAAGTAAGTTTGTATGCTTTAGGGAGCGATCGGCATTTGTGGGCAGGAATAATGAGGGAATCATTACCGCCATGATCAGCACCGATGATTGGAATATCAAGATGCTCAATCAAGTAATCAAACCGAGTTGTCCAATATTCCTGCACATAGAGTACTGAAATATCATCCTTCTGCAATGCTGCTTTTAACGAATCAATGAAGGCGATCGCATTAATAAGTTCCTGCAAATAGGTTCCAATGGCGAACCGCTTAAAGTACGGTAAACGACAGGAAACCGCATACCAGGACGCGAGGGGCAAAAACCGCACCTGAAAGCCATCATGGGTCTTGTACAAACCGCGATGCTGTAATGAGGCAATGTAAATAATCGGCTCAATGCCGTTTTCCCGTAAGCCGAGGGCATAGTCCCAGGCAAAGTCATTGCGGTAGTGATGTAGATAGCCCTCTCGATCGAAGCCAAGGACTTGGGTAAACCAGCCCTCAAACCGATCGCAATGCAGTAATAGTGCCGCTCGTTTCATCTCAATTTACCCATTAACTGGTAAACACTAAGACTTAGCTGACTTGATGCAAAGATTTAGCTTTGCCTATACGACCAGACACAACTTTAGCAGGAACACCAATCGCTACAGAGTAAGGGGGAATATCTTTTGTCACGACAGCTCCAGCCCCGATCACGCTACCCCGTCCAATTGTCACGCCATCTAAAACAGTGACTTTATGCCCTAGCCAGCAGTCGTCTTCAATCAAAATGCCTTTTCGCGTCAACCCTTGCTCCCGAATAGGTCGAGTCGGGTCATCAAAGCGATGGTGATTGGCAAAAATGCCAGAATGGGGAGCAATCAGGCAATCTTGCCCAATTTTGATGTCACCCGTACCCATAATGCAGGTGTAGGAACCAACATAGGTTCGATCGCCAATTTCGATCGAAGTGTGATCCATTGCGCCAATGTCTACGCCGCGTTCTAGGGCAACTCCCTGCCGTAACTGTAACCGATTATTATCACCCTGAGCGTTTAGACGAACGCCTTGAAATAGATAAACCTGATCATCTAATAAAATATGGTTTGTGCCAAGCAATTCCACTCCGTTCTGAATATAAACTGAACGCCCAACGTGAGCAACGATTAACCGATATAATCCCTTTCGTAGAACCGCTCCCAGAAAAAGATTCGGAATCCAGCCTACTAGAGTAGTGATTATCACCTCCTTAAACCGTACCCATCGCTTAGGAATTGTAGATTGAACACTCATGACATCACCAAGGACAACAAAACATTAACTGCGGCGAATGAATCGCCCGATCGCAGATGCAAACCGCATCTCAAACTTTTTCCAAAACTGTTGCTGTGGCGAATAAACCGGAATTGGCACACAGGCATACAGCCAATATGCTTTATCCGTCAGGCTTGGAGCAATCCCCCCAAGGGCACTTTTAAGCAATGACTTACGCCAGGGTTTGATTTGTCCTCCTGAGGCGTGAGACATGAGATCCAAGGTTATTCCGCCAAAGTCCATGCCTCGACAACTCACCGCACTAAGCGGATAGTTTGACACCATCAGAGCAAGGTTCAATACACATTGATCACTTTGGAAATAGGGGTAGCCATTCGTCAGTTGAAACTGCTTGAGATCCACTAATCCCTCGATTTCAAACATCTCCAACAGTTTCTGCCAAACGGATAAAATTCTCTTTTCGGTTCGCGGCAATCCGATAAAGCCAGAATTATAGTACCAATTTAATTCTCGTTGACAAGTAAAACCATGCTTCTGGGCTAATTCCATCCACATGAACCGATAGGGATGATTGGTGGGCATATGGTCGTACCAATCCTCGCATAGTGTGATTCCATATTTTACCCACCGCTCGTAGAATTCCCATTCTCGTTTATTGACAATATCTGGATCAAAGTAAAACAGCGCATCAATCTCTGGAGCGTAATGATCCAGCAATTCCAGCATGAAATCTGGCTTGTAGTTGGCGAGAAACTTGTAGGTTGTAATCTCAACAAAGCGCATGACACAACCGCTAGCCACTTCAAATTCTTGATAGCCCTGTTGATTTGAGATTGGTGCTGCCCAGGGTGGTAAAACTCCCCGGTAGCCGACCCAAATCACGCCTCGAAACCCGTTTTGGTATAGCGAATTGGAGAGAACTCCTACACCATAATGATAGTCGCGCTCATAAAGTGTACAAATGGCTGTCTTCATCCTGCCTCCCGCTTGGTGGAATCGGTGAAAGAGGTGATGGAATGGTTGCTGAAATGGGCGATCGGCTTAGTTCTTTTTCCTTGGGCGTGTAAAGATCATGCACCACTTGCTCAATTTGCTCAAAGAAAACTGCTTCACTAAACCGTTTCACTGCATGGTCGCGAATTTGAGCATAGTCCCAGTGAATCTGCCTTGCTTTGATCAAAGCTGCTGCTAGCGACTCAGGCGTTTGTTCATCGAAAAATAAACCCGTTTTACCAGGAATTTGCGTATCCAAAACGCCCCCCGCACCATAAGCAATCACAGGGGTTCCACTGGCATTTGCTTCGATCGGAACTAATCCATAGTCTTCCAAGGCAGCAACCACCACAGATTGGGCTTTTGCCAGCAAAAGACGACGCAACAGATCATTTAAATGTCCGAGAAAGGTGATGTTTTTACCTGCTTTCGCTTCGAGCCGCTTGCGTTCTGGCCCGTCTCCCAGAATCATCAAACTCCATCCCAGGCGGTTAAAGGCCTCTATGGTGACATCAAGCCGCTTGTAGCTGAGTAACCGAGCCGTGGCCAGATAAAAATTCTCCTTGTCTTTGGAGAACGAGAACTGGTGCGTGTCGATCGGGTAATTGATGGTGATGGCAGGTTTGCCATAAATTGCCTGAATACGTTGGGCAACGGTTGAAGAATTGGCAATGTAAAGATCAGGTTCCTGGGCATACATTACATCTGTTTTACGCAACACCTGAAAAATCTGTTCCAGGACGGGATAAAACGTTCGGAATTCCTTGTATTCATTCAAATACGTTTTTGTATCCCACAGAAACCGAGTTACATTGTGACAAAAACAAATATGTTTTGCATGAGTCCCTTTACGAACCGACTTGGCAAAACTAGACGTACTGCTGATGATTAAATCGTAGTCTTGTAAATTTAACGCTCGAAAGGCTGGATAGTAGAACGGTGCAAGTAATCGAAAGTACTTCGTTGCGTTCGGCAATGACTGAAGTACGGTTGTTTGCACTAAACGTTCACCCAGTTCGATCGTGCGTTTTGGGTCATAAAGAGATGTAAAAATATCGGCATTGGGAAAATAGTTGCATAACAACTCAAAGACCCGTTCCGCGCCACCCCTCTGCGTTAGATAATCGTGCACCAAAGCAACTTTCATCGCTGGAGTTCCTCTTGAATGGCATATATCCTGCCCGTTTGCGTTTCCGTCCAAAGGGCTAGTTTACGTTTTTGCTCCAGAAATTAACCAAACAAAATTGAGAGCCTTCCCCAAAGCCAACAGGACTCTTAAAAATCAAAATTCCTATAGGGATTCAGTCCTCTTCAAACTCTATACTCACCCGTTTGGCTCAGCAGAAACGCTACGAACTCACGTTTTAATCCGCACTCAACCAAATCTTTATTGACTAGAACCTTGCACCTTTAATTACACTATTGGTGCGATCGATTCCAGGTAAAAACTGCCTTCAGAAAACTTCCTAATATACCCTGGCGAATTAAATTTCAACGCCTATCTTGCTCGATCTATCACAACCTATGATTCAAACCAAACCCTACAACTTAAGAATGTTACGTTTAACTTTCATGGGTTTGTCAATTTTGAAAAACGCAGAAGTTGAAGAGTAAAAAGCAATTTGCCATACTTTACTTCCTGGTAGAACGACGCACCCAACACAACTTGATAAGTATCTGCGTTGAATGAATGGATTATAGCGCGCTCGTTCAAGAGGTTAGGCTACCCATCCCTTAGCTTCACCTAAAATTTACTCTTCAGAATCCGTAATTTACTAAATCTTTTTAAAGAATCCTACATACTCCGTGTATTTTCTATTTTTTTAATGAGAGCAAAGCAATAAATTAAACATAGCCACACGTGGATACGCAAAGGAATTATTTCAGCATTAATGAATTACTGGGCACAGACACGATAATACTCAAAGTTAAACCTATTATCTGAATTGGTAAAAGACAATCAATCGAACGGATATAAGCAAATTTGAGTAGAAGTGTACGATCGCATACAGAGCTTCATTTACCCCAGTAAAGAATTTTAGGTGTTCGGTATCAACTTTCTCTTTGGTCATGACCACAACCGCGCAAGTTACTTCTTTGGGCAGATGAAATTCACGCTGTAATGAACCGTGCAATTCCGCGTTAAAAATGCACAAATGTCCGATGCGCTGTAGTGCTACATCGTTTTTCTTGACGTTAAAAGAATTTCTGAGTAATGCGAATTTAATAAAATCCTAATTTCTGGAGGTAGGGGTTTAGCATTGCCAAACCCGTACAAATGTAATTCTTCAGGTTATTTAATCCACGACCCTAAGTTGCCGTTAAAGTTGCCGTTGTCATCCGAATTTGCTCAATGCGATCGCCCAAACCATCTATATTCAGCCGATAGCTGAGTGGATGGGCAATCAGCCTGGCCGTACTTTCAAACAGTTGATCGAGTTCCGTCAAATGATTCTCTTTTAAGGTGCGTCCTGTTGCGACCAAATCAACGATCGCCTCGGACATGCCGGTAATTGGGCCTAACTCTACTGATCCGTATAGCGGCACGATGTCAACGGGTAAGTCTAGCTGATTAAAAAACTCGCTGGCGCAGTTGACAAACTTTGAGGCAACCCGACAGTGGGGGGGTAACTCTAAGGCCGATCGGTAAGGGCTGGAAGAACGAACTGCCACCGACATTCGACACCTTCCAAACTGAAGATCGGCCAAATGAGCCACTTGCGGACGTTTCTCACGCAAAATGTCATAGCCCACAATGCCCAATTGCGCCTGACCATATTCCACATACACTGGCACATCATAATTTCGCACCAACAATCCCTTGGCGGTGTGGCTGGCATCCCAAATCTCCAGTTGACGGTTGGCCGGATCAAGAAACGCACTAAAATCTAAACCAACCGACTGCAATAGCTGAATGCTGTCTTTTAAAAGTCCGCCTTTTGGAAGTGCAACAGTAATCATAGAATTCGCCAGAAAATTAAGTTCGCCAGAAAATTAAGCTTGCCAGAGAAAGAACAAAGGACTGCTAAAACTACATATTCTCAGAATATTGAACCCAGCACCGACAAAAGCAAGATAAGATTTTACCAACCCCCGCCCGACGTTTCTGCCAAATCAACTTTGCCCTATGCAGGTTCTTTCCCAACGGCTCCATCGCCTCAGTTTGACGTTTCCCAAAAAGCAGACCGTGCCAGCCATTTGCGTTTATCACCGAGTGGAATTGGCAACGGCTCTAGATGAGCTTGGTTTACGCCGATCGCGTCCAACGTTGGTGTTAACCGGGGGGGCAAATCACCTGGGGCAGCAGGCGGCTCGTCGGCTGAAAAAGTTTTTTAGGCAATGTTTGGTTCCCCTGGCTGAAGAGTTGCAGTTAACGGTGATTGATGGCGGCACGGATTCTGGGGTGATGCGGTTAATGGGTCAGGGGCGATCGGCTCACAAAGCGACTTTTCCCCTCGTTGGGGTGGCTCCGGCCTGCAAAGTTCACCTGCCACAAGATGTTCCCTCCTCAGGCACCTACCCCCTGGAACCTCACCACACGCACTTCATCCTCATCCCCGGTGCTGAATGGGGCACGGAATCCCCCTGGATTGCCCAACTTGCCACTGCCATCGCTGGAACTGCACCCTCTCTCACCATATTGATAAATGGTGGCTCCGTCTCTCTGATTGATGTCCAGGCAAGTTTAGCAGAGCATCGCCCCGTTTGCGTGATGGCTGGAACTGGACGCTTAGCCGATGAAATTGCCACTGCCATCCGATCGCCCCACACCCCAATCCGACCCGAACTAGAGCCAGTTTTGCAAGCCGGATGCCAAGCAAACGGTTTGTCCCTCATGGACTGGTCAAAGCCGACGAGGGAACTGGTTGCAGCATTTAGGGAACGGTTAACTCAGTCTTCAGGCTTCCCTCCCACCAACAACCCAAACCTCACCAACCCACGCTGATATCCCTGCCGCATTAGTCCAAGGGAAAGGGCGGCTTGAAGGGTGGTGCGTCCGGCGCGGAGGAGTCCGAATAGCGCATTGGGCGTGAAGGCGGAACCAATGACAACATCCCAGAAGGGGGCAACTGCATTAGACCAGTCATCAGTGCGAACGGACTGGAAGCCAATCTCCTGGGCGATCGTTTCATATTCGGGTAGTGAAATGACGTGGGGTAAGCAATACACCTGATAGATTTTCTCTAAATGCTGCTGTTCGTCTGAAGTGAGGGGCGGATTGTTGGGAGGGCTTGCCGGGCGATGGCACCAGGTCGCCATGATGAATGTGCCGCCAGGTTTAAGAACCCGATAACATTCCTGGAGAAACTGCCGTTTGTTGGGCATATGTTCACCACTTTCCAGCGACCACACCAAATCAAACATCTGATCAGGGAAGGGTATGGCAAGCGCATCGGCAACGAGAAAGGTCGATCGCTCTTTTAACCCTGCTTCCCTGGCTCGCTCGGTGGCGCGGTTCGCCTGAACAGGGCTAAGGGTAATTCCAGTGGCAGATGCATTGAGCTTATCAATTAGATACAGTGAACTGCCACCAATGCCGCACCCAACATCCAAAATTTGCTCTGCCTGCTGGATATTTGCCCATGCCAAAAGTTCTTCAATCAGGTCAATCTGGGCTTGTCGGCGGTCTTTGCGTTCCGTTCCTGACGCACCATAATACCCATGATGCATATGCTCTCCCCAAACTTTTTCCCAAAGTCCGGAAGAGGCATCATAAAACTGCTGAATCTGTTGTTGTAGAGTTAGGGTCATCTGAACGGTAAGCTCATAGTAGTTTTAATTTTCTTTACCATTCCTCGTTCCTCTAGATCAAACCCACCCATGACCGTTGCTCGTACGATTTGCTTGGGATTTTTAGCATTCGCCACTTTAGGATCGCTGCTGTTGATGCTGCCGTTTTCCATCGCAGACGGCTCTTGGGGAGACTTTGTAACAGCATTGTTTACCTCAACGTCTGCGGTCTGTGTCACCGGACTCATTGTTGTCGATACGGGCAGCCATTTCTCCTTCTTTGGTCAGCTCGTTATTCTCATGCTGATTCAGGTGGGCGGGTTGGGTTATATGACTGCAACAACCTTTCTGCTGCTGCTGTTAGGACGACGCTTGGGCTTACGGGACAAAATTGCGATTCAGCAATCCTTAGATAAAACAGGCATGTCTGGGGTTGGGGGGTTGGTGAAATCCATTATCGCAATGACGCTATTTTTTGAGCTAAGTGGCGCATTTTTAATGATTCCGGTCTTCACCCAAGACTACGGGTTGAGAGACTCCATCTGGCTCGCCCTTTTTCATAGCATTAGCGCGTTTAATAACGCCGGATTTTCACTGTTTGTGGATAACTTGATTGGTTATGCCACGAATGTTCCAATTAATCTGATTATTCCATTGCTAATTATTTTTGGCGGCATTGGCTATCAGGTGATTATGGAAATGTATATGTGGACGGCAAATCGAGTCAGGGGGCGATCGGAGCGTGGACTGTTTTCCCTCAACTTTAAGATTGTCACCAGCACGACGATATTGCTATTAGTCATCGGTACAGTGGCATTCTTTGCAGTGGAATACCGGAACCCAGCGACGATCGGCGGAATGGGCTTGGCTGGCCAACTCACGATCTCGTGGTTTCTATCGGTTGTTCCCAGAACGGCTGGGTTTAACAGCATTGACTATGGGCAGATGTCAACGGCGGGTTTGTTCATTACGATCGCCCTGATGTTTGTGGGGGCCAGTCCAGGAAGTACGGGCGGCGGCATGAAAACCACCACGTTACGCCTCGTATTTGAATGCACGAAGGCAGTTCTACGCGGAAAAGAGGAGGTGATTGTCTATCAACGGCAAATTCCGGTCACGCTGCTGTTAAAAGCCATTGGAGTCATTTTTGGCTCTGCTATGACGGTTGTGATCACGACAATTTTAATTGCGATCGCCGATCCCGAAATTGACTTCATCCAAATCCTGTTTGAGTCGGTGTCTGCCTTTGCCACAGTTGGGTTGTCCACTGGCATTACCGCAGGCGTTTCCACATTTTCCAAGCTGGTTCTCATTGCCACGATGTACATTGGTCGGGTGGGGGTCTTGCTGCTAATGGCGGCAGTCTTAGGTGATCCCAGCCCTTCAACCATTCACTACCCAGAGGAAAACCTGCTGGTGGGTTGACCCATTAGACAGTAACTCAAGGGATAGCCCAGAAGTTAGCAAAACAAGACATCTGTATATCTTCTGATGGAGGTGAGATATTTTCTTCGTAATTTATCTTGAACAGGACTGATGCAGCCTCCTAAATTCTCCGAATTTTTCAAATTTGCGCTGAATTATCTAGCCGCAGATCGGGAACCTTAAGAATTTATAATTACTCTATAACTTGATTTTTCAACCGTGAGTCTATTCTCTTTATCTTCGCTAAGCTTCTTTAAAAGCCTACGGGCCGGTGGACGACAGTTCGCAGTCATCGGTTTAGGACGCTTCGGACGCGCTGTTTGTATGACCCTCCACCATCTAGGATATGAAGTCTTGGGGGTGGACTCTGATGAACGGCGAGTCGCCCAAATTTTGACCGATCAGCTTGTTTCCCACGCCATTCAGCTTGACTCAACGGAGCCAACCGCCTTGAAAGAAGCAGGGTTATACGAGTTTGATACGGTCATTGTTGCCATTGGTAACTTCATCCAGGAGAGCATTGTCACCACTCTGAATCTCAAGGAGGGTGGCGTGGCAAATGTGGTGGCGAAAGCCTCCTCAGACGTACATGGCAAGCTGTTGAAGCGGGTGGGAGCCGATCATGTGGTCTTTCCAGAACATGAGATGGGCTGTGCCCTGGCGCGATCGCTCACTAAACCTGGAGTCCTCGATCGCTTTGAGCTTGATCCAGACAACAGCATTGTGGAAGTTATGGTTCCGGCAGCGTTTGATGGAAAAACGATCGTCGAACTGGATTTGCGGAAGCGGTATGGGTTAAACCTGCTGGCAGTGGGCACGGGGGATCACTTTGAAATTAACCCTAGCCCGGTAATGCGATTGCAAAAAGGCTGGCTTATGGTGGTGATCGGCGACAATAAAGGGATTGATCAACTACCTGTGTAGAATGCCCCGTCCCCCATCGCTTGATTTTGTATGAACGTTATCGGCTTGATTAGTGGCACATCCATTGATGGCATTGATGCTGCCCTTGTTTCAATTTCCGGTTCCACCACTGACCTGAGTGTTAATCTCATCGCTGCCCATACCTACCCTTACCCCGAACACCTGCGATCGCAAATTTTAGCAGTCTGTGGTGGTGCGGCCCTGTCAATGGAAGCATTTGCCGCCCTAGATGATGCGATCGGCTATCACTTTGCCCAAGCTGCTCTCACCCTGCAAGCAAGCCATCCT
>PVWD01000506.1 GCA_003003615.1 filamentous cyanobacterium CCP2 | reverse complement strand
CTGCATGCCTGTTTTTCATCCTGCTTATTTATTAAGAAATCAGTCGCGGGAACGGGGCAGCCCGAAGTGGTTAATGTGGCAAGATATTCAAACAATTCGGGCAAAGTTAGATGAACTAAAGTAGCCGTTTGGGGCGAAATTTAGTAAAAATTGCACGTATTTTAGGCGTTGCTGATCTGTCTAAAGTATGATTGTGAGCGATAAATGTTTCGGCGTAAAATTCTGTTTAACGTCGAGATTCGTAGATTGGAAATCGTCTTTAGAAGCTTTTATAAAACTTAATCAATCTAAGAATTGAAGTCGTTGGGCTGACCCATTGAATTCATTGATTCAACTGGTGTGAGGAACAAACGATGAAATTTAAAACTTTTTGGGTTGCAATTGCAGCCACATCTGCTTTTCTCAGTGCAACGTCGATCTCTCCATTCGAGGCTTTTGCTTCTGAACAGCCAGAAACATTTGATGAAGTTCTGGAAATGGAAGGATTCACAGAAATTGAAGCATTAGAAACCTTTGAATTAAATCGTGAGTCTGATGCGATTGATCCTGCAATTGATGCTGCACCGATCGCCAATTTAGAGATCGCCAATTCAGAAATCACCAATTCAGAAATCACCAATTCAGAAATCACCAATTCAGAACCTTTTCCTGCATCTGACCGATTATCTGAAGCTGAAACGCCTTCAGAATCAGATGTACTTTCTGAAACTGATGCGGAATCTGACTTTGAACTTCGATCGCAACTGACTTCCCCTTTAACGTCTGTCAACCAACTTTCAGATGTCCAGCCAACTGACTGGGCCTATCAGGCGTTGCAATCTTTAGTGGAGCGGTATGGCTGTATTGTGGGATATCCCGATGGCATGTATCGCGGGAATGCTGCCCTGACGCGCTATGAGTTTGCAGCCGGAGTCAATGCTTGCCTCGATCGAATTAGCGAATTGATAGCACTCAGCGTTCAAGATGCAGTAACCCGCGAGGATTTGGCCACGCTTCAGCGATTGCAAGAAGAATTTGCCAATGAGCTTGCCACCATCCGAGGGCGGGTTGATTCTTTGGAGGCGCGAGTGGCCGAAGTGGAAGCAAACCAATTTTCCACGACCACTCAGCTTCAGGGAGAAGCCATTTTTATGATTGGGGCACCCTTTGCTGAAGACGATCGATTTAATGACCAGATTATCGGTGGCTATCGGGCGCGGCTAAACTTTAACACCAGCTTTACTGGGGAAGACTTACTGCGAGCTAGAACGCAAGCCGTTACCTTTGACAATTATGAAGGCTTTGGCGGCACGGTCGGTGCCACTGCATGGAAGGTCGGAACCAACGATGGAGATAATAACTTCTTCCTTGACCAGTTGATCTATGTCTTTCCGGCTGGCGATCGGGTCAGAGTGACGCTCGGAGCGAGGGGAGTTGGGCCAAGCGACTTTGTTACTAGCACCGTTAGCCCCTTTGATGATGATATCAATGCAGTTTTGGGGTTTGGCTTTCCACCTTCCTACTATTTCATTCCGGGTGGAGTCGGCGCAGGAGGCAGCATCCAGCTTGCAGAAAACCTTGCCATAGACTTTGGCTATGGTGCCAGTAATGACAGTGCCCCTGATCCAGCATCGGGGCGAGGTCTGTTCAACGGTGACTATGGCGTAGTTGCCCAACTAACTTTCCTCAGCGACCTTGTGGATGCATTTTTGCTCTATGGGCATGGCTACGAACGGGAAGGATTCTTCACTGATTTAGGCGTGGAAGGAGGGCCCGCCGTCTCCAACTCCTACGGTGGCTATATTAACTTTAAGCTTGGCTCCGTTGAGGTGGGGGGTGGTGTCACCTATGTTCCCATCCGCCAGATTCAGGTGGGCGATTATGATGTTTGGAGCTATCAAGCCGGAATTGTGATCCGAGACTTGGGGCTTGAAGGAAACGACTTTGGCATTCAGGCAGGCGTTGCCCCCTATGCATCGGGTATTCCGCTTGCAGCCGTTAGCTCTGGTGGAGCCGTTAACCAGGACAACAGCGTCATTGTTCAAGGCTTTTACAGTTTTCGGATTAGCGACAATATCAGAATTGTTCCTGGAGCCGCCTGGATTAGTGCCCCCAATAACGATCGCGATACCGATGGAACCGTCGTAGGGCTGATCAAAACAGCGTTCACCTTCTAGAGATTCACCTTTTAGACCCTCCAGGAATGCAAATGGAATAATCTGAAATTCTTGTGGGGTGGGCATCTTGCCCGCTCAGTCAAAAAGGCAGAATCCTTGACAGGTGATTTAATTCAACGTCAGTTCGACGGGGTAGAAATCGACACAAGAAAAGCTGAGACTGAATTTGAAGAACAAAGGTCTCAGCAATGA
>PVWD01000188.1 GCA_003003615.1 filamentous cyanobacterium CCP2 | reverse complement strand
CCCTTCCCACCGTCCTCCTTCTCACCCTGGGATTGCTCAGTGGTAAATGGACTGAGCCGATCGCCCAAGCCCAGGTTCAGCCTTCCTCCAGCACAACAATTTTTGAGAATGTCACACTTAGCCCCAACTTTGCCCCTGACCCCATCACAGTAAGAGGAATTAGCGGCGGATCGCAAACTGCCAGCGACCTAACTGGAAGAACTGAAACCTCAACGGGGGCTTGTGTGGGCTATGTGGATACCCGACCGGATCACACGATCGTCTTAACTAGTTTTTTTGATTACCTCAGCCTGGAAGTGCAAAGCCCCGAAAATACCACTCTGGTGATCAGAGGGCCGGGCGGAGTTTGGTGTAACGACATTTATGCAGGGCAAAATCCGGGCATTGTAGGGCAGTGGTTTTCCGGAACCTATGAGGTTTGGGTGGGTTCCAGCACGCCAGATACCTATCACCCTTATGTAATTCGGATCTCTGGTATTCGTCCAACCAGCCCCCAGCCCACCCCTCCAATTAGCCCATAATTAACCTTCGTAGCCATCTGCTTCCTGCTGCAATCATCAGTCATCCGGAAAAATTCTTAAAAAAATTTAGATTGAGTGCATCCAATTTGTCAGCAAATCCGTACAAGCGGTGTAGAGTTTGATGCGGTTAAACAGATGGCTTCATTCAATAATCTGAATAGCGTACTCAGCAAGCTTGGTGATGCCCTAGGCACGATCGCCTCAAAGGATGATGGAACGGTTCGTCAACTGATTAACCAGGTTGTGGCAGACTTGCAAAACGGACGGCTAGACACCATTGAAGAGATTCTTTCCTCCCTTCAGCCAGCCCCAAAAATGCCCGACCCAACTACTGCAAAGTTTGTCGGACTCACGGCAGATAGTCGTTTGGCATTCTTTAACCCAGATGCTCTAGGCAATGTTGCCACCGTGAGCGTCATGGGTTTACAGCCAGATGAAACCCTCCTTGGCGTGGATTTCCGCCCAAATACAGGAGAACTGTTTGCCTTGGGCAGCAGCAATCGCCTTTACACGATCGATCCCAGCACCGGAGAAGCAACCCAGGTTGGCTCTGAACCATTTGCCATTGCCCTGGAAGGGGAAAACTTTGGGTTTGATTTTAACCCCACCGTTGACCGGATTCGGGTGGTCAGCGATGCCGGACAAAATTTGCGCTTGAATCCTGACACCGGGGCCGTGGTGGATGCCGACCCCATGATGGAAGGAATTCAGCCTGATGGTGATCTGAACGGCGATACTGATTCGATCGTGGCAACCGCCTACACCAACAGCTTTACCGGAACCACAACGACAACCCAGTACGGCATTGATGCCCTAACCAATCAACTCTTCATCCAGGCTCCCCCCAATGAGGGTACACAGACTGTAGTGGGCGATCTCGGCTTTGACTTTGAGGCTGGAGCAGGCTTCGACATTCTCTTTATGGAAGAGATGAATTTGGGGTTTGCCACCTCTGGCTCATCATTATTCTCGATCGACCTGGAAACGGGGGCTGCAACGCTGGTGGGTGAAGTCAAAGACGGAGATCATCCTCTGGAGTTAGTGGGTTTTGCCGGACGTAGCCCGATCGTGAAGCCTGACCCAGAAACCGCAGAGTTTATCGGCTTAAGCGATGCTAACGATCTGGTGTTTTTTAACTCCAACGCCCTAAATAATGTTACCCAGGTTGAAGTGACTGGGCTGCAACCCGATGAAACCCTATTAGGAATTGATATCCGCCCAGAAACCGGCGAACTTTTTGCCCTAGGGCACGATCGCATCTACACAATCGATCGGCTAACGGGAGTTGCAACCCAAGTGGGAATGGATCGCTTTGCAGTACCGCTCAATGGAGAAAACTTCGGGTTTGACTTTAACCCCACCGTCGATCGGATTCGGGTGGTCAGTGATGCGGGACAAAACCTGCGCCTCAATCCTGATACGGGGGCGGTAGTCGATTCTGATACTCTGACGGGTGGTATTCAGCTCGATGGCAACCTGAACGGCGATACCGATTCGATCGTGGCAACCGCCTACACCAATAGCTTTGCTGGAACCACCATGACAACCCAGTATGGTATCGATGCCTTAACCGATCGGCTCTTCATCCAGGCTCCCCCCAATGAGGGTACACAAAACCTGGTGGGCGATCTGGGCTTTGACTTTGATGCCGGGGCAGGGTTTGACATTGTTTTCCGCGAAGGTATGAACCTGGGATTTGCCACCTCCAACTCATCCCTTTTCTCAATCGACCTGAACTCTGGGGCTGCCACGCTGGTCGGTGAAGTCAGAGACGGTGCTACCCCCATCAACTTGACTGGCTTCACAGCAGCAATGTAACAGTCAGGATTGAGTCCTAAGTGTTGGGTGCGAAGTGTTAAAAATTGAAGATTAAGAGTTCTTCTGGGGTGGGCATCTTGCCTACCCATTCTTTTTCTTTCAGGTGCTTCTAAAAATCCTCCAGCAGAGGAGCAAGCCGATCGAGCAATGGGTCAATGGGTTCGGGTTCGGGTGGTTCGGGTTCGGGGATGGGAAACGCTGTTGGGTGATTGAGCCTGGACTCTAAATGGTCAAGCCGATCGGCAAACTGAGCAAACTGCTGCACAAATTGCTGTTCCACCTGGTTAATTTGCTGTTCCAACGCCTTCAGGGACATGGCCCTTTGCATCCCGATCGCCCCTTCTAGCTTTGTCACCTGCCCTCGGATGGCGGTCATTTGTTGCTGAAGGGTCGTGACGCTAGCGGCAGAAGCAGTTGAAGCAACCGATGCATTTTCAGGCAGCAAGAGCGATCGCAATGCCTGCTTACACAAAGCACTGAAGCTCTCATATTCACCAGTTTTCATCGCTTTATCAACGGCTTGCAGCAATACCTGATCGGCTTCCGACGTGGTAAACCGAACAACGTGACCCACCTTGTCTTTGGCATCTCTGGAAGGCATATCGTTTTACAGGGATTTGTTAGCAGGGATTGCTCCGGGGTATTAGGATTGAGCGGCCGCCAACTTGTTGATCAGGGCAACCATTTGGGCTTCACCGTAAATATATTGCCCCAGCGAATTGGCTTGCCGAGAAGGTTTTGCTAAGTGTCCCTTGAGCCGAGCCTCCCGCAGTAAAGGACGCAGTTCTCCCCAGAAAAACTCGCCACCGCCCCCACTAACAATTACATCCGTAACCCGTTCCGGCAGCCATGCCACCAGCCGATCGGACAATTCACGGGCAAAGCTGCGCCGCAAGCTGGGCAAAATTTCATCTAAATTGGTTGGCTTCGTTGCCCCTCTGGGACGGAAGAACCGTTCTCCCTCTGGACGATGTACCGCTTCAATTAAAGAAAGCGATTGGCTATCTGCTCCCTGGATTTGAGCCGCCACCTGATCATAAAACTGGCTCATGGCAAAGGGTTCGCTTTTTGAAGCTCCTCTGGCGAACCGGAAGCGATCGACCATCAAAAAATCTGTGGTTTGGTGTCCAATGTCAACCACTGCCACTGAAAGGCTGGGAAAGTCTGGGCTAGAGGCCCGCTTATCTTGGGCTTCACACCAGATCAGGCTGCCAAACCCTTCTGGCATCACCCAAACCTGCTGAATATCAACCGCTACGAACTCCCCTCGATAGCTCATCACATGGGGCGATCGAATCAAGCTCATCATCTGCTCTTTTTCGCGGTCAAACTGCTCCTGGGAGTAATAGGGTAACCCCAGTACCACCGCAATTTCATCCTTCAGCCCAAAATAGCCAACGCAGGCGAGCACCTTGACTAAGGCATCTTCCACCTTGGACTGCCCTACCCCCAGCTTTGCCCCAAAGTCTGCTGCCAGTTGCCCGATCGCAAACCCTCGACCCTGATACTCTAGCCAAATATCCAGCAGTGGATCGGTCGGCTGAGACTCAAACCCACCCCGACGCACCTGTTCCACCGTCAAATGAGCCACATTTGCCGGAATTAAAACCACCTTGTCTGGGTCACGACTGACACACGTTTTTGTGGATGTCCGACCCAAATCCACACTGAGAACAGTGACGGAAGAAGCAGAAGGTTGTTTGCCAGCCATGAACGCAATACCCTCTCCTGAACGATGCTGCGATTCTACTACGATTCTGATGAACTCTAAAGATTACACTTGGTTGTAATTCAAGGTTTATTCTATCAGTTCAGATGTACTAAAAATCAACTTTTCTCAGGAATTTAACTCAAATCGGGTAGGGAGGACTTTAGGGCTCAAGGCAGTTCGTGAAGCGTCAAACCATTGGCATTTATGATTTCAGTGGAATAGCTCTAAGGACTAGTTGCTCGATTTCCCAGAATTAAGTTAAATTTAGTTAAGAATCGCTCTCAGCATTTATGAGCAGCACTAGTAACTTTGCACTCGATGCATTTGCCTCGAAGCTGGGTTATAGGGTCTAGACTGGAATCATTAATGTTGGGATCAGTTGGAATTAGTACAGCCAAACTGTTTAGAAATCTCCGTTGACACAGTTAAGGTGTTCGGATTGAGCAACTGTCTTCAGATTCGGTTCCTTGCTGTAACGATATTTTAGAGGCAAACTAAACTATGAAATTTTCCTGGAGAGTTATCCTTCTCTGGACGTTGCCAATTCTGGTCATTGGGTTCTTCGTCTGGCAGGGAGCATTCACAACATCCCCGATGAATGTGGGAAATAATACCGCCAGTGCCCGCATGACGTATGGGCGTTTTCTGGACTACCTTGACCAAGGTCGAGTGACTAGTGTTGACCTGTTTGACAACGGTCGTACAGCGATCGTTGAGGCAACTGATCCAGACCTTGACAACCGCGTCCAGCGCCTGCGGGTTGATCTACCAGGCAATGCTCCTGAGTTGGTCTCCAGACTGCGGAATGAGCATGTTAATTTTGACATTCACCCCCCTCGCAATGATGGAGCCTTGTGGGGTCTTCTGGGGAATTTGATCTTCCCAATTCTTTTGATTGGTGGTCTCTTCTTCTTGTTCCGCCGTTCTAGCAATGTGCCAGGTGGGCCAGGGCAAGCCATGAATTTTGGCAAGTCTAGGGCCCGGTTCATGATGGAAGCCAAGACAGGTGTCATGTTTGACGACGTGGCTGGCATTGAGGAAGCCAAGGAAGAACTGCAAGAGGTGGTGACTTTCCTCAAGAAGCCAGAACGCTTCACTGCGGTTGGGGCAAAAATTCCCAAGGGTGTGCTTTTGGTGGGGCCGCCTGGAACCGGAAAAACTTTGTTAGCAAAGGCGATCGCAGGGGAAGCAGGGGTTCCTTTCTTCAGCATTTCTGGCTCAGAGTTTGTGGAAATGTTTGTGGGGGTTGGGGCTTCTCGCGTCCGCGACCTGTTCAAAAAGGCGAAGGAAAACGCGCCCTGCATTATCTTTATTGATGAGATTGATGCGGTGGGTCGTCAGCGTGGGGCTGGCATTGGTGGTGGTAATGATGAGCGGGAGCAAACCCTAAACCAGTTGCTGACTGAAATGGATGGCTTTGAGGGCAATACGGGCATCATCATCATTGCAGCAACCAACCGTCCTGATGTATTGGACTCTGCCCTGCTCCGTCCTGGTCGTTTCGATCGCCAAGTGATGGTGGATGCACCAGACATCAAGGGTCGCCTGGAAGTTCTTCAAGTTCATGCCCGTAATAAAAAGCTGGCTGAGGATATTTCCCTGGAAGCGATTGCCCGTCGGACTCCGGGCTTCACCGGGGCAGACCTGGCCAACCTGCTCAATGAAGCTGCAATTCTAACGGCTCGTCGTCGGAAAGAAGCCGTTACCATGCGGGAAATTGACGATGCAGTCGATCGCGTGGTGGCAGGGATGGAAGGCACTCCGTTAGTGGACAGCAAGAGCAAACGGCTGATTGCTTACCACGAAATTGGTCATGCGATCGTGGGAACGCTGCTCAAGCATCACGACCCGGTTCAGAAAGTCACATTGATCCCGAGGGGGCAAGCTCAAGGTTTAACCTGGTTCACGCCCAGTGAAGATCAAAGCTTGATATCGCGCGCTCAGATCATGGCTCGGATTTCTGGGGCGTTAGGTGGGCGTGCTGCCGAGCAAGAGATTTTTGGCGATGCCGAAGTGACGACTGGAGCCGGTGGTGACTTGCAGCAAGTAACAGGCATGGCCCGTCAGATGGTGACTCGGTTTGGCATGTCTGATCTGGGCCCTGTTTCCCTGGAAAGCCAAACAGGTGAGGTATTCCTGGGTCGTGATTGGATGACTCGCTCAGAGTACTCTGAAGAAATTGCGGCTCGGATTGATGCCCAAGTGCGGACGATCGTTGAACACTGCTATGAAACGGCGTGCAAGCTGGTACGCGATAACCGAGCTGTGATCGATCGCCTTGTAGAACTCTTAATTGAGAAAGAGACGATCGACGGGGAAGAGTTCCGGCAAATTGTGGCAGAATACACGGCTGTTCCTGAAAAAGAGCAGTACGTCCCTCAACTGTGAGAGCAGCAGCGCAAAGTTTGGAACTTAGGAATGCAAATTTAATAACCTGAAATTCCTGTGGGGTGGGCATCTTGCCCGCCCAGTCAAAGAGGCAGAGCAATAGACAGGTTATTTCATCCAAAGTTCTTAGGAATACACAAGCCCAAATCGTTTGTTTTTCTGCTCGATCGCTCAATCAATGCAGTGAACCGAATTTCACTTCTTATCGCTCCTGATAAACTCAGGGGCGTTTTTATATTCCCTCTATTATTTTCTTTAGAGGATAAAATACTTCCTTCGGAGGATGAATTCTTCCTAATCCGATGGTTGTCCATTGGTATGAGCAAGCTGGCACTGGGTACACAGCCCAAAAAATTCCAGCGTATGGTAGAAAATTTTGAATTGATAAGACCGATGCAGTTGGTCTTCCAGGTCGTGTACCGGGCATTCCTCAATGGGGATGGACGCACCACACTGGAGGCACGTTAAATGATGCCGGTCTTCCTTGACAAGGCTATATAAGGATTCGCCGTTTGCCAAAGTTCGTACCTGTACAGACCCTTCCAGTTTCAATGCATCTAGGGCACGATACACCGTTGCCAGCCCCATTGTTTGGCTGCGGGTTCGTAACTCTACATAAATATCTTGTGCAGAAATTGCCCGGTTCAGGGTTTTCAGCAAATTCAAAATACGCTCTTGGCTGCGGGTACGGGGAGATTTCATATGAGCTATCTTATCTAATTTCCATTCTCCCAAAGTCGCGGCAGAATCCCAAGTTTCTGGCGATCGAGATTCAGCGATCGAAACTTAGACGATGTTTTCTCCAGTTGCGATGTTCTCTCCATTCAACGCTTCTGGGGTTGTCATGGGTAGCCAGATGGTAAAGGTTGATCCTTGAGCGATCGAACTTTCCACAAAAATTTCTCCTCCCATCATCTGGCAAAGCTTCTGGGTAATGGCTAATCCGAGTCCGGTTCCTCCATATTTCCGCGTTGTGGAAGCATCCCCTTGAGTAAACGGCTCAAACAGATGGGTCATTTGCTCTGGAGTCATGCCAATTCCTGTGTCAGTAACGCGGAAGGTGATGAAGGGTAGGGAGTTCTGGGAGGAAAGAATCATGCCGGAACCAGCTTTTTCCCACTCCTCACTCCTCACTCTCCGCTCGACAATGAGGCGAATCTCACCCTTTTCAGTGAACTTGCAAGCATTACCCAGCAAGTTGAGCAAACATTGGCGAACCTTGGTGGAGTCAGCATATAAGCTGCCAGCCTGGGGTGAGCAGGACACAATGAGCTTGTTGTCGTTCTTTGCAGCAAGGGGTTGAACGGTGGTGACAAGTTCTTGGGTTAAATACCATACATCAAATGGCTCTGGGTTCAGGCACATTCGCCCTGCCTCAATCTTAGACAAGTCCAAAATGTCGTTAATCAAGCCCAGTAGGTGCTGCCCCGATGTATGAATGCGCTGCAAGTCCGTAGTAAAGAGCGGAGTGGCTAATTCCTCGGCTTCTTCGGTCAGCAGTTCACTGTACCCAATAATGGCATTGAGAGGGGTGCGAAGCTCATGGCTCATGTTGGCAAGGAACTGACTTTTGGCAATATTGGCTGCTTCTGCTGCTTCTTTGGCTTTTTGCAGGGAAATCGTTCCCTGTTGTCGATCGCGCTCATAGGCTTCTAGGGTTTTGAGCATTTGATTAATTGCAGTTCCCAATTCTGCAATTTCATCTTGCCCTGAAACTGAAACCCTTGCTGTGAGTCCTTCTTTTGTGTCAATGCTGCTGACTTCCTTGCTGAGACTACTCAACCGAGACAACACCAGTTTTTTGAGTAAAACAACCGTGACAACGCTAAAAACCAACTCAACCAAAACGATCGACAGCATCAGGTATTGCATTGCCGTTTGCCCCTGCTGGTAGATGGTTCTGGGGCTATCAACTTGTAATAGCAAAGCAGGCTGTCCATATACATCGTAAATGAAGGCATATCCTGCGATCGTTTCCTCGTTCAGCCGTTTCACCACGACTGAATTCTGATCAAGTAGCTGAGCTTTTGCCTCCTCTAAGTCAGGCGGCAAGGATGACGAATTTACCGAAACCAGCTTCAAAGACAACCGCGTGATCTGAGAGAGGCGATCAATTTCACGATGATTCAAAATTCGCCCAAACAGTAATGTGCCGCGCACGGGGCCTGTCCCTTCCCCCGTTAAAATAGGACGCGATGAAATCAGCATTGCCCCTTCTGGAAGAAGCAGAATTTCGCCAAGGCTGCTCTCTGCATCGTTTTGCAGCAATGGACTACCGGGGCCAAGTTGGTTGAGCAGCTCCTCTGAAACGGGAGCCATTTGCTTGGTTTCTGGGTCAAACTTTGTAGCGTAAACGATCTGGCTGGATGAGTTTACAATCACTACTAAGTTAACTCGCAGGTTGGCAAAGGCGGTGGCGTTTAGGTTCACGCTCTCATAATCGGGTTGCTCACCAGCGACATAGGCATAGGTATCGTCCCAGTCTGACCAGTCTGCAAATCGCTCGTTAAACCGCATCGCTGTTTGGTCGATCGCGTTTACGGCATCACGGACGAGTTCACGTGTTGTGGTAGCTTCAACTTGCTTAAAGCTACCAGAAAGAATGGTAGAGATCACGACATACAATACAACGTTCAACCCGATGAGCGTTGTTCCTACCATGAGCAGGGCTTTTTGGTGTAGTCTCATACCTCAACAGCCTTATTGCCAATCCACAGTACTGCATTGCCTACTCTCCTCAATGGAACTTTTGCAAGTTGGGTTCTTGAGGATTCGCTCTTTGAAGGGAGAGGGAGCGACATACTTTAAATATGCCCCTTCAATAACATTCCCTGGATTGAGCCGCTTTATTCCATTCACGAAGGAAGATTACTGGATTGGCATTCACCGAGGATTGGAAATATGGCAACGGCTGGAAAGGTTAGAACAATCTCAGGTGACTGAAACCCCAAACGGATAGGTTTGGCATTACGGAACTGTCTTAACGTGCTTGCGTAGGGTTATACAAAAGATTACAACAGCACCGATCGTCGGGTACAAGGAATGGGCTGTGAAAGAAACAAGTATGCGTAGTAGGACGGATCTCTGACGGTAAGGCGTGGTGATTTATTACAAAAATCAACCCCAATTTTTACTGGGATTATTTTGATCGCGCAGAACGCTGCGGTGATGCAACAATTTACGCAAAATCTCGATTATTGAAAGGGGAACGGCGATAAACCAAAGCACTGAAGCGATAACCACAACAGCCCATGACAACTTATGATTTTTGGGAGTGGAGCGATCGGCAAAAAACGACCAGAGTAGGATAGAAGCTACAACCAGAACGTTTAAGAAATAAATTAACAGCAAAAGACTGACCTGCATTCTCCAAGTCCCCGGAGCGTATTATTCTATACTATTAAGTTTGCTCCGTGAATGCGTTTTCTTGGTCAAATTTTAACACTGCTTTACTAAGCCACAAAAGTTTGTGAAGCGGACACGTGAATTGCGTTACGCCTGTTTTTTAGGCAGCAGGTTAGGGAACACTAAGCTGATCTGAGAATGAACTTATTCTGAGAATGAACTTATATCGTTTTGGGTTTTATGTGAGAGACGAGGCGATTAGGAAGGGGTCAGTTTAGTGCCAGGAACTTTCCTAAGGCTTCCACCATGGCTGGAGGCCAGCGTCGAACGGTTGCAACCCAGTCTAAATCCTTGTACCGAGTATCTAAGCCCATTACGGCAACCCAGTTACTCTCCGCTTCACCATGATTTCCCTGGGCCCAAAGCGCGGCGGTGAGGGCGGCCCGGACATCGGGAAACTGGGGATATTTACGAACCAGGTTTCGCAGTTCTCGGATGGCATTATTTGTTCTGCCAGCTTGATACAGGGCCAGTGCGTAGTTTGCCCTGGCAAAGGCAAAGTCAGGTGCCAGTTCGACTGCTTTACCGTAATCCTCGATCGCCTGTTCCCATTGCCCTGAGCCTGCTTCTGCATTTCCCCGATTGTTGTAGGCAGCCGGATCATTGGGATCAAGTTCTAAAACTCGGTTGTAATCGGCAATTGCTTCTTGCCACTGAGACAAACCTTCCAATGCCGTTCCTCGGTTCAAATAAGGATCTGGAGCATCTGGAGCCAGTTCAATTGCCCGATCGTAATCTGCGATCGCCCCTTGCAGTTTATTCTGACTGACCCTAGCGTTACCCCGATTACTCCAAATTGCAGGCTCGTTGGGCAACTGTTCCAAAAGCTTTGTCCAATAGGTTTCAGCGGTTGAAAAGTCTCCAACATTAGTGGCGTTAAATGCTTTGTTGCGCCACTCCGAAATGGATTCCACAACATCAGGCGGAAAGGATGAAACTGAATCTGCTCCTTGGGCTGGAACAATCATTCCCAGCCAGACGACAAAAATAAGCAGAAAGGTAAAGAGGGATTTCAGCATAGCCTAAATCATGACAGGTATTGCAACGGTGAGCAAACAGGTAGAGAAAACCTCACTCGTTCTCTCAAGGAGTCGTGTAAAAGACACACAATTGCATGCGTCTATAGTTATATTAAGTATCCAAAGTATCTTGATGAACTCTGCCCTTGCCCCCAAAATTATCGGTTTCTTTGCAGAGTTACGGTAGTAAGCATTTGTTCTTACGCCAGGGTGAATCAAACTAGCATCGTTGCTCTACTGCCAGAATCCGATCGGTAGAGTCGATTGCCCATACTTTTCTCAGCACCCAGTAGCGATTTTTGCGATTGGGTGATTGATGGCTAAGTCTGATTAGCCCGTCACTTAAATTCGGTTCTTGGTCAACATTCAACGGATAGATGAGGTAGTTATGGCTTTATATGCAGAACTGCATCGACACCTAGGGGGGTCGGTTGTTCCTCGCGTACTATGGCGTTATTTTCAACGAAACCATACTGACTTAGCAAAATCCTTTGTAGGATACGATGCCTTCGAGGATTTTTACACTCGGCCCCGCAAAACCTTAGATGAATATCTGGAATTGCATACGCTGGTTGAGAAGGTGCAAACCAATGACACCTTGCCATACTTTATTTATCGATTGATGCGGGGAGCGTATGTATTTGAAAATCTGGCGTATTTGGAGTTGCGCTATACGCCTTACCTGCGAACGCCCGATGAGCTGAGCCAAACGGAGCGGATCGATCGCATGACTGGAATTGTTGAAGTGGTTGGCAGAGCCAGTCAAATGATCGAGTACCCCATTGTGACGAGCCAAATTCTCTGTATGCACTCGCGACTGCCCTATGAGGTGAACCGGGCGATCGTTGAGTTAGCTGCTCAAATGCCGCAGTATGTCTGTGCAGTGGATCTAGCGGGGGGGGATGCTCATTATCGCGATCGGCTAGATGAGTTCATTGAGCTATACGACTACGCCCGCTCCCTTGGCTTAAATACAACGGGGCATGTGTATGAAACGACAGAAGGGTGCTATCCAGAACTCCTGCCCTTCCTAATGCGAATCGGGCATGGGATTCAGATTCCATTGCGCCATCCAGAGCTTCTACCGGAAGTCGCCCGACGAGGACAGTGCTTAGAGGTCTGCCCCACGACCTATCTCAAAACTGGAACCCTAAGTCAACTGAATCAACTCAAATTGGTGTTCGATCGATGCTTTGAGGCAGGGGTGGACATCGCCATCTGCACGGATAATGCCGGGTTGCACAATGTACGATTGCCATTTGAGTATGAGAATCTGCTGACCCACGACATCATCGGGTTTGAGGAACTGCAAGCCTGCCAGGATGCAGCTTTCCGTCATGCCTTTGCCTGGAAGCACAAGGAACGCCCAGCATCTATTCTGAGCAACATTTTGCTGCATCCAGAGCTAGATCCAGTTGCCTAAGTCCTGATGCAGTAGCGCAGCTTCGCTTCAGACCCACTCCAATCAATTCCTTAAGGCATCTCTTCAGAGGTGCCTTTCCTCTTGATAATCAGATTTAATGATCAGAAACAAATTATGAGTATCCACTCCATTAGCTTTACAAAAGTAAATAAATGCTCTAGTATTTAATCACGGTGAGCGAAATAACTTACCGCATTCCTAGCAGTTAATTAAGCACTCATTGAGATTATGACAACGACCTTACAGAGACGCGAAAGCGCAAGTCTGTGGGCGCAGTTCTGCAACTGGGTGACCAGCACC
>PVWD01000505.1 GCA_003003615.1 filamentous cyanobacterium CCP2 | reverse complement strand
CGCTTTGAGGGTGGACAGTCTGATAAATCGGGTTGATGCCCTTCGACCGTCTGAAAAATGGGCAGGTGAGCCTGACGAAAGGCAGTTTGCAACCGCTGGACGTTGGGAATAATCGATCGCAATCGGCTAACCTCATTCCCCAAGGCATCACCAAAGCCACCCGGTTCGATGAAATCACGCTGCATGTCGATAATTAGTAATGCCAATCGGCAATCTTCAGGCAGTAAATAAGGGTAAGGTTTCGCTGCAATTTCCATATTTCTCTTGTTGAGTCGTTTTGCGATTCACTGAATTTCTAACTGCTTAGTTCTCAGGCTGCGGCTGTTCAAACTGGATAGGCTTTTCCCAAATAATTAACACAATACAACCCTCAGGACTGGTGACTTGGTGGCAAGTGTCAGGCGGATTGATAACCAATGTTCCTGCGGTGTAGGTGCCCCGATCGTCTGATTGAGAACCCGTCAGCACCCAGATATGCTCATATCCCAAATGCCGATGCCAGGGGACTTTTGCTCCAGGTTCATAGCGTAAAAGGGCAGCCGCCGATCTGTGAGGAGTGGGAGGATAGAGTCGGTGGATGTCAATTCCTGGACGGAAGGGTTCCCAGGTGAGGGCATCTGGATCAGTAATTTGCTGTGACAAATTGGGCAAAACGACGGGTAGCGCGGTCGGTATCAATTGATTCATTATGTTATGCACGAACTGGATACAAATTAATCATTTAATCCGGTAATTCTGGTCAGAGATGATTCGCGAAATGTCCCTACTTAATGTCCTGCCATGCGCTGTCCGATTGTTGTTAAATCGGCCATTTCCACGGGACTTTCATACACCAATTCGCCTTCACTCATGACAAAAATGCGATCGGATAATTTCAGCAATTCATCCAAATCTTCACTCACTAACAGCACGGCTACGCCTCGGTTACGCGCAGCGACAATTTGGCTGTGAATGTAGTCAACGGCAGCAAAGTCCAGCCCAAAACAAGGGTTCGCTGCAATTAGGAGTTGAATTCGATCGGAGGATAGCTCTCTTGCCAAAACAGTACGCTGCACATTCCCTCCAGAGAGATTGCCGACGGGTGTATCGACCGAAGGAGTTTTGACGGCAAAGGTTTGTACCAATTGTTGCGCCATTTCCCGAATTGCACGAGGAATCAATAACCAGCGGGCTTTTGCCTGGGGCGGTTGGTCAAAGGTTCGCAGAGCCATATTTTCTGCTACGCTCATATGGGCAACGCAGGCATTGCGGAGGGGTTCTTCGGGCAGGGTGTAAACGCCGTGTTCTGCCATTTGCTGTCGACGCGCCTGATAGGGAGATTCATTCACCTGCACCGCTCCCGCAGTGGGCGATCGCTGCCCTGAAAGCACTTCCACTAATTCTCGCTGTCCATTTCCAGAAACACCCGCAATTCCCACAATTTCACCCGCATGAACGGTGAGATGGATGGTTTTAACGGCAGGTAGCCCATTATCTTTATTCGCACAAAGATTTTGTAAGTGCAGCACCGGCTGCGGCTCAGGCACGATCGCCTTTTCCACTGGAGTCGAGACTTGCCGTTCTCCCAGCATCATTTGCGCCATGTCTTCAATCGTGAGATCCTGAACCAGTCCTGATCCGGCTAACTGTCCCCGACGCAGCACCGTTACCTCATCGGCAAAGGACATCACCTCTCGAAACTTGTGGGAAATCATCAGCACACTCAAGCGACCGGCCGTCACCTCCTGGCGCAGCAAACCCAAGACTTCATCGGCTTCCACGGGAGTCAATACCGAGGTCGGCTCATCCAGAATCAAAACACGACTCTTTAAATAAAGCTGTTTCAGAATTTCAAGTTTCTGCTTTTGTCCGGCTGCTAGTTGGGCGATCGGCGTATGTAAATCAACCTGAAAGGGCGATTGGCTCATAAAGGCTTCCAGGTTTTCCAGTTCTGCCTTCCAGTTGATCACTTGAGGACTGTCGTAACGGGAAAGTACCAGATTTTCTGCTACCGTCATTGCTGGAACGGAAGTAAAGTGCTGATAAACCATACCAATCCCAAAATGATGGGCATCTTTCGGATTGGCGATCGTCCGCGACTGTTTATCGATCAGCACATCCCCGGAGGTCGGCGTATAGAAGCCCATAATGCACTTCACCAGGGTACTTTTTCCGGCTCCATTTTCCCCCAGCAGGGCATGGAAACGACCCGGAGCCACTTTCATCGAAACGCGATCGAGGGCGGTGAATGTACCAAACCGTTTGGTCAGGTTAACGACTTCCAGTTCGGGGGGAGCGATGAGGGTTTCGGCAGTAGAGATGGGGGTTGTAGTTGTCATGGGAGGGAGTGGGGAGTAGGGAGTAGGGAATGGGG
>PVWD01000504.1 GCA_003003615.1 filamentous cyanobacterium CCP2 | reverse complement strand
AACTACCGATCACCCATTCCCCACCGCTAATTGCAAAATCACATTTCTGGCTGCATCACATTTCTGGTTGCTGCTCGTCTGCGCCTGACCCAATGGAGGGCGGTGTCACCAGTTCAATAACGGATTCATTCAACGCTCTGGAGAGTTGGGTGGAGGTGAGCGATCGAACTAAACGGACTGGCATTGAGGCTTCGCTAATTTGTTGGGCGTAGGCGGGGTTGAGGAAGGGTTGGTAGGTGCTGTCTTGGGCGATGTAGGTTCCCAGGAAGGCGAGGCTGAGGCTACGGAGGTAGGTATGGGCTAAGGCTGGGTCGGGGCCAACGATTTGGCTGGGGAGCTGCACAATTTCAGAGGGTGTTCTGTTGGAGTGGGGGACATCGATCGTGGAGAAATGGGTTCCTCCCTGGAAAATCACCAGAAACCGATCGGGGGTTTGCAGCCAGGTAAAGGGGCGAATTTGTTCGGGCAATGCTGGGGCGATCGTATCGGCACTGCCGCTAATGATCATCACGGGGGTCTGAATGGCCCCGTAGTCTTCTTCACCCAGCAAACTGCTGCCAATGGGGTTGATGGCAATTACCGCTTTGACTCGCTCATCTTGCAGATCGGGCAGAAAGGATGGCAAATCGAGGGCACGACATTGCAGCAACAACGACAGATTGAAGGTGTTTTCAGTGCATTCTGCTTCCAGTTGGGCGAAGTTAATTTGCGCTCCGGCCAATACCAGAGCCGTGTAGCCTCCCAAGGATTGACCAATCACGCCCACTTGCTGCACATTCAGCCGACCTGCAAAAACAGGATCACTTTGGGCAAGCTCTGCCAACTCATCCAGCACATGGGTGATGTCCAGCGGCCGATCGATAAATTCAGATGGAGATGTCACCTGGCTAGCCCTTCCCGAAATCAACGCCTGAAGCTGTTGCGAATTGCTCCCTGGGTGTTCAGGAACCACCACAACAAATCCATAGGTGACAAGATGCTGAGCCAGATAAGCGTAGGTGGTGCGATCGGAGCCTAAACCATGAGAAATGACAATGACGGGAGCGGCTGAAATGGGTTCATTGTCTTTGGTACGAGGTAGGTACACATCAACCGGAAACGATCGGCTGTTGACAGTCCCGTCTAGGGCATCGCGCCGCTCATCGGTTAAAACGATCGACTGAACTTCCCAAGACAGCGAACCGGCCAGCCGCAGATCGGGCAAGGTATCAAACACAATCCATCTGCCAAATTCTGCCTCTAAAGCCGCCTGTTCCTGAATCAGGGCAAGGGCATCCTGAGTTTGAGTAATCAGATCTTCCAACCCTCCAAGGATCTGCAACGATCGAGTTAAATCGACCCGCAGCCCATTTAGGGGAAATTCCTTCAACACATTAACCAGTGTGAGTCCATCTTCCGGGTCGGCTGCTGCCAAAATTAATGCCGATCGAATTGCATAAAACCCCGAAAGGTTTGCCTCCGTCCGAATCATTTCCCCTAAACGCCGCAGCAAAATTTCGCCTTGATCGGTATAAAGAAACTGGGAAACCGCCGTAGGAGTAAAGTCTGCGCGGGCGAGTAGAATTTGGCGTAAATCATTTAGCTGTTGTTGACTAAGAAAACGAGTAACTTCCCGCAAATCGCTGGAAATTTCCCCTGTTTGTGCATAAATCTCAAAAGATTCTACAGAGATAGAACGCTCAATCCCTCGATAAGTCAACGTAATGTATTCAGCCGCCCCGACTGAGCCAGCACTTAAAACCAACGGCACAATCCCAATTCCTGCCAACCGCCAGAGCCAGGTCGATCGCATGAGTGCAAGAATGGGCCCAAACCACTGCTTCGCTGGCCTAGCCCACCTCCCTGAGTCCCCAAGGGAAGCTTGATCAGTACGTTGAACGAGTGTTGAAACCAGAGAGTTCATTGGCAGGATCTCGCTAAGAGATTTTGCTGAAAGTTACGCCTTTTAGGACGCTGCAACAGCCAGCAAAGAAATGTAACGTTCGCCCTGCTATAAGGATGCAACTAAATCTTGCAGTTCCGCTTCCGACAACTGGGTGATTCCTAACGCTTCAGCCTTAGCGAGTTTTGATCCGGCATCTTCCCCCACAACAACATAATTTGTTTTAGAACTTACGGAGCCTGTCACCTTTCCGCCCGCATTTTGAATTAGGGCTTTGGCTTCGTCTCGCGTCAGGGTGGGCAGGGTGCCTGTAATCACAAAGGTTTTGCCGGAAAGGGGTTTGGGTTTGGAGGTGGCTTCGTTGGAGTTAACTTCGCGGGCAAGCTGGAGTCCGGCAGTTTGGAGGCGATCGATCAAGGCTTGGTTTGCCGGAACGCGAAACCACTGATGCACCGATTGGGCAATTTCTGTGC
>PVWD01000503.1 GCA_003003615.1 filamentous cyanobacterium CCP2 | reverse complement strand
GGATTTTGACCAGGATGTCAGCCGCGTTTTTGTGGCTCCTTCGTTAGAGTTTCGGATTAGCGATGCTACGACGCTCAATTTTGACTTTACTTACCTGCGAGACGAACGCCCCTTCGATCGCGGCTTTTTGGCGATCGGACGAGATATTGTAGACATTCCGATCAGCCGATTTTTGGGTGAACCAAACGACGTTCGACAGGTTGAAGAGTACAGTGCCGGATACCGCCTGGAACATGAATTTAGCGACAATTGGCGGATTCGCAATCAGTTTCGGTTAATCACATCCGATGATTTTGATTTGCGGGCTGAACCGCTGGAATTGAACGAAGAAACTGGAATTTTGTCTCGCAATTTTCGCTCAAATGATGACCTCTCTGAAGTCTATTCTTTTCAAACCGATCTGCTGGGTAACTTCTCAACAGGTTCCATTGAGCATAATCTTTTGCTGGGGTTTGATCTGCGCCGACAGACTTCCGGCGGAACCCAAAGCCGTTTACCTGATGGGCTGACACCCGATATTAATATTTTCAATCCGGTTTATGATGTCATCGATCGCCCTGACGTGGATGACCTCACCAATCAAGTTCGTGATAACCTCGGTCGCACAGATGCGTTAGGGATCGTCCTGCAAGACCAGATCGATATTCTTGATAATCTCATTCTTGTTCTGGGTGGTCGCTTTGATGCGATTTCTCAGGAGAACCGTGATAATCGGACAGATAGCACCACTGAACAGGATGAGACTGCATTCAGTCCAACCATAGGCATTGTTTATCAGCCGATCGAACCGATCTCGCTGTATGCCAACTATGCCCGATCGTTTCAGCCCAATTCCAGCACTGATGTAAATGGTGAGTTCCTTGATCCAGAACGCGGCACACAGTATGAAGTTGGCGTGCGGGCTGAGTTGAACGATCGCCTGGTTGCGTCTCTTGCCTTCTACGACATCACCAAAACCAATCTTGCCACCACCGACCCCGACAACCCTGATTTCAGCATCCCCATTGCTGAGCAGCGCAGCCGAGGCATTGATCTAAATCTAGCTGGCGAACTCCTTCCGGGTTGGAACGTGATTGCATCCTACGGCTTAATCGATGCCGAATACACCGAGGAGTATTTTGGACTGCCCCCAGGAAGCCGCGTACAAAACGTACCGCGCAATACTGCAAGCCTGTGGACAACCTATGAGATTCAGAACGGCGACTTGCAAGGATTAGGATTTGGATTAGGGCTTTTCTATATTGACGAACGAGCCGGAGATTTTGAAGATACCTTTGATTTACCCAGCTATCTCCGTACTGATGCCGCTGTGTTTTACCGTCGAAACAACTGGCGAGCCGCCGTCAACATCCAAAACTTATTCGATGTGGAATATTTTCGCTCGAACAACTTTGGCAGAGTGGCGATCGAACCCGGTGCACCCTTTACGATCGTTGGTTCTCTAGCAGTTGAATTTTAATCGAAACATTCCTTTAGTAGGGTGGGCACTGCTCACTTTACTGCTGAAGTAAAACTGAACGAATTGGTTATAGAATGGCTCAACGACTCTCTTGCATCAGTTTGCAAATTAATAATTGGCGATCGATCTTTTTAGGATTGCTCGCATTTCTTGTCGTAGTGGTTAGCGGAAGTGCTTGTACACCGAATGCGAATACTCAAGCCAATCCTGATGCAGAGTGTCGAGTCATTCAACATGTCATGGGTGAAACCTGTGTTCCAATCAATCCACAACGGATCGTTGTTTTGGGTGGTTTAGATTATGCGTTGAGCCTGGGCATAAAACCCATTGGGAGCGATGGTGTCAGCCGTGAGTTTTACCTGCAAGAATTTGCTGATGGTATTGAAGAAGTTGGTGGAAATAATGCCCCAAGTTTAGAAAAAATTCTGGCTCTAAAACCAGACTTCATTTTAGGAGGGGATTATGTTAACAGCAACTACAACGCCCTCTCTCAAATTGCACCAACGGTAATTATTGCCTATGACCATAGCGGTGAGTGGAAAAACTTTTTCATGCGCTATGCCGAAGTACTGGGCAAAACTGCGGAAGCGGAACAAGTGATGGTTCGCTATTACCAGCGATTGGAAGACTTCCAACAGCAAATGGGAACCCGCGCAACGGAGATTGATGTTTCGATCGTGCGAGTTTACCCAACCCACGTTAATTTGTATCTCAAAGACTCCTTCTGCGGTACGGTTGTTGCCGATGCCGGATTATCTCGCCCTCCATCGCAGGATTTCATGGCATCGGAAGCCCAACGGTTATTTAGCAATCCAATTCAATATGAAGTGAGTCGAGAAACAATACCTGAAATTAATGGCGATGTAATTTTTCTCTGGACTTATGGTCATCAGGAGG
>PVWD01000502.1 GCA_003003615.1 filamentous cyanobacterium CCP2 | reverse complement strand
CAGCTGATAATGCTGAGATGGATGAAGAAGCTTACGAATTCTACAACAGAGTAATCGGACACGAAGAAGAGTACGACAACAAGAACTACGCTTATAATAGCGTAATTCAGTACGAAATCGACAGCGAGGATTATGACAATGCTTTGGCTCACATCAGAGAAGCACAAGGCAATTATCCTGAAGAGGAAATGTACAAGAAGTGGGAAGTGGATGTGTTGATCCAGTCTGAGAGAATGGACGAAGCCATTAGCGGATTGTCTAAGATCATTGATGCCGGACAGGCTGATAAATCTACTTACTATACTTTGGCATACTTACAGTGGAACAACGAGCAGTTGGATGACGCTGAGAAGAATGCTAAGAAGGCATTGGACTTAGATGGCAGCTATGCTGAAGCACTGTATGTAGCCGGATCGGTAATCTTTAACCAGGCAGCTGAGATTATGAAAGAAGCCAACCTTACTGTTGATGATGACGCTAAGTACAACGACTTGAAAGAAAAGGCAATGGCCAGATTCAAAGAAGCGATGCCAATGTTTGAGAAAGCTTTAGAGGCAGACCCTAATGATGTGTACTCACTAAGACCGTTGAGTACTATCTATGATCAGTTAGGCATGGACGCTAAGAGAGATGCGATCCTTGATAGACTGGATGCTCTGGAAGATAATTAATTGAAATAGGTAAGGGAGGTTAAATCAATCTCCCTTATTCTTTGGATTTTATATTTAACATAATATAAATTATATAACAAACCCAACAATTCCCGTAATGCCAGGCATTTAATATAAAACCAGTTATCGTCACTTATGCACTGAAGCTTTAGCGAAAGTGTGCAGTACGATACCGTTCGGTTTTATGTTAAGGGAATTGCGCCATCCCGCACCCTAAGTTTTTTATATAATTCTACATTATGTCTGCGCTCCGTAAACTGCGCTTGCCCTCGCCAAGGCGCTCGGGTAAATAAACTCCGCAAGGCTGACCCTCCAAGATGCAGACCTAATGAACTCAGTTTGCCACCATGTTATATAATTAGTTTTATTTTAAATAGCCGCTTCGCCATCGCGCCAAGCAAACGCTCAGCCACGCTGTTCCGAATGCGCCTATTTTACTCTACCCGCCTTGCTTCGCTGAAGCTTCGCGAAGGCAAGCCCGCTGTGCCGTGCCGGCAGTTCCCTGCGCTAAGCATAAGATTTAAAGGCTGTCTATTTTCTCGTGTACTGTACGATTGTACGTGCTGCTCCTAAATATGCGATTCTCAGGCGTTACGTTTATCAGCCTTTAAAACACATGCTTGCCTGCGCTTTGTTGACGCTGTCCCTGAATAGTTAGTTTTTAAGTAAGCCGTGTGTTAGTCTCACCTTTTCGTTGTTGCTATTAGAGTCACACTTGTTAGCCAACAGGCTAATATTGCTAAGACATTATAAAGTTTATTTTGGGCATCGTTTAAATAACTTTCCTTTATGAACACTACGCCCACCAAAACTAATCTGATCCTTAATATCATGTTGAACGTAGAATAATTCTGGGTTCCAAGATCTTAAATAGCTGTCCGTAACTTTAGAGAAATAGTAAGTGCCCATGGTTGGTGGTCCATTGGGAATTACGAACTTATAATCACAACTTTGGTCAAATACACTATTATCACCTGCCCCCAGTTCCGACCACGAAACAACTGATTTAACACTTCTATCTAGTAAGGAACTTAAATTAGCTTGATTTAGGTCTGATATCTGACTGTCTATGAGTCTCGTGATCAAGGGCACAATTGTTGAATCAACTTGTGAGGTCAATACTCTGTCGGCAACTACTTTTATTCTTTCTTTGATTGTATCACTTTCTGCCACCACCGAAAGCTGTTGTTCTAGGTTTGATCTCAGAGATTCAATTATTTTATACTCAATTACCTTAGTGTCAATTTGTGCTGTTATATCGTCTTCAAGACTTCGAAAAGACTTACTGAAAAAGAACACAAATAGAGAAGAACCAACAATTGCTAGTGCCGATAATCCTAAAGTAAACGTTCGAAATTGAGATTGAAGGTAATTCCGATGTTTTTCAAGTTCTTCTATTATAGAATTTCTATCATCAACCTCTCGTTCTGATAAGACTCTTCTAACTCCCAGTTCAATTTTTTCATCATTTGATAGTTCGTCTGCCATTTTATTCGATTCTGTTTACAACATAATTTAATGATTAATTAAAATTCATTATATGTGAATAAACAGAATCTGACATATACTATTAAAGTATTGCTCCAAACTGACTAAAACAGGTGAGCAAAGGAGTCAATTATTTTTGGAGATTATCCAAAGGTACTATCTAACGCTCAAGCCGCTGGGCTCAAACTTTCTGCCTTGATGCAGAAAG
>PVWD01000026.1 GCA_003003615.1 filamentous cyanobacterium CCP2 | reverse complement strand
AGATGTGTATAAGAGACAGATCCAGATCAGTACCGCCATCAGGATCTTCACCTCCACCACCGGAGCTTAGATCGTCGGAAAAGACCTCAACCGAAACCACCTCTACGTCTGAGTGTTCATATTGCCAATAGGAATTCGTCGTTTGGGCCTGCTGAGCCTGCTCCTGCCAGCGAGATAAGGCTGGATCAGCCAGGGCCGCTGAGAGGCGATCGACTTCATGGTTTTGTCCCATTGCAGCAGCCTTCGCAGACAACCAATTTTCAATCACCGTTGCTGCATTTGACTCATCCAATGGCTCACTTACCGCAGGAACCGACGTTTGCGGTGGAATCACCTCTGCCAAAACAGGCTCTAGTCGCTCAACCTGAAGCCCCTCCCTTCCGGCAACCGGGGCTGGCTGAGGTCGGCTCAACAGGCGACTGAAGAAATAAAGCAGCAGAATCATTCCTGCCCCCAGAGCCGCTAAAAACAAGAGCCGATCGACTCTGAGCGATCGTCCAGCACCGCGACGGGTTGGCGTACTCCGGGCATGGTTATTGCGAGGGCGATCGGCACCTGAAGCGTTACGAACAGCAGGCACGGGGCTTTCATCCACAGGTGGATAATCGTCATTAAATATCCCTGAACCATTCATGATCGTGGGATAACCAGAATCGATCGTCGCGGTGGAGTTAGCTCGGTTTGTTGCCCCCGCCACTCGTGGTTCGGTTGCCCTGGGTTGAATCGTTTGTAGGCGCGGTTCCGTCCGAATCCGGCTCTCTGGGCGATAGGTGGTGGTGGTTCCAGCACGGCGAGCCGACCAACCACTGCTGACAGGTTCAGGTTCATTGGGCAATTCTTCCAGATAGGCCTGCACATCCTCATCGGCAAAATATTCTTTTAGCGATGCTTGCTTGTAAGCTAGATCCCGGAAGTGAGGAAAAACCTCATCTTGTAGCCAGCGTTCACTGTAAAGGCACAACCCAGGCAATAGATCAGGCGATCCCTGGGAATGCTCACGAATAAAAGCAAGGGACTCAAACTCTTGGCTAAGGTCTAACGCCCGACTGGCTTCCTCCGTTTGCCCCAATAAAAGGGAACAGACCGCTTGCTCCAAATGCACATCTTGCCGCGTTCCTAAGCGCAGGAGCATTCCCTTTGCCCGACGCACCAGGGCCGGCTGACGCTCAGCAAACCCCCGTGCCAGCAAGGCATAAACGGCTAAGTAAATGGCTACGGCTGAAGGACGACGCGATTCCACTTCAAACAATTCTTGCTGTTCTGCCGCCGTCAGGTAGGAGCGTAATTGTTGAATAAACCGTAAAAAATCGTCGATCGACAACCCAGATTGGTCATCTCCATTGCCATCAATGCCGCCTCGGTCTTGCAGCATATCTCCCAGCAGCTCTAGCCCTTGATAACGAGAAGGGGTTTGCTCTTCTGGCAGTGCCACCAGTTCCAGGATGCGGTAAGGGCGAAGTTTGTAAAGGTCTGACTGCATTTCACCCCGCAGATTAGGAAACAGCCCTTCTCGCAAGAGCAAATCCTGTCCCAATTTAAGCGACTCGGCAGCCTTTTCGTACTGTCCCTGCTGCCACTGCTCACGCCCCAGCTCCAAACAAGACAAAGCAACCGTTAAAACCACATCCGCAGCAACAATATCTGGATCGCCAAATCGGCCTTGCTTCAAGGCGAGGTTGCCGCCATCCAGGTAAGGGCGGCCCAGCTTCAGCACAAGCTCGTATTCTCCCAGTTCTTGCAGAATTAGCAAGGCCCCAATGAACTGGTCATCCTGAATGTCAATGTTGGGAGAATAGGAATCAGGACTATTCAGGGCAGAATTGGCGTAGCCCGACGGTTCATCTGCATAGCCCTGCTCTTCGGACAAATCTTGAGATTTGCCAACTTCCAACAAGTCGTAGGACGTTGCCAAAAAGCTGGCATCGTATTCTTGCCGACGAGCAGGATCAGACAGAACCGTATGCGCCTCATCAATTAATTGACGACGAGCCTCGATCGCCGTCTCCGAAAATTCACGTCTGGGAAGTTGCAGGGTGCGATCACGGTGAGCCTGCTGCAACTGCTCCGCCGTTGCTTGAATTGGTAAACCTAGAATTCGGTAGTAATCCAGCGGAATTCGCACAATTCCCTTCCCCCGCAACAATCAGTTGAAATATTAGAACGATTAGGTCAGGTAAACTGCCCTGCGTTGAGTCTCCCATCCTAGCAGAGGATCTCCTCTAAGGAACCCGCCGCAAGTCACTCTCAAACATCGACAAACAAATCTTACCCTTACATAAGGTTTCGCAATGCAGAAATTCACTTTTGCAGCGCGAGCATTCAACTCAATTTACCCCTATGTTTATACTTTGGACTTTCAATCCCGTGCAATAAATGAGAGCAACCTTTACACTCCTTGTGTGGCTGGTTCACCTTGTGATTTCCGATTCTGCACCCCCAGCAGCTTCCCGATAAGTTTAAAGAAATTATGTAACAGTAACACAGTTACATGAAGCAGCCCCTCAGGACTTGAAGCTAGATCGATCGGGTAGATATCCTTAGTTTAATGTCCCACTACAGTAGAATCCCTACCTAAGATTCTGCTAATATCTGGGACTGCGATAATACTGTATTAGGCTTGTTCAAGCCCTCTGGGTGTCAATGCCCTTGTGCAGCCCTGTCACCGTTGGGTAGCGGATCAAGATACCCTTTCGCCGTTAACGTTTAGTGTACTCTTGCAGCAAGGATAGTACAAATTCATGAGTCAGGAACGGACAATTCCAACATTGCCCTCCGTGAACCCAGTCAGCCGGGACGAGGGACTAATGTTATACGAAGATATGGTTCTCGGTCGGGCATTTGAAGACAAGTGCGCCGAAATGTATTATCGGGGCAAAATGTTTGGATTTGTCCATTTGTACAACGGGCAAGAAGCCGTTTCGACAGGCGTAATTCGGGCAATGCGCCCCGGAGAGGATTATGTGTGCAGTACCTACCGGGATCATGTTCACGCGTTGAGTGTGGGGGTTCCAGCCCGCAATGTGATGGCGGAGCTTTTTGGTAAGGCAACCGGATGCAGTAAAGGGCGTGGGGGTTCCATGCACCTGTTTTCGTCGGAGCATCGGCTGCTGGGAGGATATGCCTTCATTGGGGAAGGAATTCCGGTGGCACTGGGGGCGGCCTTCCAAACGAAATACCGCCGGGAAACGATGGGAGATGAGTCGGCAGATCAAGTAACGGCAGCCTTCTTTGGCGATGGGACAACCAACAACGGGCAATTCTTTGAATGCCTAAATATGGCGGCTTTGTGGAATTTGCCCATTATTTTTGTGGTGGAAAATAATAAGTGGGCGATCGGGATGGCCCACGAACGAGCCACTTCCCAACCTGAAATTTTCAAAAAGGCCAGCGTGTTTGGAATGCCGGGAAGAGAGGTCGATGGAATGGACGTGTTGGCGGTGCGGACGGTTGCCCAGGAAGCCGTTGCCCGTGCCCGTGCTGGTGAAGGCCCAACGCTGATTGAATGCCTCACCTATCGCTTCCGAGGACATTCCTTGGCTGATCCGGATGAGCTGCGATCGAAGGCTGAAAAAGAAGAATGGTTAGCCCGCGATCCAATTAAACGCTTGGCAGCCTACCTGACAGATAAGAATTTAGTTAGTGCTGATGAACTGAAAGCGATCGATCGGCGAATTCAAGAAGTCGTTGAAGATGCAGTCAAGTTTGCTCAGGATAGCCCAGAACCTGACCCCAGTGAACTGTACCGCTACGTCTTTGCCGAAGATTAAACGTGCCCCCAACCCCCAACCCCCATGCCAGACTCCATCATGTATCAAGAGGATGCCTACGTGCTGCTGGAACCCAACCAGCCAGAGCAGATTCTCATGGCAGATGAACTCCTGGAAAAATTAAAAGTCGTTTTAGCAGAGCGGCAGGATGATTTACCCCAAGAGCTACAGCGGTTTATCCACCTTGAGGAGCAGGCAAAGCACCTGATGGAAACGGCGTGTGAGTTAGATGTGGGGCCGGACGGCTTTTTACAGTGGTATGCCATCCGGCTGGAGAAGTGAACGATCGAGTGAGGTGCAGGGGGAGTCGGATTTAACTAAACTCCCCTTAAGCCTTACTCTTTTAGATGCTGATTCAAAAAGGCGATCGTACGTTCCCAAGCATCTTCCGCCGCTTCAGCGTTATATCGCGTTCCAGAAGGGTTAGCAAAAGCGTGATCCGCATTTTCATAAATGTAGATGTCAGCCGATTTGTCTAGCGTGCTTAATGCTGCCTCAAATTCGCGTACAGTTTCAGGGGACGGATTATCATCCAATTCACCAAAAATTCCTAGAATCGGCATTTCCAAGGAACTGAGAGTGTCCGGGTCTGTGGTGATTTGTCCACCGTAATAGATGACCGTTGCATCAAGTTCATTTGGCAGCAGTAAAGCCGTATTCAATGACCAGGTTCCGCCAAAGCACCAGCCAATACTGGCAACTCCAGTGGTTCCTTGCTCAGTTTGCAGATATTGGTAAGCCTGGCGCAGGTTTTCTTCCAGACGTTCTGGCGTTTGGGAAGCCGCTTGCACCTGTTCGCGGGCTTGTTCAGGTTGGTCAGCCACTTGCCCTTCAAACAGATCAACCGCTAGGGCAACGTATCCTTCACCTGCCAAACGATCGGTCATCATTTCAATATTGTCGTTCAGTCCCCACCACTCGTGGATCACAATTAGTCCAGGTAGAGGCTCTGTAGCATCCGCAGGACGAGCCAAATAGCCCTCTACAGGTGTGCCCTCCACCGAGGCATAGGTGACACGCTCAGAAACCACCGGAGCCGCAGGAGCCTGAGCCACCATGGGAGATGCAACGGGACGATCGCCAAGGTGCGAGTGCATGAGTTTTTCGCCATAGTCCGGCTGAACAATATCAACCCCCGGCTCAGCCGCAGTCAATTGATTTTGTTTGGGTTGAGCTAACGCCCCAAGGAATACGATGAAGCAGCTGATGAGCGCGAGTCCAAACCATTTACGCATGAGAGTAATCACCAAATTGTTTCTTTCGAGAGGTTAATGAATCTTGTCCTGCTTGCAATCTACCAAAAGTTAAGATTTTTTTCATTCTGAAGAGAACACCGTTTCCAGCGAGAAAGGTTTCAAGCCGGAAAGACTATACTCGACAGGCGGCTTTTGATTTTGATGCGTGCAGAGGATAAATGGAATATCCATTGAACCGAACAGAGCCGAACCCTTTGCCTAATGTTCTGACTGGGTTTTTATGAGAAACAAGCAAAAAAAGCGATTAGCGAAACTGTACGCATTACTGACGGTGCCAAATACGATCGCCCTACTGGTTTTGTTGCTGTGTGGGGGTGCGGGCTGGTGGTTTGTCACCCAATCTGGACTGGACTGGTCATCTCCTCAAGCAATTGTCCAGTCAATTCAGAATCTAGGATCGTTTGGCATTTTGGCATACATTGCTTTTTTGGTCGTGGCGATCGTGGTTGGACCTGTTCCCAGTACGCCTGTCACTGTAGCTGCCGGAGCCGTTTGGGGAGGGTTTCCCGCCGGAACCTATGGTGTGATTGGGCTATTTCTCGGCAGTTTGGCAGCCTATTTTATTGGACGAACCTTGGGACGATCGGCGGTTCAGGCATTGACTGGAAAATCAGTTTATTTCTCTAAGCACCGAGGAGAAATCTATTTAGGTTGGATTGTGTTTGTGTCCCACCTGTTTCCCTTTCTGCCCTATGACTTGGTGAGCTATGGAGCAGGTATTTCTGGGATGTCGCTGCCCATTTTTGCCATTGCCAACCTCCTGGGCATCATTCCCAATACGCTTAGCCTCACCTACATGGGGTCAGTTTCCACGATCGGTTTTCCCGTTGCGATCGGACTGGCGATTGTTTTTTTAGTTATGCTTGTTGTCTTTCCTTGGGGCGTAAAGCGTCATAACTGGCTGGGTTTAAGAGATACGATTCGCCTGGAAACGGTGGAAAGAAGCGGTGTAAAGGGCGATCGGAAAAATGGGTAAAAATGACCTTCGCTTTGAATTTTTAGCTTTTATCTAACCTTTCTCTTCTAGATCGTTCAACTGTTCCTCAATGGTTTGCAGTAGTTGATTCAGGGCAGGGAGGGATTCAAATCGGGCAGCAGACAAACCAGGCTCAGCATAAGCCCGATCGCGAATTTCATTCAGTTTGGTTTGAAGTTGTTTGGCAATGCCAAGAGCATCTCGTTTGAGTTTGGTTAGCTGTTGCCGTTGGTAAAACCGCAGGGCAGCTCCACGCAAAACCTGAAGCGTCGCTTCTTCACCGTATTGGTTTGGCATAAACCGAAAGCGCAATAACACTCGGTTGCGATCGTACAACCGCTCAATCTCAGCGTGTTTCGGTTGGGTGACTGGAATGGGAGCCAACTGAGCAACCCGCTTCAGCTCGGCCAATAGCTGGGCAAAAACGGGTAACGGCAAACTATCCAACACTGACTGCAAGACTCCATCCTGGCTCCACAGCACGCGCCCATACTGAGCATGGCACTCAAAATACAACCGCCCAATACCACCCAATAGCACTCTTGCCAACAGTTCTTGCAAAAGGTCTTTGGCCGGCAGTGATGCCAACACTTCCACAGAACTCGACAAATGATTTGCTTGAATTTCCAGGGCTGGTACTGCATCAATCAGTTGAGGGAGGGATTGAGATGCGTTTGCTTGCTGTGAAGGTGCGACCAAATCAGGGGATGGATGGGCGGGAGTTGAATTCAGATGAGGCGATCGTCCCATGTCATCCTGCACTTGTTTATTGGAATGCAGGATATCGTCTGGCAGCCCGTCCTCTTGGAGAACGGTGATTTGTTCAATGGGATAATCTGCACTGGGAGGCGGTAACGCGGGCGAAGCGGGCAATTCTGGAGGGGGTAAAGCTGACTCCGGCATTCGCGTACTTTCAAATTCGTTGAGAAACTCATCTGGGTCATCCAGAATCAACGTTGGGCGGTTACTTTGATCCACCCGATCGCGACGGCTGTGGGACGAATGGCGATGGTGCCCGTAGCTAAATAACTCTGGCGAATTCTTGGTTTTAGATGCCGCTCCGGTGCAGTTTAAGTACCCCGTCAGGGCAACTTGAAGCGCATCATAGGTAATGGCACGAGGAACAAGGGAATAGTTCAAGTAGGAAACAATTCGGCGGACATATTCCAGGGCCGATGTGTCATTGGGTGTCACCATGCCCAGGTGCAGACGGTTCCCTTCCAAAAACAGGGGCAACACCTGGTAGTAAAGACACGCTTCAAGCGGCAGTACTCCGTTGATCAGCGTAAACATTTGCTCCACATTGAGCCGCTTTGCCCAATCACCTTGAAATTGAGCGAGAACACGCTGGTAAACATCACTGGAAAGGTTTAACTCGCTTGAATCGTCTGAAGACACCATAGGACAATATTCCAGCTTCCCTGCCTGGGAGTTCTACGTATCAAGGATTCCCACGACAGCTTTAGTTCTTGCTCAAACGCAAAAAACTCCTAACTAAAGTTTGCATAAAACCTAGAGGAGCTACTCCCATTCAGCCGTCGCTGTCTATCACGAGAATACTTCACAAACAGGGTTTTGCTCAAAGTTTTGCTGAAACTAAAGTAGGCTGAGAGGAGTAGAATTCGTCTCGTTTTCACTTCAGCAACCAAACTCACTTCAGCAACCCAAATTGCAATGCTCGACTATGCGCTTCGATATTGTGACGCTATTCCCAGATTTCTTTACCTCTCCCTTAAATTCTGGCTTGTTAGGAAAGGCCTTGGCCAAGCAAATTGCGACCGTTCATTTGACCAACCCGCGTGACTTTACAACCGACAAACACCACAAAGTCGATGATGAACCTTATGGCGGCGGCGTGGGGATGTTAATTAAACCTGAACCCATTTTTGCGGCAGTCGAATCTTTGCCTCATTTACCGAAACGCGAGGTCATTTTGCTGACCCCTCAGGGGCAAACCATGAATCAAAAAATGTTCCAAGAAATCGCAGCGGAATATAAGCAGACAGTGCTGATTTGCGGCCATTACGAAGGCATTGATGAACGAGTACTGCACCTTGTGACGCGCGAGGTGTCCTTAGGAGATTTTGTTTTAACCTGCGGTGAAATTCCGGCTCTGACGTTGTTGAATGGAGTGATTCGGCTGCTGCCTGGAACGGTGGGCAAAGAAGAATCTTTGAAAGCTGAAAGTTTTGAAGCTGGGTTACTAGACTACCCTCAGTACACTCGTCCAGCCGATTTCCGGGGCTTAAAAGTGCCCGATGTGTTGCTATCAGGGAACCATCAGCGGATCGCCCAGTGGCGCAAAGAGCAGCAAGTACAGCGCACCCGCGATCGTCGTCCTGACCTGTGGCAAGCCTGGATTGAGCAACAGCAATCTAGCTCACAAAGTTAATTACACCCATCACTAATCACACCCATAACGTATCCATAAGGGTGGTGTGAATCACCCCGTCCCGCTCTGCTCTGCGCTCTTCCGCTCTCCTCATCTTCCCTTCGCACTTCAAAAAATTCCGATATAGTGTAAAAAATAGGTAACATTATCAAAGAGTCCATACTAAGGCACTAAGTTTAACTGTGTTTGTCCTCAACGGCTACGAGTATTTTCTAGGGTTTGTGATCGTTTGCGCCCTTGTCTGTGCTGCGGCGATCGTCCTCTCCACCCTACTTGCCCCCCGTCGTACAGGTGTTGAACGGCGTACAACCTATGAATCGGGAATGGAACCGATCGGCGGAGCTTGGATTCAGTTCAACATCCGCTATTACATGTTCGCCTTGATCTTCGTCATTTTTGACGTTGAGACGGTTTTTCTCTACCCCTGGGCGGTAGCGTTTAACCAGCTTGGGCTTCTGGCATTTATTGAAGCCCTGATTTTTATTGGAATTTTAGTTGTTGCTCTCGTTTATGCATGGCGTAAAGGAGCCTTAGAATGGTCATGACTCCCCAAACTTCTAGTTCAAATCCCTCCGTTGAAAAGCTGCTGAATCCGGTTGGACGCACGGAAGTAACGCAGGCTCTTTCGGAGAATGTGATTCTGACAACCGTTGATGACTTGCACAACTGGGCGCGGTTGTCGAGCCTTTGGCCAATGCTCTATGGAACGGCGTGTTGCTTCATTGAGTTTGCTGCGCTGATTGGCTCTCGGTTTGACTTCGATCGCTTCGGCTTGTTGCCCCGGTCTAGCCCCAGACAAGCAGACCTGATCATCACGGCTGGAACCATCACCATGAAGATGGCACCCGCTTTGGTGCGTTTGTATGAGCAAATGCCTGATCCCAAGTATGTGATTGCGATGGGAGCCTGCACCATCACTGGCGGCATGTTCAGCATGGATTCGACAACCGCCGTCAGAGGGGTGGACAAGCTGATTCCGGTGGATGTTTACATCCCCGGCTGCCCTCCTCGCCCAGAAGCCATTATTGATGCGATCATTAAGCTCCGCAAAAAGATTTCTAATGAGGCATTGGTGGAGCGGGGTAATTTCGTTCAAACCCATCGGTATTACAGTGTTAACCACAGTTTGAACGCTGTACCAGAGATCCTGAATGGGAAATACCTCCAGGCAGAAGCAAGACAGGCTCCTCCCAGAGAATTGATGGAAGCAATGGGAATGCCGGTTCCCCCTGTGCTAGAGCAGCAGATTGAGAAGGAGGAAAGTGATGGCTGAAGAGGAATCTAAGTCTCCTACGCCGGAAGCAGAGGCAGAAACTCGGATTGTTGAGGCGGGTCAGGTTTCTAAGTGGCTCAGTGAGAATGGGTTTGAGCATGACATCATGGAACCCGATCACCTGGGTGTAGAGGTGTTGAAGGTCGATCGCGAAGTCCTGCTTCCTTTCTGTACGGCTCTTTATGCCTATGGGTTTAACTACCTCCAGTGTCAGGCGGCCTACGATACCGGCGCGGGTGGTGAACTGGTCAGTATGTACCATCTGGCGAAACTGGAAGACGGGGTAACTGAGCCGGAAGAGGTTCGGGTCAAGGTCTTTTTGCCTCGTGATGATGCCAGAGTGCCCTCAGTGTACTGGATCTGGAAAGGAGCTGACTGGCAAGAGCGGGAAAGTTACGACATGTATGGCATTGTGTATGAGGGGCATCCGAACCTGAAACGCCTCCTCATGCCAGAAGACTGGGTGGGATATCCGCTTCGCAAAGACTACATTTCTCCAGATTTCTACGAACTGCAAGATGCCTACTAGGAAATGTAAATTTAATAACCTGAAATTCTTGGGGTGGGTATCTTGCCCGCCCAGTCAAAGAAGCTGAACGGTAAATAAGGTGCTTTAGCTACGCTCCGAAGTAAGGGCAGGCAAAAGCAAGAATTGTAAAACTGTTACATATTCGCTAGAGGTGGAAATCTGGCAGGCTCTGCTATCACAGGAACGGTTTGCCAGATAGAGAATGGCATGTTCTGAATTGGGTTGATCCTGAGCAGGCTATCCAAGTTGATCCTGAGCAAGCTATCCAAATCGGTAGCCAAAACCTCTCATGGTGATTAAGTACTGCGGTTGGCTGGGATCAACTTCTAACTTTTCGCGTAGCCAACGAATGTGAACATCTAAGGTCTTTGGATCTTTGAGAAAGTCCTGCCCCCAGACTTGCTTAACTAATAGCTCTCTGGACAATACTTGTCGGGGATGCTGCATAAAGAACTTGAGCAGACGGAATTCTCTAGGAGATAAAGATACTTCTTGTCCGCGGACATGCACCGCCATTGATTGATGGTCTAGTACAATGTCCCCAATTCTGAGTAGCCCTCTGCGATCGGGTTGTGAATCCCACCGACGGAGTAAGGCGCGGCAGCGGGCCAAAAGCTCCCTCATGCCGAAGGGTTTTGGTAAATAGTCATCTGCTCCAAGTTCTAGCCCAACAACGCGATCAGTTTCGCTCGTTTTGGAACTGATCATCAAAATGGGAACATTGCTACCCATTTGGCGTAACCGTTGGCAAATCGTTAGTCCATCAATATGCGGCAATGTCTGATCAAGAATAATTAAATTAATCGATTCACCATCCATACGGTGTTGAGCGGTTTGGAGCGCCATTTGTAAGCCTGTATTACCATCAACAGCACTCATCACCTGATACTGTTCACCCTGCAAAAGCTGAACGATCGACTCTCGCAAACGATCGTCATTCTCCAGAACGAGAATGTTTCTCAGGTGATAGACAGCATCAGAAATTTCCGCACCCGGTTTTGACATTGAGGATTAGGAGAAGCATTAGGGGATTAGAACAGAGACGTTTAGGTAAACCGCTCTGTGCAGAGCAAAGAATGAAAGGGAAGTCCGTGGAAATTAGCCAAACTAGCCAAACCGACCACTAATATAATCTTGAGTGGCTCGTTCTTTGGGTGTGCTGAATAAAACTTTAGTGGGAGCAAACTCTACTAAACGGTTTTTACGATGGTCATGAGCGTCCACTTCCGCATTAAAAAATGCCGTCCAATCTGAGACTCGCATCGCCTGTTGCATATTGTGAGTCACAATGACGATCGTATATTGCTGCTTCAGTTCAATGAGCAAATCTTCAATGCGAAGGGTTGAAACCGGATCAAGGGCAGAACAGGGTTCATCAAGGAGAATCACTTTCGGTTCGATCGCCAATATTCGTGCAATGCAGAGCCGCTGTTGCTGGCCACCCGACAGCGACAAGCCACTCTGCCACAACTTGTCTTTCACTTCGTCCCAAAGCGCAGCACGGCGCAAAATTCGTTCGACCAATTCATCCATATCGCCTGGATAACCATTAATTCTGGCCCCAAAGGCAATATTTTCATAAACTGACTTTGGCAACGGGTTTGGTCTTTGGAAGACCATGCCGATCCGGCGACGCACCTGAACCGGATCAACATTTCTCCCATAGAGATCAACTCCTTCAAATGTGAGCCTGCCCAACAACCGCGCCCCCGGAATGGTGTCATTCATCCGGTTAAAGCAGCGCAATAGCGTACTCTTACCGCTGCCAGAAGGCCCAATGAAAGCAGTCACCCGGTTCTTAGGAATATCCAGGTTAATGTCCTGGATCGCTGGAACCGAACCATATTGCACCGAAACGTTTTCGGCTTGCAAAATTGCTCTGGTTTGAGTGTGAAGGGAAAGAGAAATGCTGAAAACCATAACCCAAACTAACCCTAATCTCATGATCAGGCAGCATGAGCCGTTAAACAGGTGAAATCAACCGCTCCTTGCAAACGTCGATCGCAAACATCGATCGTTCATCAATCAGCAGGATTAAAACCGTCTTTTAGCTGTAACAACCCGTGCAATAACGCTAACAATTAACACAAGTCCCAACAGAACCAAAGCGGCTGCCCAAGCAATTTCTTGCTGCGCTCGGTAGGGAATGATTGAGAAGAAGTAAATTAATACGGGCAAGGTTGCGATCGGTCTGAACAGATCAGTAGACCAGAAGTTATTATTCAGAGCCGTAAACAGAAGTGGAGCCGCCTCTCCAGCTGCCCGTGCCAAACCCAGCGTTACCGCAGTGGCAATCGTTGGCAGAGCCGCCGGAACCACAATTCTGGAAATGGTTTGAAACTTCGTCGCACCCACCGCCAAAGAACCCTGGCGCACCTCTTGCGGCACAATCAGCAATCCTTCTTCAGTGGTTCGCATCACAATGGGCAACATCACAACCGCCAAAGCGACACCACCCGAAAAGGCAGAGAACCGCCCCATTGCAAGTACTACAACCGTGTAGGCAAACAAACCCGCAATAATGGCCGGAACCCCCGTTAAAACGTTGGCACCAAACCTTACCCAGTAGGCAATTTTGCTTCCTTTACCAAATTCATTGAGGTAAATGGCTGCCAAAACACCAATTGGGACGGCAAAGGCGGCTGCAACAGCCAAAACAATCAGCGTTCCAACGATCGCATTACCAAAACAACCTTCCGTCAAACCCGGAGGCGGCGGTAGTTGCGTGAAAGACTGAAGCCCCAGCCGAGGAAGCCCTTGGCGGGCAACATCAAAAACGAGGGCAAAAAGTGGAACCAGAATGAACAGCGTAAACACCGCCGTTAAACCTGTCATGAGAATGCCAAACAGGTTTTTTGAAGACGATTTCTTGCGCTCTAAATTGACCTCTGGACTGCTTCCGAGTGACTCTTGAATTGTCGTCATGGTCTAAATCCCTTCTTTCCTCTAAATCCCATTGGTAGCCTATCGTTGAGCCATGTCAGAGTCAGCGAACTGAGTGCGTTTGTTTAGTGTAAAAGCCGCCCAAGTTGCTGATTGAAGCCATTCACCCAGGCAGCTTAGACGTTCTGGAACTTCCTGATGATGACTTCAGCAAGAATGTTGACGATTAATGCCATGATCATCAAAATCACCCCAGCGTAGAGCAAAGCCGCAACCTGCGTTCTTCCAGCTTCCCCAAACTGCGAGGCAATCAATGAAGCGATCGTGGAACCTGGATCAAGCAAGGATGCCGACAAGCGGTTTGAGTTACCCACCAGCATTGCCGCCACCATGGTTTCGCCTAACGCCCGTCCAAGGGCCAACATCACCGAGCTAACAATACCGGACAAACCAGCCGGAATCATGACTCTGAGCAGTGTTTCCCAGCGAGTTGCTCCTAAGGCCATTGAGCCTTGACGCAGTTCTGGAGGAATTTCAGCCAGCGTACCGCGAGTGATCGAAATGATGATGGGAACGATCATGAGCGACAGGACAATTCCCAGCGTCAAAAGGCTAAACCCTCTGGCACTACCAGCAAACAGAGGAATCCAGCCAAGGGTGCTGTTTAAGAAGGCAAAGAAAGGGCGGAGGAAGGGCACCAAAACGAAAATACCCCAGAGTCCAATCACAACGCTGGGAACTGCCACGATTAGCTCGATCGCAAAGGCGATCGGAGTCCGAATTTTTTCAGAAACAAAATCCTCTGTGAGGAAAATTGCTGTTCCAATGCCAACAGGAATGGCAATAAGAAGCGCGATAAAAGATGTAACGAGCGTCCCATAAATTTGCGGGAGGATGCCGTAAATGTTTTGGACAGGATCCCACGTTGTTCGGGAGATAAAATTCCAAACCCCAAATTGCTGAATCGCCGGCCATGCAGATGAAGTCATTTGCAGAACAATCCAGAGCAGCAGTGCCGCAACTGCCATTGCCATCGCCAGCGTGAGCCAGTAAAACCCTTTGTCAAAAATGCTTTCTGTCGATGTCCTGCGCTCAATTGAATGCTTGGCGAATCTCATTGATTCCCCAGTGGAAGAAGCCATAATTATCTCTCCAACCCGCCTAGCTAGTGTGTGGTGCGTTTTCGCTGAACGTAAATCACAAATCCTACCCGAAAACGGGTTGCGTTCTCGGATAGGATCTGAGCAAACAAGGACTAGTTCACTTCGACTTGAGCGAGGGTTTCTTGAACTCTCTCAACAATGCTGTCGGGCATGGGTACGTAGTCTAGCTCAGTGGTAATCGCTTGACCATCGGTTAAACCCCATTCCAACACATTGCGCAGTGCTTCCCAAGTTTCAGCACTTTCATATTCAGGATAGATCATAATCCAGGTCAAGCCCGCGATCGGGAAGGCATCTGGATTTTGTGGGTCAGGAACCAAAAGTCCGAAGTCTTCAGGAATCTCGGCACCATCAAACGCAAGAGAGGCGGCTTCCGCGTCAGGATAGATGAAGTTGCCAGAAGCATTTTCCAAAGCGGCTCTAGGAATTTCGTTTAGCTTGGCGTAGGCATACTCAACGTAGCCGATCGTGCCTTCGTTCTGCTGAATCTGAGCGGCAACCCCTTCATTCCCTTGACCACCCACACCCGTTGGCCAATCTACTGAAGTTCCAACACCAGCCTGCCAACCTGGGCATACTTCAGCAATGTGGTTCACAAAGATGAAGGTTGTACCACTACCGTCTGAACGGTGAGCGAAGGTAATGGGTAGATCAGGGAACTCAACCCCCTCATTTTGCTCAGTGATGAGCGGATCATTCCACTGAGTTACTTCGCCCGTAACAATACCGCAGTATGCTTCACGAGAAAGATTAATTTCATCTTCCACAGTGAAACCAGGCAAGTTATAAGCCAAGACAACGGCTCCACCGGCCATCGGAACCTGAATGGGTTCTGCATTATATGCTGCACGGAAGGATTCCAGACGATCGCCCTGGATGGGTGCATCACTGGCTCCGAAGTCTACTGTACCGTTGATGTACTGTTCCAAACCCGCACCACTACCCACAGACTGGTAACTGACCTGCACGTTTGGATCAACGGATTGGTTATATTCTGCAAACCAACGCTGGTAAAGAGGAGCGGGGAAAGTTGCACCTGCTCCAGTAATCGCGATCGTACCGCCACCGCCACCACCAGCAGCAACCGGAGGCGCATCATCACCAGCCGGAGCATCAGCCGTAGGAGCTGTTCCACCACCGCAGGCAGCTACGCCAATTGAAAGGGCAAACGCAGACGCGAAAAGAGTTGCCCGACGAGATAAATGCTTAGAGAAAACCATGTCACCTCAACCAATGCTGAACAGAACTGTTATCGCAAGCTGCATTGAATGATATCCCCCGGACAGAACCAACTACTCGTATAGAACTGTCACCTGGGTTCATCTTCAAAGGCAGCACTACACGTTATTAAAGCCATTGAACCGGAAACACTGAACACCCTTCAGCTACTTAAGGACTTGCCGAAAGCAATTTTCAGTTATATCCCCGTTCAAACTAACAGATAAATATGACACAAAAAGGACAAATTTATGACGATTGAAGGATGACTTTGTATTATCAATCACTGTTTTTCATTCCATAACGTGGGTTCGATCGATTGTCTCGATCGAATGAATGGCAATCTTTGTAGGGGCAAGTTTTGCTAGAACGTTAGTTGTGAAGCAATGCCAAAACCGCTAAACCTCCCAAACAGAGATTTATCAATGACCCCGATCGCTCTAAATTCTTTGGTTAAATTCTTGGCATCAAACGATATCCCATCCCATAGATGGTTTCCACCCAGTCGGATACTCCCAAGGACTTAAGCCGTTGCCGTAAGCGACGAACTAACCGAGTTACAGCATTACTTTCGGGTTCAACTTCCCACTCCCACAACGCTTGCTCAATCTGGTCATGGGTTAGCACCTGCCGAGGATGCCGCAGGAAATATTCTAAAAGCTGAAATTCGCGCCGCGTTAGCTGAATGGCATCTTCACCTCGTTCAGCCGTGAGTTCGTTTAAATGAAGCTTGAGATCAGCCACGCTCAGGGTGTCTCCATGCCAGATCGGTGGACGACGAGATAGGGCCCGCACTCGCGCCAAAAGCTCTACAACATCAGTTGGCTTTACTAAATAGTCATCAGCACCAGCGTCCAGCCCTACGACCTTATCGTGCAAGGTGTCTTTCTCTGACAACATCAGAATGGGGAGAGGCTTTACCCATCGAACGGTATTGACGGCAAAGCTCTAAACCGCTCACTCTGGGTAATACGCAGTCCAAAATTAACAGGTCGTAGTCTTTGCGGGAAATAAGCCATTGAGCAACGGCACCATCCTGAATCCCGTCTACAATATGCTTTGCGTCTGATAACGCAGTTTTCAGGGGTTCAAGTTGGGCGGGGTCGTCCTCTACCAGGAGAATTCTCATCGAAAGTATTTACACAAACACTCTAGCCCTTTCGATAGTAGGAACTCTTGATGAAGACCAGGTTAAGCCTGATTTAAGTCAAGATGAAGTATTAAATTTTTCTAATATCGTTTTTTACCGCCCTCAAAAGAATACTTGGCGATCGAAAAAGCCATGTATTTTTTGTTTGTAACCCGTACATGATTTGAAATGATTTGGAAAACCAAATTCATGAACGGTTTCCAGCTTGAACTGACGGTGAATACTTAGGATCGTGGATTAAAGAACCTGATTACCGTTCTGCTTCTTTGACTGGGCGGGCAAGATGACCATCTCACGAGAATTTCAGGTTATTAAATTTGCATTCCTCAGGAAAACAGTATATGGCCCTACGCAAGCACGTTGAGACAGTTCCGTAATGCCAAACCTATTTTAGGCAGGACTTACGCACTCTGTTTCATACCTCCAGATTTAGCGTAAGGTGGGCAGTGCCCACCCTACAATTGAAGGTTTTGCGTAAGTCCTGTTAGGTTTCCGTCACCTGAGATTGTCCTAACCTTTCCATCCGTTGCCATAGCGGTTCCAATAACAACCTGATGGTCATTGGCGAACAGATACCTCACAAATTCCCCTCATAAATTAGAAAGGCAGGATGAACCTAATTGCCCACCCTGCCCCAAATCCGCGAGTTTTTGTAAAGTCAAAAAGCCCTATTTACAGGAACGCTTGACCTTACATCGAGAGCGTCCGACGCTTCGTGACCAAACGGAACGACTCAATAATGTCGCCCTCATTCCAGTCCTTGAAGGAATCTACGCCAATACCACATTCATAGCCCGCATTGACTTCCTTCACGTCTTCCTTCATCCGCTTCAGCGAATCCAGGTTGCCCTCATGAATCACTTGCTTATTCCGCAAGACCCGTACCCTACAGTTACGAATCATCTTGCCAGATTGGATATAACACCCAGCAACGATTCCACGCCCGATTTGGAAGATTGCCCGAACTTCAGCCTGTCCAAGCGGTTCTTCCACCAACTCAGGTTCAAGCAAGCCTTCCATTGCCCCTTGAACATCTTCGAGCAGCTTGTAAATGATGTTGTAATCTCGAACATCTACACCCAACTCGTCCGCAGCGTGGCGCGCACCACTCGCAAAGGTTGTGTTGAAGCCAATGATGACAGCATTACTTGCCGCTGCCAAGTCAACATCCGTTTCAGTGATTTCTCCAGGTGCAGCCAACAAGACCCGTACCTGAACTTCCTTTTGCGGTAGCTGCTGCAAGGAACCCAGAATCGCCTCAACCGAGCCTTGAACATCAGCTTTCAGAATCAGGTTTAGTTCCTTCAGTTCGCCTTCCTGAGCTTGGGCAGAGAGGGAGTTGAGACTAACCCGACGAGAGGCCATTGCCTGCTGCAAGCGAGACTGCCGTTGCTGAACCGTACGGCTTGAAGCAACCGATCGCGCCTCTTTCTCCTCCTTGTAAACTTCAAACTCATCTCCAGCCGCCGGAACATCGCTGAGTCCAAGCACTTCCACTGCAAAGGAGGGGCCTGCGGCCTCCACTCGTTCAACCCGATCGTCCACCATTGCACGGACTTTGCCGAAGACAGAGCCTGCCACCAGAACATCACCTACTCTCAGGGTTCCGTTTTGAATCAGAAGAGTAGCAACAGGGCCTTTTGCCTTGTCGAGGTGAGCTTCAATGACGGTTCCTTTCGCAAGGCGATCGGGGTTGGCATAGAGGTCTTCCACTTCTGCCACCAGTAGAATCATCTCCAACAGCCCATCCAGGTTTTCACCCTTAATGGCACTGACTGGAACAATGATGGTGTCGCCGCCCCATTCTTCAGGAACTAGCCCGTATTCCGTTAGCTCTTGCTTCACCCGATCGGGCGATGCATCTTCTTTGTCAATTTTGTTGATCGCAACGATGATTGGCACTTCAGCCGCCTTGGCGTGACTAATGGCCTCAATGGTCTGAGGCTGCACCCCATCATCCGCAGCAACAACCAGAATGGCAATGTCTGTCACCCTAGCTCCACGCGCTCGCATGGCAGTAAAGGCTTCGTGTCCCGGTGTATCCAGGAAAACGACTTGCTGCGTTTCTCCCTCAGCACCCATATCCACATGGTAGGCACCAATATGCTGGGTAATCCCGCCTGCCTCACCCTGGGCCACCTTTGTCTTACGGATTGCATCCAGCAGGGTCGTTTTACCGTGATCGACGTGCCCCATGATGGTGACAACTGGAGGCCGACGTTGAAGGCTATCCAGATCGGTAGCATCCAGCATCTCGGTGGTCTTCTTGGCTTCGGCTTCGGCTTCAGCTGTCGTCACCAGAACATCAAACTCTTCAGCAACCATTGTCATGGTCGGAATGTCAAGAATCTGGTTGATGTTAGCTGCGATGCCTTTAAAGAACAGCGTTTTAATAATGTCCGTTTCAGGAACAGCGATGATGTCTGCTAGCTCATGAACTGACATGCTGCCCGTTAAAACCACTTCCTCTGGACGCTCACGCACCTCTTCCTGACGACGTTCCCGCCGGAAGGGTTTGGTTTCGTTCGATCGCTTCGGCTTTTGCGTTGTTGCTGGAGCAGTTGGCTTACCTGGCTGAGAACGCTTTTGCTTCGGTGGGCGTAAAAGCGACAGATTTACAGGCGGAGAAGAAGACTCTTCACCATCGGACTCTTCGTCTTCCAGCAAATCCTCATCACTCAGGATTGCTTCTAGATCTTCATCCTCATCAATCACTGGCTGTGCCCGACGCTTCACCTTAGCACCGGCTTTACCTGCCTTATTTGCTTCTTGATCTTCTTCTTCCTCTTCCCAGCCTTTATGCTTCTTGGGCGGACGAGGCGGAGTCGGACGGCGCAGCTCTGTATCACCAAGGAGAGCATCCGCCCCTGCTACATCGCCTACTCCTGGAGCAGTTTTCGTCGTCTCATCTGCATCTTCTCCTTGAGGAGAGCTGGGACGCATAGGTTTGCGCCGTAACTCAGGAAGCGGTTTAGGTCTGGCTGGTGGAGGTGCAGAAGAATCACCGCGACGGGGAGCCTCTTTTGTTGCCTGCCCGCCTCTGGAAGGAACTTCACCGTTCTGCTGCGATCGAATTCTCGGCTGGGAGCGATCGCCATCCCGACTAACGATCTGCTGATCGGCATCGGGCCTAGAACGCTTCAAGACGGGGCGGCTGACCGTACTGGTTCCTGCACTGGTAGCAGGCTGACCATCGGCTCTAACACTGTCCTTACCACTGGAAGCTTTTGCAGCAGGTCTAGGAGGCGGAGGAACCAATTCTGCTGCATCTTCAGGAGGAGCAGACAAGGTTGGAGGTGTGCCCAGAGCAGGCATATCCTCTACTTCAGGTGGCGTAGGCGTGTTCTCTACGGCTTCCTCTACTTCCGAAGCAACGATCTCGGAGTTATCTATTTCGGAATTATCAATCTCTGGTTCAACAATTTCCAAATCGTCAATTTCCGAGTCAGCATCAAAGCGACCTGGCGCATTGAGCTTCATGGGCGGACGATTCGCTTGAGCAGGTGCGGGTTTAGAAGGAGACGTGGGAGACTTTGCTTCTACCGCAGGGCGTTTGGGGGGTTCTGCCAAAGGTTGGTGTCTGCGAATTTCCACAATTTGTTGCTTAACAGCGGCCTGCGAATTACTTTGTTTTGCTGGAGTAGGAGCACTGGGCCTAGAGGAAGAGGGGCTGTGGGCATACTTTTCAGCAGCAGAACGAATACGGGCTGCTTCATCCTCTGTGATGGTGCTGCTGTGGCTCTTAACTGAAATATTCAATTTGTCGCAAACTGCCAAGATGTCTCGATTGTCCAAATTTAATTCCTTCGATAACTCGTAAATTCTCACTTTGCCTGTGTTCATCCACTATCCCCTCTGCGTCCCAACTGGTTTCTACATAGTGACCTGCTACTTTGAGTAAAACTACACTTGAACTTTAGACCCGAATCAAAGCACCTAATATCAAGCCTAGCGAATCCAATCTATGCTAAAAGATTTGGATCTTGCTCTAAAGTATCCGTTTTTTTGATCTGCCTACCACCTCCTGTATTCAGGCTAATATACTCAGGCTAACGTATCGCTGCAATGTCCAGAACAAAACAGCTTGCTGATCAATTTGGCACAGTTGTCTCAAGTGTTAAAGCAGTGCCTCAGCAAGACGATAGGAAACCAAGGTAATGAACCGTTGTCGCTGTGACCCATGTTCTGTGTTGTAACCTATATCTCGCCGTTTCAAGACCTCCCAAACTGTGCAATTTAATCTTTGCTGACCTGGCTACTGATCTGCCTGTAGTTATCTTAGTCTACGCTCACTGGTAAACGCTGCCAGAGTGCTTCATAAATATTTGGTGGAACATGACATTTTAGCGATCGCCCTAACCTATTTTTCTTCTGTGCCATCTGTAAACAATCTGCATTTGGGCAGAGATATGCAGAGCGTCCCATTCCCTGATCTAATTGTACTGTCCCTGATGGATAGACCCGTACAACTCGCCAAAATGAATCTTTGGGAGCAATTTTACGGCAAGAAACACAGCGACGGTAGTTAGACGGCATGAAGACAAAGCGCGAAAGAGGAGCAAGTTGCAGAAAAATTTAGTTAAGTCCCAAATGCTGTTCAGTTCAGAAGACTGAATTGTACTGTAATACCAGATAATCAAATCTTAAGAACTCAAACAGCATTTCGGCTTTGCCCTTTGGTCAATTGGGCAGGCATTAGGGATTGGGACGCTGCAACGCTTCACCGAGTTCAATACCAAACCCGTCTGAGTCGCGCTCTTCTAACTCATCAAGCTCTTCATCAAGTTCTTCATCAAGCTCTTCATCAAGCTCTTCCATTTCATCAAGAAACTCGTCCTCTTCGGCCTGTGCTGCTTCACGGGCTAGGCGGCGTTCTTCCGCCAGAGCTTCCATTTTGCGGGTTTCAGCTTCATAGTCGTATTTTGCTGAATCTTTAATGTCAATTTTCCAGCCGGTCAGCCGAGCTGCAAGGCGAACATTCTGCCCTTCTTTGCCGATCGCCAAACTGAGTTGATCATCTGGAACTAGAACATGGGCTTGTCTTTCGTCAGGATTGACCAACCTTACTTCGTCCACTCTGGCAGGGCTGAGGGCATTGGCAATGTAGGTAGCAGGGTCAGGCGACCAGCGAATCACATCAATCTTTTCGCCGCGTAGCTCATTGACCACAACTTGAATCCGAGAACCCCTTGCCCCAATGCAGGCTCCAACCGGGTCAACATCTCGCTCTAAGGTGTCTACTGCAATCTTGGTGCGAGGCCCAACCGATCGCGAAGGCGGGTTTGCTTCACGGGCAACTGCCACAATTCGGACAATTTCGTCTTCAATTTCGGGAACTTCAGTGGCAAACAAATCCACCACCAGTCCGGCATCCGTTCGCGAAACTAAGAGCTGCGGCCCTCGGTGGGAACCTTCCAATACCTTTTTCAGAAACACCCGAAACGTGGCATTCGCCCGGTAGTTGTCGTTCGGTAATTGGTCACGCTTGGGCAGTTCTGCTTCGACTTCGGGTTGCCCAAAACCACTGCTGACCGCCATAATGACGGACTGCCGCTCAAAGCGTAAAACCCTGGCCTGTAAGACGGTTCCTTCTAATTCTTGAAATTCTTCTTGTACCAGTTTTCGCTGTTGATCTCGCAGTTTTTGAGCCAGAACTTGCTTCGTCTGGATGGCTGCCATCCGCCCAAAGTCTCCCTGATCAGGGGTGACATCTAGCACAACCGTATCGCCCAACTGCGCCTCTGCCGCCACTTCTTGCACTTCTTCCAGGGCAATTTGATGGTCAGGGTTTGACACAGCTTCTACGATCGTCTTCGTTGCCAGCACCCGAAAGCCTTCATCTTCGACATCCAGCTCCACTTCAAAATTATTGAAATATTCCTCATCAAAGGATGTGGCATCGGGGCGGTGAGTCCGACGATAGCGTTCATAACCTTTGAGCAAAGCTTCTCGTAGGGCAGCCTGAACTGCGTGTTTAGGCAAATTGCGTTCACGACTGATGCTGTCAATCATCTCTTGCAATCCAGGTAGCGTGACCATTGACATAAGGGCAACCTCTTGAAGTGTTTTTAATGGTTTAGAGAATGGTTTAGAAAAGGGGAGAAATTTTGATAATTGGGACTGAGCATTGGGTTTGCTGGTTGTTGGAATCGCCCCATTTGTTAGGAAGCCAGGAGCATTCACAGTCTAATTTTCTCCCTCAGAGATTTTGTGCAACTCAACACCGCCCTTGCTCTAGACGTTCCTCATTCAGAACGATCGACTAGCAAAACCCGATGAATGAATTGGCGAGGAATAGCGATCGATCGGCCTTTTTGGTTAATGTGAACCGAGGTATCATCTCGTCGAATCAGTTGTCCAGTCCAAGCGGTTACGCCATTCACCGGCTCTGTTGTGGTTACTTCTACAGGGAAACCTTTAAAGGAAATAAATTCTCGATCGGTGCTTAGGGAACGGGAAATTCCTGGGCTAGAAACCTCCAAAACATACGCATCCAGGATCAGATCTGATGAATCCAGGGCAGCTTCTAAGGCTCGGCTCATTCGTTCACAGTCGTTTAGGCTGGTATCTTGTTCCAGGTTACGAATGTCAATTCGCAGAACTGGAGGATGTTGATTGGTGTGAAAAACTGCTCCCACAACATCTAACCCAAGATCAGCTGCAACAGGTGTTGCGATATCAATTATCTGAGGAATCAAAGGATGCGACATTGCTTTGATTTGAGGCTTTGGCTTCGACGATTATCCATTCAGGTACTTATTCAGGACAAATGAACGAAGCACGACTGAATGTAGAACAACTAAAACTAAAAAAAGTGGGCAACGACCCACTTCTTCAGTGACATAAAAACCCGCATGGCTAATCTTGCAACTAGCCTGAGGATATGCCCAAGTGTAGCGCATTCATCTCAGGATCGTGTTTGCGAACTGGAGATTTCTGGTAGATGCTCGGCAGCAGGCTAGGCAATTGCGCTAGGATCGTAACATTAATTTACAAGCCTTTACATAACCATTTGACCTATGCAAACCGCAGTTTCTCCTTCGATCGGAACTTACTGGCAGTGGCGCGGACATTCTGTTTACTATGTCAAGGCGGGTACTCCCCATGCCGATCGCCCTCCTTTGCTGCTGGTGCATGGGTTTGGAGCTTCAACAGACCACTGGCGCAAAAACATTGAGGGCTTGAAAGGGGAATTTGAAGTATGGGCGATCGACCTGTTGGGGTTTGGGCGATCGGCAAAGCCAAGCATTGAATATAGCGGTAATTTGTGGCGTGACCAACTGCATGAGTTTATTACAGAGGTAATTGGGCAACCGGCAGTGTTGGCAGGAAATTCTTTGGGGGGGTATGCATCTCTGTGTGTGGCGGCCCAACGCCCTGAGTCAGCCGCAGGGTTAATTTTATTAAACTCTGCCGGGCCGTTCACGCCAACAGAATCGGTTCCAGAACCAAACCCGATTCAGAAAACCCTCTCTGGAATGATGCGATCGATGCTTTTGCAGCCATTGCCCAGCTTTCTCTTGTTTCAATACGTGAGGCAAAAGTCGGTGATTCGCAAAACGCTTCAGAAGGTTTACCTGGATCAAACGGCTGTCACCGACCAGCTTGTAGAAGACATTTACCGTCCGTCTTGTGATCCGGGAGCAGCCAGCGTGTTTGCTGCGGTGTTTAAATCGCCCCAAGGTGAACGAAACGATGTTTTGCTTAGCCAAATGCAGTGTCCGTTGCTGATGCTTTGGGGCGAAGGAGATCCCTGGATTAGAGCAAGAGAACGTGGAGCAAAATTCCGGCAGCACTGCCCACAGTTAACAGAATACTACCTGCAAGCCGGACATTGCCCCCATGATGAAGTGCCTGAGCAGGTAAACAGTCTAATTCAGGGTTGGGTACTGGGGTTATCGGAAAAACCTCAACAAGCTCAGTAGAAATACGATCGTATTCAAGCTTTATCCAGGTTTCAAATAAAACACGGTTAGCTTGACAAAACCCTTATTAAAGGTGCCCTAAGATTATCGTAGGGCGACGAACTTACGTAAAAACACAGGACGCATCAACCCCGAAAAACTACGTATCGCATCATTGCCTCTACCCAAACGGGATTGTCTTACCCAAACGGGTAGGCCGTTTGTGCTGCTTTTATTGCCCTATGGCGATCGATGGGACAGTTAGGGCAAATTTAGCGTTTCCAAGCTTATCCCCTATGGCTTGTAGTAACTTCTACTGTCTTATTTCTTTTGCCGTAAACAACTGAAATTCCATTGCAGTTTACTCAAAGGCACGCATGAAACCAGCATCAAAACTATTTTCCAAGCTTCTCCTGGTTGTTGTTCCTCTTACAGCAGCCTCAGTCCTTCCCACGCTGCCCAGCTATGCAGCAACGCTAACAACCTCTCGCACAACAACATTTATTAGCAACTTTAGCCCTTTTGCGTTTGATCTGGGTGCTGCCGCAGACACAGATACCTTGACGATCGCAACGGGTTTGGGTGAAGCTACGGCAACCGCCGATGCGGATTCTTTTATATTGCCCATCTTTGGGGTCAGCATTTCAGAAAGTTCTGCAAGCGGAACCGGATTTAATTACCTGGGAATTGCCAGGAGTGAGGCAGCCGTTACCGGATCGTTTAACGTTCAGCGTGTATTTTCCTTCAATTTCCTTTCGCAGTTCACTTTGTCTGCCTCTATCGACAATCCAGCTTTGGAGGCGGCATTTGCTTCTACGCGCATTGGCTTCAACCTGTTTTCAGTAGGAGATGGAACTGAAGAGCTACTCGATTCTTTTAGCTTTGGAAACTCTCTTGAGTTGTTTGGGCAATCCGGCTCATCTGATGCACCTGCTTTCACTATTTTGCAGCCGAGTGATAATGTGAGTTTCTTGCCTTTCACCTCGCTGCAAACAAACGGAAACCAGTCGAGCGCATCGGCACTCCTTTTAGGACAGTACTCTCGCACCTTTGATGCTCCCGTGACCCTACGGTTGGAGCAGTTTCAAATTAATGAAGCTGCTGTGCAAGCCGTTCCCACACCCAGTTTACTTCCTGGGCTATTGTTTAACTTTGTTCTGCTGCCTTTGATGCGGCGGAAGCGGAAAAAGTCAGAACAACTGGCAACTCAACCCGTTGAGGTGCAGAATGAGTTCCATCCATTAGAGATGCGCTAGGACAGGAGCAACTGCATTAGAGATTGAGTGATGGGCAATCCGGTTTGATGTTCAAAATGCAGAAACATTGGGCTGGGGTTTGCTTCTAGAAAAACATATTCCCCCGCAGGAGTTAAACGCCAGTCGATCGCCGTCCACTCTAAAAAGAAGGCCTGAGCGATCGATTGGCATTGCTTTTGGATGGTGTCTGGGAGTTCAAAGGGAATCAGTTGTGCAGATTGGTCTTCCCGGAAGTCGAGGGCTGAACTACGAATTTCAGCGGTGTAAACCGAACTTCCAATCGCATAGCTGCGAAGATTTGTTCCTGGAATATATTCTTGAATGGTGACAGGTGCAAGTTTTAATACGGTTTTTAAGCGATCTGGCTCTAGGTGTTTTTCGGTTAAAAGTTGAGTATGCGCCCCTCCAGTAACAGGTTTAAAAATTACCTTTTCATGGAGGTAGGTAAATTCTTTGATCTGTTCCGGATCGTTGCTAATTAGTGTGTCGGGAATTGTTACACCGATTTGTTTCGCCTTTGCCAGTTGTAATGGCTTTTCCTGGTGAAACTGGTATGCTTTCCAGGAATTGACCCAATGGGCAGGGCAAGCCTGAATAAACGATCGCAGCGCACTGCTTGCATCTCGAACACCGATTTGATGTTGAACCAGATTAGACGGAGAAGGAACAAAGACACCGGAGAAATTGCGCCAGAATACACTGTGAATGTCTTGAAAGTTTAGCCGTTGTCCATTTGGTAAAAGAAGACAGCCCGTTTGGTGATTGGGCTGCCAGGATAATCGTAACTGAGTCGGAAACAGCTGAGTATTCCAATAAAAGACTTTTACAGGCTTTTGTTCCAAAGTTTGCTTTAAATGGGCGGCGTGGGCATCGGAGGCATCACCCAAAATCAGAATGATCATGATGCGTTACTGAATCTGAAATCTGCCTTCTTCCCCGATCGCCATTGTAGTAACCACGTCCCCTCCTTCTTCACCCAATGCTAGGGTTGTTGCCCATTCTCCTCCCTCTTCACCTAAAGCCAATGTCGTGACTTCTGGCGGAGCAATCGGGTGAGGTCTGGGATGGGAGCGTGGTGAAGGATATGGTTTTGGAGCGGGAACTGGGAACCCTCCGCCTTCTTCGCCTAATGCTTTTGTTGTGGAACGAAAGCTCCCATCAACTTGAGAGGATTCTGCTTCAGATAGCTCTTCTAAAAACTCCAAATCAATCGCCTCTATTTCATCTAAATTTAAGTCAAATGGGTGCCGCATGGGTTTCTCCTTATTTAAGTAGAACTGCTAGAGGAAGAACGACTGCTGCTAGAGGAACTGCTACTGCTAGAGAAACTGCTGGAGGAGACGTTGACAGTTACAGTTTGATGAATATTGTTTGTTGTGTCATCTTCGGATGAATCTGATGATGTAACGACAATACTTTTGGCATAGGCGATCGTTTTACCATCAGGAGATTGGATTTTTTTGCTGATTACTTGCTTCCGCATCATTGCGCTTACTCCATAGAATAAACTGAAGAATAAACCGAGATGAATGCTGTTTTGCTACTGATTTTGAATAGGTTACTGATTATGAATTAAGTAATTTAATTCGCGGACTAACCACTCTTTGAACAGGCGATCGATAATTTCTTGACGGACGACCGGAGTTAATTCTGCTGAGATAAACTCTTCAACTAAAAATAAGTCATATCCATGTTCATTTTTTAGTGGGCCAATGAGCGTTCCTAAGCTGCTGCCAAAGATAGCTGCTGCCAGTTCTGCTTTCAAACTCCATCGATAAAATCGTCCCTCATAGCCGCACTGCAACCGCCTTTGTTCGTCAATATCGTATAAATGAGCTGCTTCATAAAAGCTAATCTCATTCTCCTCAATTTGATAAAATAATTCTTGAGAAAGTTGCTCGTATGGAACAGTAATTCTATAGAGTGAAACTTGCTCAAAGTCCAGGCGATGTTCGGCAAAGTACCGCTCTACCTCATCTGCAAACAGTGATTCTGATAACTTTTGCGCCAACAGTTTCTGACGAATTCCTGCTTCCCAGTCTTCTGGGGTAATCAACTGATCTTCTAACCAAGCAAATGTAGCGGCCGCACTTTCTAATCGCATTTGGTAACGTTGGCGATCGGCTTCGGCTTGAATCTCGTCTGAGGACACAACAATACTACGCTCCTGTGCGGCTTCAGAAACAATCTGTTGCCATAAAATCTTTTGAGAAACTTCTTTTATTTGAACTTCCTGTTTCAAAAAATCAACAATACGTTCCGATGAAATCGGTGAATTCGCAAAGTTAACCATCGTTTTTAAGTACGTCATTCGTCCTAGCCAGCTCTAATTTTTAAATTCAGCATCTTAAAATCTTTATCTTGTGAATATCAAACCGATGTAAATACTTGAGTAGACAATGTTGTGTTTCCGGTTGAATCAACTGTTCCTAAAGCAATTCCCAAAATTTGATTATTTGTTTTTAATCGTATCAGTGTTGCGTCAACGCTGCCATTACCATTTGAGTCAAACGTCTCAAAGTCAATATCGCTAATGGCGATCCGCTTACTCAAACGAATTGTGTCCCCTTGGTCGAGCTTAAAATCGACAATAACGTTGGCACGAGCAGACTCGATCGCTTGACTGGTAAGTACAAAAGTATCGGCACCTCGTCCACCAATCATGGTGTCTGCTCCAGCTCCACCAATCAATACGTCATCGCCAGCCCCACCGATTAAAATATCGTCACCCGGACCTCCGTGCAGCGTATCGTTACCGCGACCACCCAAAAGCAGATCATCTCCCTGTCTCCCAAACAGGCGATCGTCTCCACCTCTGCCAAAAATGGTGTCATTGCCGTTCGTTCCACGAATGCCGTTGTTGGCTCGATCGCCCCTTAATACTTCACCTTGCACCAGCGACGGAGAGATGGGAGCAGGGGTATTGAGGGAGTCACTCGGAGGTGCAGGGACTTGAGGAGAGACAGGGACTTGAGGAGATGCGGTAGGAGGATTAAGGGAACCACTGATAGGGGTCTCAATCGGTGTGTTGAGAGAGTCAGTTGGAGAGGCAGGAACCTCAACATTTGTAGATGTGGTGACTCCGGCTGGAGATGTCGTAACGTTGACAGTACTACTGCTGGAAGTAGCACCCGGCACAAACTGAGTGTCGCTGCTTGTACCAGAACCTACGGGTGAATTCACTGTAACACTGCTACTACCACCTGCTCCTTCTTCATTAACGAATGAAGTAGAGTAGCCAGAAACTTTACTGGTACCTTGTTTGTTGTGAGTTGCCATAATTAGTAGACCGGAAAGGGGAACAACCTACATGCAGTGCAAACTCTTGATATTATCGTTTGAGACTATCGTTTCAATTTCAACTATCTAAAAATCGAGAGAAAATTGACATGAACGATCGCAATGCGTGTTTGTTATGAAAACCTAATACTATTAAGTACATTATTAAGTTTTCAATGTTGCCATTCTGGCAGAATTAGTTATAAATTTGGTTCTAATTCCTTCTTCAATTTCTTCTGTAAACTTGGCTGAATTATCCTTGGTTCACTGTTACTTACAAAAAAATTAGCCACAGGTCTAAATAACATGTGGCTAATGCAAATGAAATATTTAGCTTGCTCAAGTAGCTCGTCTAAAAGCAGAGTCTACTATTAGTAGGCAGAAGCATAGCTAACAACTGTTCCATTCTGAGCAGACAGGTTGTAATAAGGCTCTGAAATGGCAGTTTGCTCAACTACAATCTCAGTTCCGGAACCCTTGGTTCCAAATGCATACAGGTCAAAAGTTAGCTCGTTGAAAGCACCTTTAGCTTTAACATCTTGTCTAACATCAACCTTCACATCAACCTTGATGTCTTTCTTGAATCTGAAATCACGGCTACCACCGGAAATGTTTTCTTCGATTTCATTCAGGTAGGATAGATCAGAGATAAACATTGCACTTTCTCCAAAACTTGGTTTCATTAGCAGGTTTTAACCTGTTACTTTTAAGAATAAACGACCTAAAAAATTAGTGTTGCCATTCTGGCAGTTTTACCAGTATTTATCGAATAAATATTTTTTCAAATTTCAGGGATTTTTCTGTTAGAAGATTTAGTCAAACTTTGAAATGGATATTGCATTTTTGCTAAAGAAAATGTTGCCTATAATAGTTAAATTAGACAAAGCTTACTTACCATCTCATTTTGAATAAGAAAGGCTGTAGTATTGCCACTACAGCCCTATCAATGGAGTAATTACTGCTTAGCTTTCATCAGAGTGTTGATTCTGATATGGCTTACTTTGATCAGCGGATACCTCAGTTAAGTGGGAATTATTGCCTTCTACCTTTATTCACACCTTGAAAGACACTCATTTTCGCAATTAGTGTGAGTTCAATAGCCACGCGAAACGTTAGTGTCTACCACGCGATCGACAGAAACAGAATACTTATTACCTGTCTGAGCAAATGCAACAGAAATAGCACTGGCATAACCATAATCCACATGTTCGCGAGATGAGGTCATAGCCGAAGTATTTGTTTTTATACGAACATAATCCCCTGCGGCAAGAGCAAGGGCATCCGCGTCAGAAAAACCCTTAGAAGCATTTGCATTTGCTTCAGCATAAGTAGACGCACCACCCTTGATGCAGTCTAATTGGCTTACAGTTTGTAAGTATTCAAGGTCAGCAACTAACATTACTATTCCCTACTAGTGATTTTTCAATGATTGCTGTCAGCCTTATAAAAGTTCAAACCCATGAAAGCCTAGAGATTCTGGATACTCTCTAAAGAGAATTCTTGCCAGATAAATAGAAAATCATGAATTTCCTTGTATTCTGCTCTAGGCTTTCAAGACATCGAGCTTTTCAAGACTTAAGGGGCATGAGCTTGTAGATTTCTATCAAGCTCTCATCAAGTATCGTTTCAGAATCCCTGATTTAAGCAAACACTTAACGAATTAATCTCGTCCATATGCATACGTCGAGGTTGAAGACGAGCTAGATGAAAACTTAGGGACAGAAATGACGCGAACTTTAGCATCAACTGATGTAAAGGTGAAAGAATTGCCAGATGCAAGGGCTTGATATTCAGAACTGGCAAATCCTTTCGTAGCAGTCGAACTTGAAGAAGCATATGCAAATGCGGCTCCCTCAATGAGATAGGATTGCTCAGCTAGGCTCAAGTGTTCCAAATCATTGATTCTCATTAATTAATCTCCGCTTGATTCAGTTGATTCGGAGTAAAAGGATTCTGTTTTTCCTTCTATTTGCACATACTCCGTTGTAATTCAAGATACTTGCATCAAGGTAAAATGTGCTGCCAAAATGGCGAAATTTTCAATCGGTTGTGATGACTGGCTGCGAAAACTCAACTATCTTTACATTAAGCCATCGCTATACGTGAATGCGAAGTTGAACTGGGCTATATCGGATACTCCAGTTAAAGTCACCTTTTTAGAGGTTTGGTTGCTATCTTCTGTATAAGTAGCAGTTAGCAATCCAGAAATTTCACCTGCTGTAAATGCAGAGCTGAGCGGCTTACCACTGATTAACGTCTCGTTAAGTAATGGCTGATTATTCAGAGCGAGACCAATCCGCCGATCGGTTAATCTCAACAAAAGAGATTTCGGAGCTAAGCCACCTGTGATAGACTCACCTTCAGAGAAAACTTCCAATTGCTCTAAGTCAGAGATTAGCATAATAAATTTCTCCTTGAGTAATGCAGAAAGCTTAAACAATTTATGAATTAAAGCTATGCCAGATTGGCAGATTTATAACTGCTCACTTGTAATCAAAAAATCTATTTTAATCTGCGATAAGAATCGCTATTTTTTGTGTCTTGAAGAACGATCGTTTAACATTTATCAGTGAATTTTACAGTGTATCGTAAGGAATAAATTGGTTGAGCCAATCTATGAATAGACGTACTTCTAATGTTATGTTTAGACAACAAAGATAGTTGAACATTCAAATTTTTCTGCCCCTCTTGAACAAAGAGGAGCCAGATTTCTCTGGGCTCCCCCATTGATATGGCAACAGATTGACATGAGGACGCTGATTGCCTGCATTTTTACTAAATTTGCGACAGTCAGTTGCTTCTCCAATCAAGCCACGAAAACACTGGAATCACTCGATCGCCTCCTCGCACTTCACACGGTTTTTCCTCGATTGCTTCTAAATGATTTAAGTCTGTGATGTGGCTGGCAGTTCCTCGATTGGATGCTTCTGAACAAGCTTCAAGATGATTATTTTCGCGGTTTCGTTGCCTATGGTTCGGGCAATTCTCTTTCATCAGTCGATTGTAGGTGCGATAGGGGATATAGTGAAGCGGATTATATCCAGCAAAGCGCAGAATTAAGACACATGCCCAGGAATATTTCCCTGCCAAGATAGCGTCAACTACTTGATTAAACTGCTCAGTCGTCATTGCTTTGTCCAACTTGGAAGGTTGTCGTGAATACACAGCAATCACCTCTGATCTAACAACAAATTTTCATTAAATAGACTTTCAGCCAAACGGGGCAAAGCAACCTCTAGAGATTAATGCCAGATTGTTGAAGCTTTTTCATCGGTTCTAGAACCACATCAAGAATTCGTCTTTGCCGAGTGACAATTTCAGCATTTGCCGTTTGACCGGCGCGAAACTCAATTGATTCACCCGTATCAGCACCTACAGCATGCTGTTCTAAAGCAATCTCAACTTGATAAACCGCTCCCATTTGCTCATCGAGTTTGGCATCCGGAGAAATTGACACGACACGTCCAGCAATGACACCAAAATCTTGATAGGGGAATGCATCAAACTTCACTTGTACAGGCATTCCTTCACGGACAAAACCTGCTTCTCGGTTGGGCAACATTGCAGAAAGCACCAACGGCACACCATCAGGAGCAATTTCAGCGATCGTCTGCCCCGGTTGAGCGACCTCACCTGTATTGCGGAGATTCAAAGACGTAACAGTACCGCTTACAGGAGCATAGATGTGCATCTGTGACAGTTGGGTTTGTGCCGCTTGCAATAGGTTTTCCGTTTCCGTAATCTTGGCTTGGATTTGTGCCAATTCCACTTCGAGTTGCTGTAATCGCTGCTGTGTTTCTAATTCGCTGCGTTGTCCTTCTGCCTGTCGGCGCATGAGTTCAGCTTGCAGGCGATCGGCTTCCTCCACTGCCTGTTGTAGCTCACCACGGCTTTGAACATTGATTCGCTGGTGTTCTCGAATGGCTTGCTCCACTTCAAACAGTTGTTCTTGAGCAATGACACCCTCTGCCACCAAAGGTTGTAACCGCGCTAGGCGAGCTTCATAAGCCACCAATTCTCCTTGTCGCTGCGAGAGGGTTTGATGGTGAGTATTGATCACCGTTTGCGCTTGGGCAATTGCGGCCTCTTGTGCCCGGACATCGGCGGATGTGATTGCTTTTCTGGTATCCAGTTCTAAACGAATGCGATCGACCAAACCTTGAGTTTGAAGCATTTGAAACTGATACGAAACCAAACTCTGCTGCAAACGGTTGACCTCAGCCTCAGCAAGGCGATGATCAAGCACTGCAATCACCTGTCCAGCTTCGACATGCTGCCCTTCTTCAACCGCTAAGCGAGTTACCTCGCCTTGAGTGACAGGCTGCACCTTATAAACTTCACCTTCTGGCACAAGCCTACCCTGGGCCTGGCTCACTTCTTGAACTTGACCAAACCAAGCCCAAGCCCCTAAAGCACCGCAAAATGCCAGACCTGCCAGCATCACTCGAAGCGGTAAGGTAGATGGGGGCTGATCCAGTACATTTTGAAGGGCTGGACTCCAACTCGAAGATTGGGCTGACGATTTGATACGCTCAGCAGGTTGAGAATCGGAATATGGACGAGATGGGCGATCGATTGGTGCAACACTGCCACCTTGAACGGATGCTGATTCTGATTCTGAAAGGGCTTCAAGCGGTACATCAAGCTCGGTGTAACTAGGCGATGTGAGGACATCAAATTGCTGTGTGGGGGCAAATCTTAATTGCATAAAAACTGTCACCAGTAAACATTCATTTATGGATACGAAGTCAGCAATTGCGTTGAGATAGCTAGAAAACAAATGGAGGAAGACTAGCTCGCTAACAGGCAATTGCAAGTCATATCAGTAGGGGGCTTGACTGGTATGTTTGTGAACATGGATTTTGTAAGTTTGGGTAGATGCAACATCAGCATTGACGATGATGCTTGGACAGATGCGAACAAACAATCCCTGAATCGTTACTGCTTGAGACAATGCTTTGGTAAAACGATGCTTTAAACAAACGGAAAAACAGGGATTGAATCAGCTAATCGATCGAATTGGACAATGATTGGTTTTTCTTATTCTTGATAAAAGCAATTTGTCAAAAACGAACTTTAAACGTACCTCCGTCAATATATTTATATTAGTTTTTGCCTATTTCTGAAGCTGCCAAATTGGCAATTTTTATTTAATTCTCTCGTTCCTATTAAGACTGCACTAAAACTTTGATCCTACGCTTCAGAAAACTGCTGTTTCTATCTTCTATGAAATCGCACGAACCTCACTTTACGAGGATTAAATGATCATCTTCATCAAAACTTTATCAAGCAAGCGATGAACAAGGATAAACAAGCCAGACTCTTTGATGGTCAAGCATTTCCGTTTACGATTGCTTTTGACTCGATCGCGAAATATATAACTTTAAACAATCGTCTTTCTGACTATCTATCTATAGATAGTCATGAAACAAGCATGATGTTTATTGCAATATTTTTATTAAATTTTGAGCAAGCATAATTAGAAAATTTAGCTCACTTTATAGGGATATTTAAGCTTTTCTAATAAAGGATTCTATTACATACCTCTAAAGATAGAACTTATTAGTAGCTGTATAAAATAGCAGTAGGAAATCGGTGATAAAGAATACTGTAATCTCCTGTTATTCTTAGCGATCGCCTACTGCTTCAAACTCTAGAGACTAAGCTGCTGTTGAGCCAAGTGATAGTAAAGTCCTTGTTGAGCCATCAATGCTTGGTGATTGCCTTGCTCCACCAAAATGCCCCGATCAATAACCAAAATGCAATCTGCATTCCGAACGGTGGAAAGCCGGTGTGCGATGATAAACGTGGTTCGATCGCGGCTGATTTGGGCTAAGTTGTGCTGAAAACGTCGTTCAGATTCCGTGTCTAACGAACTCGTTGCTTCATCCAATACTAAAATGCGGGGGCTGCCTAATAATGCCCGTGCGATCGCAATTCGCTGCCGCTGTCCTCCAGATAGGGAAGAGCCGTGTTCCCCAACTTTTGTGTTGTAGCCTAAAGGCATGGATTGAACGAACGTATGGGCTTCTGCCAGCTTCGCGACTTCTACAACCTCCTCAAGTGAGTAGTCTGGGCGATGCAGGGTAATGTTTTCGGTAATGGTGCCAGAAAATAGAAAACACTCTTGCGGCACAACCCCAAGTTGCGATCGAAGGGACTGGGGTGAAACATGGCGTATATCGTGTCCATCCACGTAGACTCGCCCCTGAGTAGGATGGTATAACCCCTGAATCAGCTTCACTAAGGTGCTTTTACCTGACCCACTGCGGCCCACAATTGCGATCGTCTGTCCAGGTTCCACCTTAAAGGAGATGTTTTGTAAGGTGTTTTGGTCGCTGTCCTCGTCATAGCGGAAAGTGACATCCTCAAACTCCACCCTGCCAACGATCGGTGGCAAACTCAACAGATGTTCCTGGGCAGTCTCTTCAGGCTTAGCCTCAAAAACATCATTCAAGCGCTCCACGGAAATCAAAACTTCTTGAAGTTCATCCCACAAATTGGCGAGGGCGATGACAGGACTGATGACGTAGCCCACCATCATATTGAATGCAACAAACTGCCCAATGGTTAATTGCTCTTGAATTACCAACGTTGCCCCATACCAGAGCAGCAGCGTGCCGCCGATCGAGTTGACTAAACCACTGGCAGATTGAAGTCCGATCGCAAACTTCTGCCCCTTAAACTGCATATTTAACTGGCGCGTCAGGTGATCTTCCCATCGCCAGCGCAATTCTTGTTCTGCTGCAACGGATTTAATCGTGGCCACTCCCGTTAGCATTTCCACTAACACCGAGTTTTGATCGGCAACCTCCTTAAAAATTTGCCTTGAAATGTGTCGCAGAAAAGGCGTAGCACCTAAAGTCAAAATCACGATCGGTGGAATGAGCAATAAAACTAGCAGCGTTAGTCTCCAGTTGTAATACAGCATTAGCCCCAGGTACACAAACCCGGTCACAAAGCCTAACCATGCCAGCACCACTTGCTGAATCAAAAACCGCTGAATTTTTTGGTTTTCCTGCACCCGCGTAATAATATCCCCAACGCGACGCGATTCAAAGAATTTCAACGGCAACGTCAGGGTATGGCTCACAAAAGCACTGATTAGCGTCAAATCCAGCCGATTTGAGAAGTAGCTTAAAAGATATTGACGAACGGCAGTCAGCCCAATACTCCATACCCCAAATAACAGCAGCCCGATCGCAAAAATATTGAGAGTACTTAAGCTTCTTTGCACCACCACGCGATCGAGAATAATCTGCGTGAATAGGGGTGTAACCAGCCCAAAGATTTGGATCAGAATGGAGAATACCAAAATCTGCCAAATTACTGAACGGTAGGGCAACAATGCCCCCATGTATCGAGTGAGAGAAGTTTGTTTAACTTCCGTGCTTTGCAAGCGCGTGGTTGGATCAAGCAGCAGCGCATAGCCCGTCCAGTGCGTTTGAAATTCTTCTCTCGAAAGAGATTGCCGCCCCAATGCCGGATCACCAACCATTACCCGTCGATCGGTCACTTTGTACACCACAACGTAGTGATTGCCATCCCAATGGGCGATCCAGGGATTCGGCTGTTCTGCCATGCGGTTTAGGCTGGCTCGTACCGGGCGGGCCTGATACCCCAGCAGTTCAGATGCTTTTGCCAAACTTTTGAGCGATGCCCCCGATCGCCCCACGTTGGCTTGCTCCCTGAGAATGTGTAAAGGAATTTGTTTACCCCAGTAGCGCGTAATCATTGCTAAACAGGCGGCCCCACAGTCGGATGAGCTTTGCTGCTCCACCCAGGGATAGCGACTGAAGGCATCTAGCAAATGGCGACGAACAGGTTTGGGAAAAACGATCGAAGTTTCAGTTGCGGTGAATGCCGGAGAAGATGGCTCTGAGACGAGGTGAAGGGGGGTTGAAGCCCGTTGAGTGGGGAGGGGTTGATAAATAACTTGTCCTCGCGATCGAGTCCGTCCAGGGGGATTTTGCCCGTTGGGGGGTGTTGCCTGTCCAGTAGGGGCAGAAGTTTGGACAGCGTGATCCGACGGCAGCATGGCTTGTACCATCTCCCAGTGCTTGGCCGACAGCTTATAAAGCCGCAACTCACTGTGGGCAACCCAATCCGTTGGTGGTTCATCAGGATATCCCCAACTCTCACCAATGGCGATCGGTTGAGTATTACAGCAAAGATCACCTTGACGCAGCCAAATCCGTTCTCCGACGGGTTCTGTGGGATTGTGTTCTGCGGGGTTAGATGAATATTCAGATGTAAATTTTCCAGGGGGAATTTTTTCCTCAACCAACTCAGCAACAAAGTATTGAAGTTGATGGCTAGAGAGCGTTCTTAAAGCCGTGTGGGTTTTAAAGAAAATTAGGCGTTCTCGCAGGTTCGCCTGCCATTCCAGATAATTTCGCAGTGCGGGTAATTTATCTAACAGCGAGATGAATTCATCTACTGAAAAGCGAGCAACTTGCACAGGACTTGCAGCGACAGCTCGATAGGGTAATGAAGTTTGATTGAGGAGTGCATCTGCACCAAACGCCTCTCCATCTTCTAGTAAGGCTGCTGTCACCTCACGGGGTTGAATGTTTTGGCACAGTAACCGGACTCTTCCCTGGCAAATTAAATAGAAATCAGACGGAATATGTTTATCGTGAACGGAACTTTCTGCGCGATCGTCTGACAATTCTTTACAGAGCGAAGTGGTTGAATGACTCAGTAAGATTTCATCTCCCAAGCGAAAGCTCTGCATTTCTAGCGGGGGCAGATCAAGGTGTTCCTCCTGCACAATTTGAGCAGATGCAAACAGCTTTGAAAGGGGAATTTGAACAAGCGGTTCGCTCACTGAATTATGATTCTGAGGGCCTTGGGGGATGCCGACATTAATGCTCATTCTGTTGCCTCTTGGGGTAACGGAGATAAATGCAACCGACCGACAAGCTGGCTATTTTATTGGTACAGTTTTGACCAAATTAGCGAGTAATGCTCGTTGTACAGGTGAGCTTCGCGCCAAGTTTTTCGCTAATGATTTTTCCGCGCCACAATTTGATTACTCGCTACAAACCTGATTTACCCTTGGCTTTGCTTATGGTCAGTTAAGCTGGCTGACAAATATTCGATGAAACGTAAAACTCCTGAGCAGGGGCAAATCACGCCACACAACGTTGATTTAACCGCAAGTTTGATTTCATTTAACTGAAACCTAGCATATTGAATGACTTCTATTGATGAAGTGTCCAATAATTTTTCTTTTTAAGAAGAAGACTAAATCACTCATGTGCAAGCCAAACCTATCACAGCTTTTTTCAAACTGCGAGTATTGACCATCACAAATCTTTTAGATACGTTTTTGCAAAATTGTCTAAAAAATCATCCAATGTAAATTTTCCTCTCAGTATCCCTGTAAAAACACATTGGACTCAGGGCAACGAACAAACACAACTTTAGGGAACTCGATTGAACACTAGTATTGATGAGTTAATCAGCTATCAACTGATCGTCATCAAACTTGCGATTTTTACACCTGCTGCACTCTAGCACGCCACACTTTAACTCACTGCACTCTGGCAAAGCGATCGGTTAAAGTTAAGTGTTGCTCTTCAACTTATTAAACTGCTTAGCAATAGTCAAGGCTATTTAACATATTTTTGTATTATGCTTAACAATTTAAGCGATGTTTTCAAGGATATATCTCTTTTGGTAGAGTATCCGATCGATTCAAAGCAAATTGTGC